>JASBTB010000001.1 GCA_030148645.1 Demequina sp. | reverse complement strand
TGCTCGGACGCCCTGGCGGCATCGCGCAGGCGTTCCTTCGCCTCAGCGGTGATCCGCATCTGCAGGTACTCGTCACGGGTGGGTGTGGCCATTTCTTCCTCCAAATATGCGACCTCAAGCGTATCCACGTTGTCATGACGTCGTCAACACGGTGTCATGACGGAAGGCGAGCAGGAGCGAAGGGAGCGTCGAGTGTGCGGAACCGCGCGAGCCCATCAGAAACCCAACCGATTCAACCGGGACCAACCGTGAACGACCGGGTACAGTCGGATCGAGCGAACCGCCCGGTTCCCTCCCAACACAAGGGAACTCGCGAGTATCCGAGGCAACCGTGAAGGACCGGACAGGGGCCGGCTCCTGCAAGGGGTCGCAGGTTCAAGTCCTGTCAGCCCGACCGTGTGGTGTGTTGAGACGTGTCTGACAGACGTGTCGCCTCGTGTCGGTTCCGGTGATGTGTGTCGCAAGGGTTTGGGCGGTCACGGACACGGACACGCCTTGTCCCAATTCCCCTGCCCACACGTCGCGCCAGAACTCGACGGCGGGTATCGTCGGCACGACGGGCGGTCGAGTGTCAGTAGGGGGAGTCGGCGGCGAGCGCGGCGTCGGCTCCCGCGCCTTCGGCGATGGCGACGATGCGGTTAACCATGCCGCTGAAGATGAGGCCGTGGAAGGGGAGCATGGACAGCCAGTAGAGGCGACCGGTGAGGCCGCGCGGGAAGAACACGGCCCGCTGCCAGTACTCCGATCCGCCGTCGGCCGGGTCCACCCCCATCTCGAGCCACGCGTTGCCCGGGACCTGCATCTCTGCACGCAGACGCAGGAGCCTTCCGGGCTCGAGGTGCTCAACCCGCCACACGTCGATCGCGTCGCCCACCGTGACCTCCGTCTGGGTGCGGCGACCCCTTCGCAACCCCACTCCGCCGGACACTCGGTCGATGAGCCCGCGCATCGCCCACAGCAGCGATCCCGAGTACCACCCGGTGGTGCCGCCCACCTGCGAGATCACCCTCCACACCGCCTCCGGGTCCGCCGACGTCGACTTGCGGCGCGCATCCTTGAAGAGGGTGCGCCCAGCCCAAACGGGGTCGCTCGGCATCGGGTCGCTGGCAACCCCGGAGACACGTGCGTCGACCCAACTGGTCTCCACTTGGTCGATCTCGATGCGACCCAAGGCGAGCCGTACCGCCTCGGGGTAGCCGGTGAGACCCTCGGGTGGAGGCGGGAGCAGGCCGTGGATCGCATCGTCCTTCACCACGCAGGAATGCAGCAAGGACTCGACAAGAGGCCGGGCGATCTGGCGCGGCACGGGGGTGACCAGCCCTACCCAGTGGGACGCGAGCCTGGGGGTCAATACCGGCAGCGCGGTGATCCGGCGTTGCGGGAGACCCGCGGCGGCGGCATAACTATTCATCATCTGGGCGTAGCGCATGACGTCGGGCCCGCCGATGTCGAAGGCCGCATTGACCGTGCCCTCGACGCGTGCGGCCGTCAGCAGATAATACATGACGTCCCGCACGGCGATGGGCTGGATCGTGTTGAGCACCCATCGTGGAGCGGGCATATAGGGCAGCACCTCGGTAAGGTGGCGGATCATCTCGAAGGACGCGGACCCGGCGCCGATGATGACCCCCGCCTGGAGCACGATGGTGGGAACGGCGCCCACCATGAGGATGTCGCCCACCTCCTTGCGCGAGGCCAGGTGTTCGGACAGTTCGACGCCCGCGGGGTGAAGCCCGCCCAGGTAGATCATGCGCCCCACGTGGTGATCCGCCGCCACCTTGGCCACGTTGAGCGCAATGGCACGGTCGCGCCTGCCGTAGTCGCGGCCGCCGGTCATTGAGTGCACCAAGAAGTACACGATGTCGACACCGTCCATGGCGAGGTCCATGGCATCGGCGTCCGCAGCGTCACCCTCGACCACCTCGACCCGGTCCGACCAGGGCAACGCGGCGATCCTGCCCGCGGAGCGCGTCAGAGTGCGCACCCGGTACCCGCCCGCCAGCAGCCGCGGCACCAGGCGGCCGCCCACGTAGCCAGTCGCTCCCAGCACGAGCACCCGAGGCGTGGTGCCGTCTGCGCCCCGCACCGCTTGCAGATGGTCCTCCGTGCCAGCGGGGCTGCTCAACGTGGTGCCCGTGTCGTCGTCGTCATCGCCGCTCACAGTCCCACTCCCTTTCCGGACGCCGCAGTGGCGCTTGCCTGTGCAACCAGGCGCGTCACACGGCCTATTCCCGGCAGCAAACGCCACAACGGGCACAAGGCCCGGCTACTAGCATCGCTGGGGTGACCTCATCGCAGCCGGTGCGAGCGCTGGTGTTGGCCTGTCATCCCCTTCCCACGGTGGTCGTCACTGCCGTCGGTGCGGGACTGGCCGTGCTCGCCGGGCTCATGCCGGGACGCGGAGCGCTGGTAACCGCGACGGTGTTCGCTGGTCAGCTGTCGATCGGGTGGTCCAACGACTACCTCGACGCCGCACGGGACCGGGCCGTTAAACGTCGCGACAAGCCCCTCGCCACGGGCACCCTTGAGCCGCGCATCGTAGCGCGTGCCGCCGCGGCGGCGCTGCTCGCGACCTCCGCGCTGTCGGTGACGCTCGGCTGGCCGGGCGGCGCAATCGCCCTGCTCACGGTCATCAGCGCGTGGGGCTACAACCTTGGGTTGAAGCACACCATTGTGTCGTGGCTACCGTACGCCCTCTCATTCGGTCTTGCGCCAGCCGTCGTGACACTCTCGGCCAGCCCCGCACGATGGCCAGCGGTCTGGCTGGTGGTCGCATGCGGGCTGCTGGGTGTGGCCGCCCACCTGGCCAACGTGCTACCCGACCTCGGCGACGACATCGCCACGGGCGTCCGCGGACTCCCGCACCGGATGGGCGCCCATGCCACCGCGCTGACCACCGCCGCGCTGCTAACGACTGCCTCCGGCGTGATCCTCGTGGGTCCCGACGGGGCCCTGGGCGCCCCGCGATGGTTCGGCTTCCTCGCAGCGGTGCTGGTGGCGGGCTGGGCCACCCGGCTCGCTCATCGCGACCCGTCTTCCCGCACGCTCTTCGTCGCGATCGTGGTGATCGCAGCGATCGACCTGGTCGCCCTGTCGGTGGCGGGCATCGGCCTGTGAGGCGGGTCGGTCGATGGTGGGGTCACCTGCGTGCTCGGCGCCTATGCTTCAGGAATCATGCGGCAACCGCGCCGCACGACCAACGTGGGCTCGATCCTGAAACGGCATTCGTGGCGGTCGCTGTCCCTTGGTGGAGGAATCCGGACCAAGTCAGAGCCCGTGAACCAGGCCCCGAGGGCTACAGTGAAGACATGGCGGCTGCAGAACCGTTGCAGGTTCACATCTTCGCCGATTCAACAGGTGAGTCTGCGACCCGGATCGCGCGCGCGGCCATCACCCAGTTTCCCGGGCGTGAGTTCAGTTTGGTGCGGCACCGCCGCATGGTCACGTTGGAACACGTGCACAAGGCGCTGGAGACGCTGCGGGATCGCCCCGGCCATCCCACTGCGGTGCTGTACACGCTCGTGGACCACCAGATGGTCGCCATCGTCCAAGAGGTGTGTCTGGAACTTGGCATCCCCTCTGCGGACCTGATGACCGACACGATCCGGGCACTGGAACATGCGACAGGCGTGGAGGCCGACGCGGTGGCGCGCCGTCCCGTGGGCGTGGAGGCCGACTACTTCACCCGGGTCGCGGCAATCGATTTCGCGGTGCGCAACGACGACGGCGCCGCTCCCGGGGCGCTACGTGAGGCCGACATGGTCTTGGTGGGCGCGTCGCGCTCCGGAAAGACACCACTGTCGATGTACCTGGGCTACCTGGGGTACAAGACCGCCAACGTGCCGCTCGTGCCCGGTATCGCGCCACCGGAAGAGCTGTTCACCGTGGATCGTTGGCGCATCGTGGGGCTCACCATGAAGGCGGAACAGTTGCAGGTCACTCGCAACCAGCGCGTGCGCGCCATGGGAGGCTTCGGAACCCGGGACGGCTACGCAGACCTGGCCACGATCTACGACGAACTGGACGAGGTGAGCGCCATCCAGCGCAAACTGGGGTGTCCGATCGTGGACACTACCGGTGTAGCACTTGAGGAACTGGCGTCGCGGATACTCGATCTCGTGGTCAAGCGCGCGGCAAGCAGCGGGTCGTCATTGCGGCTCTTGCCGGGCGTCGTGTGCAAGCGGTAGGGGTCGGGCTGACACCGGGCTAGTGGTCCCGCCCGCCGGGTCGGCACCAAGTCTAGGCTTGGCAGGGACGGGACATTGGGGTCCCTGAGAGTCGTATTGGCGCGAGATTGAAGGCGATCATGGGCGAGAAGCGGTACATCTACGATCTTTCCGAGGGTGACGCCTCGATGCGGAACTTGCTGGGAGGCAAGGGCGCCGGCGTCGCGGAGATGGCCCGAGTAGGGGTCCCGGTACCGGATGCGTTCACCGTGACGACGACGGCGTGCGTCGAGACGATGAAGCGTTCCGGGCAGTGGCCGGAGGGCCTGGGCGGTCAGATCGATGCTGCGTTGGCGCGTCTTGAGGAGCGCACCGGCAGGAAACTCGGCGGGAGCCGCACGCCATTGCTGGTCTCCGTGCGTTCCGGCGCGGTCCATTCGATGCCCGGGATGATGGACACCATCCTCAATCTGGGAATCTCCGACGAGTCAGTGGTCGCGGTCGCCGAGGAGTCAGGCAACGAGCGTTTCGCCTGGGACTGCTACCGCCGCTTCATCCAAATGTATGGCGAGGTTGTCGAGGGTGTGCCGGGGCACGCGTACGAGGACGCGCTGTCGGCACTGAAGTCCGATCGTGGCGTGGCCAACGACACCGACCTGTCCGCCGAAGACCTCAAGGAACTCGTCGCTACTTTCAAGGAAATCTCAAGCGAGCACCTGGGCGGCGACTGGAGCACGGACCCCCACGAGCAACTGCACCGCGCGGTGAACGCCGTGTTCAAGTCATGGGGCAACCCCCGGGCCGAGGTGTACCGCCGCGCCAACAACATCTCTGCTGACCTGGGCACCGCGGTCAATGTGATGCAGATGGTGTTCGGAAACCGTGGCGACACCTCGGCCACGGGCGTCTGTTTCACCCGCAACCCCTCGACGGGGCAGAAGGCCCTGTACGGCGAGTTCCTGCTGAACGCCCAAGGCGAGGATGTCGTGGCGGGTATCCGTACTCCGCGTCCGCTGGAGCAGATGCAGGAGGTGCTGCCGGAGGCCTACGACCAACTCGTCGAAACAATGCTCACGATGGAACACCACTACCGCGACATGCAGGACATGGAGTTCACTGTCGAGAACGGCAAACTGTTCCTGCTCCAGACCCGTAGTGGCAAGCGTACCGCCGCCGCAGCGCTGAAGGTGGTTTCCGATCTTGTCGATGAGGGAATCATCGACCACGAGACAGCCTTGATGCGCATTGAGCCTGCCCAACTCGATCAACTCCTGCATCCGGCGATCGATCCCCACCACGGACGCAAGCCCATCGCCAAGGGACTGCCAGCCTCACCAGGGGCCGCCGTCGGCGAGATCGTCTTCGACGCCGACACCGCGGCCGAACGGGGTGGCAGGGCAGAGCCCGTCGTGCTGGTGCGCTTTGAGACCAACCCGGACGATATCCACGGGGTGATCGTGGCCCAGGGCATTTTGACGGCTCACGGTGGCATGACGTCCCACGCGGCCGTGGTGGCCCGCGGCATGGGCAAGCCCTGCGTCGCGGGTGCTGCAGGCATCAAGATCGACGTGGCGGGCAAGACGCTGACCATCGGCGACCGTGTGTTGCGCGAGGGAGATGTCGTCACGCTCGACGGGACGGCAGGGGACGTCTATGGCGAGAAGTTGGAACTCGTCCCGCCACAGATCAATGAGGACTTCCAGCGCGTCGTGCAATGGGCCGACGAGGTCCGCACCCTTGGGGTACGGGCCAATGCGGACAACTTCGAGGATGCCTCGAAAGCGCGGGAGTTGGGGGCTGAGGGAATCGGCCTGTGCCGCACCGAACACATGTTTATGGCGCAGGACCGACTGCCCGCCGTGCGACGCATGATCCTCGCGTCGACGGCCGATGCCCGGGCTGAGGCGCTGGCGGACATCCTCCCGATGCAGCAAAGCGATTTCGAGGGGATCTTCACCGCCATGAAGGGGCTACCCGTCACGGTACGACTGCTGGACCCACCACTCCACGAATTCCTGCCGAACCTTGTAGAACAGTCGCTGTTGGTGCAGCGACTCGAGTTCGAGCGGGCAGACGAGACGGAGTTGGCCAAGGCTCGAGAGGTCCTGTCCCAAGTCAAGCGGTTGCACGAACAGAACCCCATGCTGGGCACCCGAGGCTGCCGTCTGGCGATGCTGTACCCAGAGATTCCCGACATGCAGGCTCGAGCGATTATCCGGGCCGCCCTTGCCGTCAAGGAACGCGAAGGCGAGACAGTGGGCGTCGAGATCATGATCCCGTTGGTGGCGCTGAGCAAAGAACTCGAAGCGCAGCGTGGAATCGTCGAGAAGGCCGTCACGGAAGAACTCGACGCCGCGGGCGCTGACTTGGAGTACACGATCGGAACCATGATTGAGATTCCGCGAGCCGCCCTCATCGCCGACAAGATCGCCGAACATGCCGACTTCTTCTCGTTCGGCACGAACGATCTGACGCAGATGGCGATCGGTATCTCCCGCGACGATGCCGAGAACGGCTTCCTCACCCACTACGTCATGGATCGCGTCCTGGAGCGCAACCCGTTCGAGTCGATCGACGTTGACGGCGTCGGCGAACTCGTGGAGATTGCGGTGAAACGGGGCCGTGACACCAAGCCGAATCTCAAGACGGGAGTCTGCGGTGAGCACGGCGGCGACCCGGATTCGATCGAATTCTTCCACCGCGTCGGACTGAATTATGTGTCGTGCTCTCCGTTCCGGGTTCCTATCGCCCGGTTTGCCGCGGCCAAGGCGGTATTGAAGGCGCAATCGCGGGATTGACGGGCCACGCACACGGTGTGACGACGTCAGAGCAGCCGTTGGAGCGCGCGCAACGGGATCTGCACCCAGTCCGGCCTGTAGTGCGACTCGTAGACGACCTCGTACAGGGCCTTATCGATCTCGTAGGCGCGAAGAAGCGCCACCGCCGACTCGGACGCTACATATCCGTAGCCGTCGAGGAACGCGACCCGATTGCGCCGTACCCAGTCGTCGGCGTACTCGTTGTCGTCCACGCCCAGCGCAATGGTGACCGAGTGGGCGGCGTAGTCCAACGAGCGCAGCATGCCCGCAAGATCGCGGGTGACGGAGTCGAGGCGGACCCGATCCTCGGCGGGTTGCGCGGGTTCGCCTTCGAAGTCGATGATCTTCCATCCGGAGGTGGTGCGAAGGGTTTGGCCGAGGTGGAAGTCGCCGTGCACGCGTTGCACCGGGATAGGCACACAGGATTCGAGGGCGGCGTAGGCCTCACGAACACGGTCCTCATAGGCTTCGACAGTGTCATGGGTGGCGAGCGCCTTGTTCAGACGTGCATTCAGACGACCGACGAGTGCGGCGACATCGGCCGGGCCCCACAGTGCGGTGGGAAGGCTCTCCCGCATCTGTGCGTGCACCATGGCGAGCGTCTCCCCGAGACGTTCACACTCCCCGGCGAAGTCCCCGCCAGCATCCCGTGCACGCATGGCGTCGTCCTGCAACGCACGGAAACTGGCGCGTGCCGAATCCCAGCCATCGGTCGCCGACCGCTGGAACACTCCCACCATGGCCAGATCGACCTCGCCGCTGCTGATCCAGCCGAGCAACGGCGAAATCTGCTCCGAGCCCAGCAGGGTGAGCGCAGCCTGGATCTCGATGTCGGGGTTGCGCCCCGGCGCAATTTTGCGGAAGAACTTGACCAGGCTGTCGCCGACGATCACCGAACTGTTGCTCTGCTCCGCGGACAACAGCACGCTGTCCCCGTCTGGTTCGAGATGGAAGCCCTCGAGCCGGGAGTAGGCGATGTCGTCGGGAGTCTCCATCCCCTCGGTGAACCCGCGAAGCAGGATGTCGCGGGCCTCCGGGTCGTGGAGGGCGTCGTAGACGTAGAACACTTCACCCTCCAGCAACCCGGCACCGATGAAACCGTAGGAGAGTTCCTCATGGGGGTGGCGACGGTAGGACAGTGGCACGTTGTATAGCGACCCTGCGTGGACCAACTCGAAGCGAACGCCCAGCCCCTCGGCTGGATCGCTCAGCCACTCCAACTCGTGCACCTGGGTGATCGCGACGTCTTTCGCGCTCTCGCCGAACCAGCGCTGTCGCGCCAGGTAGGCGCTCAGTTCCGGGCGTTCAATCCACTCACTCATGCGACCGATCCTTCCGTTGGAGCCGACTTGGCTATCCGGAACCAGTAGAAACCGTATCCGGCGAGGGTCAGCAGGTAGGGCAGTTCCCCAATGGCAGGGAACTCGACGCCCCCCAGCATCTCGACCGGGCGCGATCCCATGAACTGGTGCAGGTCGAGCTCGACGGGTTGCGGGAAGCGGGAAAGGTTGTTGACGCACACCATCGCGTCGTCACCGTCCTCCCGCAGGTACGAGAACACCGACGGATTGGACCCCCCAAGGTCAAAGAAGGTGCCCCGACCGAAGGCGGAGTGCTGACGACGCACCTGGATCATGCGGCGCGTCCAATGCAGTAGCGACGAACTGCTCGCCTGCTGGGCCTCCACATTGATCGCCTGGAATCCGAACACCGGATCCATGATCACCGGCAAGGAAAGCCGACCCGGGTTGGCTTGTGAAAAACCAGCGTTGCGGTCTGGGGTCCACTGCATGGGGGTGCGCACGCCGTCGCGGTCGCCAAGCCAGATGTTGTCGCCCATGCCGATCTCGTCGCCGTAGTAGAGCACCGGCGAACCCGGCAGGCTGAGCAGCAGCGCCGAGAACAATTCCATCTGATTCGTGTCGTTGTCGAGCAGCGGTGCGAGGCGACGTCGGATGCCGATGTTGGCCTTCATGCGTGGGTCGGTGGCGTACTCGTTCCACATGTAGTCGCGATCCTCGTCGGTCACCATCTCAAGGGTGAGCTCATCGTGGTTGCGAAGGAAAATGCCCCATTGGCAGTGCTCGGGGATCTCCGGCGTCTGGGCCAGGATCTCACTGATGGGATACCGCGACTCGCGCCGAACCCCCATGAAGATGCGTGGCATCACCGGGAAGTGGAAGCACATGTGGCATTCGTCGCCCCCGACGGCGGGATCGCCAAAGTAGTCGACGACGTCCGCCGGCCACTGATTGGCCTCGGCAAGCAGTACGCGACCCGGGTAGTTCGCGTCGACGAATTTGCGAACTTTCTTCAGGAACTGATGCGTGCGGGCGAGGTTCTCGCCGTTCGTGCCTTCTTCTTCGTAGAGGTAGGGGACCGCATCGAGTCGGAAACCGTCGACCCCAATGTCGAGCCAGAACGTCAGCGCGTCGAGCATCGCCTGGTGCACCGCGGGGTTCTCGAAGTTGAGGTCCGGCTGGTGGCTATAGAAGCGGTGCCAGAAGTACTGCTGACGTACCGGATCCCAGGTCCAGTTCGAACTTTCCGTGTCCACGAAGATGATGCGGGCGTCCGCATAGGGCTCATCGGTGTCGTGCCACACATAGAAGTCGCCGTAGGGCCCCTCCGGGTCGCTGCGGGAAGCCTGAAACCACGGGTGTTGGTCCGACGTGTGGTTCATGACGACGTCGATGACCACCCGGATGCCTCGAGAATGCGCCGCATCGAGGAATTCTTGAAAGTCGTCGATGGTGCCGACATCGTCGGCGACGGCGGTGTAGGCGGCAACGTCGTACCCGCCATCCTTGAGCGGCGAAGGGAAGAACGGGGGCAACCACACGCAGTCGACACCGAGCCACTCGAGGTAGTCCAGTTTCTCCGTAAGGCCCCGGAGGTCGCCCACCCCGTCGCCGGACGAGTCCCGGAAGGACCGGATCAGCACCTCATAGAACACCGCCGACTTAAACCAGTCGACATCGGTACGGTCGAGGCCTTCCGTGTCATCGCTCATGCCCCCACCGTATTCACTTGTGCGCGCGAGGGCGAGACGCGCACGACGATTCCCCGGTTTCGTGTTGGCGCCACAGGCACGCGCACGCCCGCCCAGACGTCGAGTCGGCACCCGCCAGCCCCCGGCCTGGGCGTGACACGATGGGGGCATGCGCCGGGATGTGACGACTTTCATGAGACTTGACGTGTCGGTTCCAAGCGATCTGGTCCTTGCGATCGCCGTGGCACGAACGGGCGCCGAAATCTCCGAGAGACTCTCACTACAACGCGATGGTGAGCCCGTCGCTGTCACCGAGATTGCGGACTCGCACGGCACGCGTCTTCACCGCATCGAGGTAGGCGTGGGAATGCTCGATGTGGAGTACGAGGCCACCATCCAGGGCCGAGGTGCGCCCTCGCCTACAAGTCCCCGTCACGAGGTGCGTTACCTACGACCGAGCCGCTATGCCGAGTCCGACGAACTCGCGGCCACGGCCTTCGCCGAGTTTGAGGGGCTTGAGGGAATGGGCCTGGTGAACGGCATCAGCGTGTGGGTGGGGACGCATCTGAAGTACGTGCCCGGTTC
>JASBTB010000141.1 GCA_030148645.1 Demequina sp. | reverse complement strand
CGAGATGTCCACCGTCAAGCCCACCTCGTCGTCCTGGCGTTCCTCAAGGTCGTCGAACTGAGTCTTCAGCAGCGAGTGCGGCATGAACTCGTGGTCCCTGGCTTCGATACGCGCCCGGATCACCGCCATATCCCCTTGGGCAAATACCGTGAACATTGCCGGAGCGTACTCCCGAAGCAGATCGCGGTAGCTGCGCTTGAGTGCGGAACAGGCCACGACCACGCCTGACGTAGCGCCATGTGCCAAGGATTCCCCTACCGATCGCAACCACGGCAACCGTTGCGCGTCGGATAGCGCGCGCCCCGACGCCATCCACTCCTTGTTCTGCTCGGAATGCAGGTTGTCACCGTCGATGAACGGGACACCCAACCGCCCCGCCAAGAGTGCGCCGATCGTGCTCTTGCCCGAGCCTTGGACACCCATGACCACGATGGGGGGAATCGGTCCCACGGGTCAGCCTTTCGTCGCGCCAGCCGTGAGGCCAGAGACGATGTATTTCTGCAAGAACAACGCGATCACGATAATGGGCAGGGTCATCACGACCGTGGCGGCCATGATGGCTCCCCAGTCGATGCTTGCGTACGACACGAAGTTGAAGACGGCGACGGGGAGTGTCTTGGTGTCCCGACCGGTCAGCACGAGGGCGAACATGAAGTTGTTCCAGGAAAAGATGAACGACAGAATCCCGGCAGTGGCTATCCCCGGCACCGACAAAGGCAAGAGGATCCTGAAGAACGCTCCGATGGGAGTCAGGCCGTCGACGAGGGACGCTTCTTCAAGTTCCAGCGGCAACGAGTCAAAGAAGGACATCATGATGTACGTACTGACGGGGATGAGGATGAACATGTGGGAGAGGATCATCACCCCGTAACTGCCCACCCATCCGAGGTTCGCGAACACGTAAAACCACGGCACGAGCAAACTGATGGCCGGAATGATTCGCGCCATCAGTACGAGCATGGCCGATTTCTGCATCGAGAACCGGCTCATCGCGTAGGCGGCGGGCACCCCGATCACTAATGAGAGACCGGTCGAACCGACGGCGATCCAGAGGCTGTTGAAGACGAAGCGCAAATATCCACCGTCCCCGATTACTGCCCTATAGTTTTCCAGAATCGGTTCGAAAATAAACGCCTTGCTGGTATTCTGAATATCGACGTTCGTCTTGAAAGATGAGAGCAACATCCACAGGAGCGGTCCGACGAAGATCGCCACGATGAGGACCAGCATGACCGTGCGGAATATTGAGTATGGGGTGCGTTTGCGATTCTTCGGTCTGCGATGCGTCGGCGACATTGTCTTCTCGACGGTGTCCGTGGCGCTCATGCGTCGCTCTCTTTCTTACGTAACGTGAGGAGCCACATCACTGCGAGGATCATCAGGAAGAAGATGATCAAGACTGCGGAGGCCACCCCGAAGTTGTTGTATTGAAAATTCAGGCCATAAACGTAGATGTTGAGCGTTTCCGCCTCGTTGAACGACCCCCCACCCTGGCCCTTGGTCACGTACAGCAGGTCGAACGTCTTCAGCGCGTCAATCGCTCGGAGCACCACGGCCACGATCACCACGGGCCTGACGAGCGGGAGTGTGACGTACCAGAACCGTTGCCAAGCGCTGGCGCCGTCGATCCTGGCCGCCTCGTCCGGTTCATCAGGCAGCGAGGTCAAACCGGCGAGCAGAATGATGGCAACCATGGGGGTGAATTCCCAGACGTCCACCAGCAGCAGCGTCGCCAAACTGGTTTCCGGACTGGACAACCACGGTTGAGCAGGGATGCCGAACCAACCAAGGAATTGGTTGGCGAATCCGATGTTGGGTTCGAGGATGAGCCGCCACATCATGGCGACGGCGACGGGGGTGACGACGAAAGGCAACAGGATGGAAACCCGAACCCATTTTTGCCCGCGGAAGGAACGACGGAGCAGAAGGGCGATGCCCATTCCCGCAATGAGTTCGAGAACGACGGCACCGACAGTAAATACTCCCGTGCGCGCGGCGGCGGGCCAGAAACGATCGGTATCTGCGAGCACACTACCGTAGTTCTCGAAACCAATAAAGTCAAATGGGGACCGCACCGATCCTTGCGCGTTGGTCAGACTCAGGTATAGCGTCCAACCGAGTGGGAAGCCTATCAGCAAGGCGACAAATGCCATGGCAGGAGCGGCGAATAACCATTTTCGATGGTTGTTCGTCCATCGGGACAATAGTTCTCGGGTGGGTAGTTTCTCGTCAACTTGGAGAGTCATTTCGTGGTTCGCAATCAGTGAGTCGACAGACGGTCGGGGACGCAGTCGACGGGAGGGTGCCTCTCCGACATTGTGCCGGAGAGGCACCGACCTGCGTCGATTACCGCTCTGAGTCCAGCAACTGCTGAAGGGCAGCGTCAGCCTCGTCGGCCGCCGCGTCGGAGTCGTCGCCGACGATGGCTGCGACAATGGGCGCGCCCACGATCTCACGCGCCTCCGCTACGCCAATGACCAGCGGCCGGTCGTTGCCGACCCCGCCTGCACCATTCGCAGCGACGGCCTTCGCGAGGTCGGCTGGAAGGTTAGCGGTACCGGCCGGGTCTTCCCACGCTGACGTGCGCGCGCCGGCGACACCCGCCGCCTGAATCGCCAGCGTCATCTCTGGGCTGGTAGCCCATTCGATGAACTTCCAGGCGTTGTCCTGGTTCTTCGAGGCCGAGTTGATGCCGAGGCCCCACGCGGCCACGTTGTACGGACGTGAACCGGCCGGACCGGCAGGGAAGGCCGCGAAGCCAACCTTGTCGCTTACCGTTGACTTCTCCGGGTCGGTGGTGTTCTTGTACAGGCTGGAGGCGTCCGTGAGGAAAGCCGCATTGCCTTGGGAGAAGATCGCAAAAGCCTCGGGCCAACTCATGTCGGTGCTCAGGTTGTCGGGGCCATAGTTGCGCAGCAGACCGCCGTAGTACGCGTATGCGGCTTTAGCCTCGTCGCTACCCACAGCCGAGTTGCCCTGGTCGTCAATCCATTCGCCGCCGAAACTGTAAAGGTAGCCAGACAGTTGCGTGACCGCTGCGGAGCGACCCGTGCGCGAGACGAATCCGGCAATGCCCGGGTTTGCCTCGCTGATCGCCTTGGCTGCCGCCTCGAGTTCGTCCAGAGTAGTCGGTACTTCCAGGCCTGCCTGCTCGAGCAGGTCCCTGCGGTAGTACAGAACCTCGCTCTCGGTGATAATCGGGACCCCCACGACCTTGTCCTGGTACGTGGTCAGCCCAACTGGCCCACCCTGGAAGTCGCTCCAGTCCCATTCGGCGTTGCTCTGGACACGCTGGGTCAGGTCCGCGAAGTAGTTGCTCTTGCCGAACAACTTGCCTTCCTGGAGTGGGCGGTACATCATGACGTCCATGTCGGAGGAACCCGCGTTCAACTTGACCTTGTACTGGTCCGTCAGTTGGTCTTCGGCGAGTTGAGTCAACTCGACCTTGATGCCCGTCAGCGTTTCGAACTCGGGGATCTTCTCCTTGATGATGTCCGTCCAGACGTGGTTGGCGAGGGTGACGTTGACCGTTCCTCCACTCTGTGCCCCACCGCCGTTGTTCGCGCCGACACTCTCGCCGCCGCCATCTCCCGCACTGCAGGATGTCAACGCTCCGGCTGCGAGCATGCTCACGAGTGCTACCCCCGCAACTGTCGATACTGATCGATGCTTCATTGCATGACCTCTCTGTGGTAAGTGGTTCCGTGCTTGTGAGACAACCAAGTTGCGCTCGTATCGGAGGCTATACCAAAACGTAGTACCTGTCAGCGCGTGTAACCAAATCGTAATACGAATAGGTTGACCTGGTCGGGGCGCCCGACTGTCCGTGGCGGACGCCGATGACCATGTCACGGCACCATCGGCCATAAGGACGCGCATGGACGCCCCGCGGGAACGGACTTTGGCGGTCCGGCGGTTCGGCCCGCGGTGCCATCCGGCAACGGTGGACTCCCCGATCGGCGAACCGTGTGAGCGGCGCCGGAGACCTCAGCGCGCTGCCGACGCCCTCCACTCGGGCGACATGCTCGTCACGGTGGCGCCAGCCGCGAACCGCACACTCGCGTGCAAGGGCACCGACCTGCCGTCCGCCCGCTACGTGCCCGGCAACTCGGGAGACCACGGCCGCTCCGGGCCCACCCGCACCCATGTGGGGTACTTGGGCTCGCGACCGTCGCCGGATGATCGGCCTCTGAGACGACGCCACATCCACGGCAGCACGTAGGCGCGCCAATACCGAGCCTGCCCCACGATGCCCCCGCGAGGAGCGTCGGCGTCGGTGAGTACGGGGGGCTGGGTGGCAACGCCGATGGCGCCAAGGACGCGGGACGCGACGAGTTCGTGACCGAGCGGTCCCAGGTGTAGACGGTCGACGGACCAGTAGGGCGCACGCGTGATCTCCGGGTCGCGGAAGTTGTCGACGAAGGTCACGTCCTGACGATCCTGCGCCAGGCTTTCGGCGATATCGGTCAGGGAATTGCCAAGGCTGCGTATGCGCCGCGCGGCAGGCAAGAGGTCGGATGGGTTGGGCCCCGACAGCACAATGACCTGCACTCCGGCCGCTTCACACAGGTCGATCACGCGGCTGGCGAGGGTACGCATGCGTTGGGCGCTGTAGCCCGGGCGCAGCATGTCGTTGCCGCCGCCACAGAACGTCAGGTGGGTGGGTGGCGGGTCCAGCGCGAGAGCTGCGTCGAGTTGCTCGGTGACGATGGGTGCGAGCAGTCGGCCTCGGATCGCAAGGTTGGCGTACCAGACCTCTTGGTCCGGATACTCTGCGGCTAGACCAACGGCGACACGGTCGGCCCAGCCGCGCTCCTGGCCGTCTGGCCACTCGTCACCGAGGCCCTCCGTGAAACTGTCGCCGATGGAGACGATGCGTATGGTCACGTTTGCAAGTTTACGTACGACGATGCGACGATGCGTCGCGGGCAGGCCGTGGGGACTGCCCCGAGTTTGGTTGACATTCGGGGGTTGTAGTCGTCAGGCCGCGATTGGGGTCGTGTAGATCATCTCAAACTCGACGGGCGTGAGTTTCCCGAGTCCTGTGTGTCGGCGGCGTCGGTTGTACTTGGTCTCGATCCAGTGCACCATCACCAGGCGCAAGTCCACGCGGGTGTCCCACTGCTTGGTGTCGAGCACGTTCTTGTGCAGCAGCGCGAAGAAGCTCTCCATGCTGGCGTTGA
This sequence comes from Demequina sp., assembly GCA_030148645.1. Taxonomy (GTDB): domain Bacteria; phylum Actinomycetota; class Actinomycetes; order Actinomycetales; family Demequinaceae; genus Demequina. Next base: position 177 of record JASBTB010000141.1, on the reverse strand, counting down.
CGCTCCTATAGTTGTCAACTTGCTGTCGCGGGGGTGTCGCGTCGGTGTTTGATGTCGTGGTAGACCTCGCGGATGACGTAGCGCTTGAGGCAGCGGATGATTTCGCGCTTGGATAGGCCTTCTGCGGTTCGCCGTTCGACGTAGGCGAGCGTTGGCTCATGGAATCGCATGCGGACG
>JASBTB010000026.1 GCA_030148645.1 Demequina sp. | reverse complement strand
TTGGCGGTGATGCAGGCCCTGCTCGGACACACATCGGAGCGACGTTGGCTCCGGTATGTGCGCAAGAACCTGGTCGGCATGTTTCCCGCGTTGCCGGGACAATCGGGCTACAACAAGAGGCTGCGAAAGTTGCCGGACACCATGTCGTGGCTCGTTGCGATGCTGGGCGCCGACACCAGCATTGCTACCGATGACGTGTGGGTAGTCGACTCAACCCCGGTCGAATGTGCCCGCTCGCGTGAGACCGTCAAACGTTCGGATCTGGCCGGCTGGGCCGAATACGGGTATTGCGCCTCACATTCGCGGTTCTTCTGGGGGTTGCGTCTGCATCTGGTCTGCACCCTGCACGGGCTCCCAGTGGGCTGGGCACTGACCGGAGCCAAGGCCGACGAGCGCGCCGTCCTCGAAGACATTCTCGCTCGAAGCCCAGCCATCGCTGCACCACAGGGCGGCAGGCAAATCCTGATCGGCGACAAGAACTACTTCGGCAAACACTTCGAATCCGGCCTGACAGCATCTGGAATCGAACTGCTCCGTCCCGCCCGCAAAGGAGAGAAACCCCGGACCGGCACCACATTCTTCAAACCCCTGCGCCAAGTGATCGAGTCGATCAACTGGACCTTCAAGGGCCACCTTGACCTCGAACGACACGGCGGCCGCACCATCGGCGGTGTTTGCGCCCGAGTCGCCCAACGCGTCCTCGCGCTCACCGCCGCGATCTGGCACAACGACAACCTCGGCCCGTCCATCCGACGCTCACTGACCGCCTACGACCACTGACCCCCTGGAATCATTCATCTAGGGGCGTGACGGTGACCGGCGCGCCCGTGGCGTCGGGAAAGATGCAGGTGGCGCCGGTCTCGTCGGCGAACACTGCGGAACTGGGGACAGCGCCCACCACTCGTGGGTCTACCAGGGCGACCGTGCCTACGCCCTCGGTGGTTGTGCCCATGGTTTCGGCGATGGCTGCCACGTCCTCGGGCTCGGTCACGGCAGCAGACCGCACCACGTACGGGACACTCACACCGTTGACGGTGATGGTGGTGTCGCCGCCGGAGGGGAGGCCGGGTGTCTCGGTGACGGCAATGGCGGCGAGGCCTGCGGTGGTCTTGAACAGTACGGTGCCGGGACTCACTGATTGGCCAAGCGTCACGGACACCTCCGCGACCGTCACCGGGGTCTGGCCCACCCACACAAGGCTCGCGAGGTCTAGGGTGCCGTTGTCCGCGCCCCAGCCGTACGCAACGTTGAAAGCCTTGATGGCGTCCTGCATGCCCTGGCCTGCGTCACCGTCGATCTTGCCGGAGTAGAAGCCCAGGTGTTTGAGGAGTTGCTGAGCGATCTTGATGTCCGCTCCTTGTAGTCCGCGTGACACATCCTGGTAGAGCGGCTCGTGGGAGGCGTAGGCGACGACGCTGGCGTTGTTCACTGCGCCCACGACCGTGCCGGTATTCACGTTGATGCCCGGCTCAAGCTCCAGAGCCGTGAGCGTTCCCGACGCGTTGACTGTGGGGGAGATCGCCGCCGAGTACTTCACAGCGATGTCGACCGTCGACTTCTCAAAGCGCTCCGCTCGCTCGATTGCGCCGACCAGGGGCTCGGCTTCGGAGGCCGACTCAAGGGGGGACTCGCCGTTCTTAACTAACACGAGGGTCATGCCCGCCGCGAGAGGGGCGATGAGCGCGAGGGCGACCGCAACCGCAAGCCCACCTGAGCGCGCCTTTCCTGCCAAGGGTGGTGTCATTTCCCCTCGTAAACGCAACGATCCGTGGGTTGAGTATAGCGTCGCGCAGTTGGCCGAAGGAGCCTGGATGTGCCGCCTCGGGCGCCGTTGTGGCGCAACGAACGAAGGTCAGAAACCGTCAACACCAATCTCGGCGAGGCACTGCGCCCCATCGGCTCGCATGGCCTCGCTCGGTGCGCTTGCTGCCAGCATCGCGAGATCCATTCCGCTGAGATCCGAATCTGGCTCGAAGCCTTTCTCCTGCAGACAGGTGAGCAGCACGCGCGCCTGGCTATTCAGGTAGTCGGACGTGGCTTGTTCGGCACGTGGCTGCGTGTCGTACAACTTGGTGACCCAGTATGACTCTTTGCGTTCGCACTCCATCGCGATCTGCTCGGTGCCACTCTTCGCGTTCCCGTCGACCCACGTGGTCGCGCTCACCCATCCGTCGGGCCTGGTCGTTTCGGCAAAGGTCACTGCGACTCCCAGGGCAGCCGCGCAATCTGAGAACGCGGACCTGGCCTGACGCGCTAACTCGACGTTGACGTCGCCGCTCAGGCGCGCCGCGTTGAGCAGCGCGATCTGTGCTTCGCTTCCACCGCCAGCCTCGGCTTCCGCAATCGCGGTTGAGACCCGATCGTCAAACGCTGAGCTTTGCGTCGGGGCAACCGCTGGTTGCGGTGCGGGTGCCCCGCAACCAGCGATGGCGGCTACGCCGCAGATGACGACCAGTGCCGTGACGGCCCTCGTGGTTGCAATCAAGGTTCCTCTTTCCCGCAGACCTGCGATGTCTACGAGGTCGCTCGAGTCACGGCCTTCAGAGTCAGCTCGTGTACCCCGAGTAGTGGGCGATGGCTGCGGTGCTCGCAATCATCGTCGACTGGTACCCTCTCCAGGGCGCGTACACATACGTCGACGAGTCGAATTTCTGCCCTGACCGCACCGACCCTGGACAACTCGATGCCTCGGTCGAGGTTGCGGTCTTGTGGTCAGTGCTCCAGTCGCTGTATACCGCACAGCCGGCGAGGCTGAACAGCCCGTTGTATGTGATCCAGCCAGTTGAGTCGGCGGCGGAAGTCGCCGGGGCAGCCGCTCCGACTGCGAGTGCAAGTCCGATGAACGCGGTTGCCGTAGCGGCCCTGACATTTCTTGCTCTTGGCATGACTACTCCCCGAATCAGGTGGGTCCTCATTGACCACAAACTGATTGTATGGCTTGAGTCTCGGGCGGGATCAAGCCCCCAATTATGGGGGCATCGTGCCCGCATTCCACGCAACGATCCTCCACGCCCTCAAGCTCGCTCAAGAGATCACCGTCCGAATCGCCGGTCACGACCACATCGCCCGCGGCCTCGTCAGCCAGCCCGCCCAAGCCATCCTCGATGCCCTCGGCATCACCCAGGACTGGCACACCCCGGTGGCACGAGTCGGGCCGGAGCCCTGAGTTCGCAGCAGCGGCGCGCGACACCCGAGCCAGCTTTCACGCGTCACATGCGGGCACATGGGATTCGAGGAGTCCCGGCCACTCCCTGCAGCACGCCGGTAATCTAGAATATGTCCCGGTCGTAGTCGCGGGAGGGCCTGACGTGTAACGGGGCTTCGCCGGGCTGGCGCAAGGTGCCTGGCAGCTGGGTCGATCGCTACAGCGCGTGGCCGAGGTTATCGGAGTTGCCATGCGGCATCGCGCGGCTGGTGAAGAGGTTTGAGTCTGCGACCGCGGCAGGTACCGCATTTGGGAACGATGCCGCGCGTCGGCTGTCGTTGGCTCGGGCGTCGTGCCATGTCTTGTCGGCGTCGTGGAGCGCGGCGTGAACTTGCTCGATCGGCAGTCCGTCGCGCATCGTGGCGGGCGGGATGCCAGCCCGGATGGACAGCGTCAGCAGCTCGCCGAGGCGTGCATTTGGCCCGCTGGGCTCGGCGTACCTGAGCACCCTCGCCACGGCTTGCTGGGGATGTCCAGTCATGTACATCGCGCCAGCCGCGACCGGTGCGATCGCGGCCCGCAGGCGTAGGGGCGCGGCACGGAAGATGGACGCGAGGACTTCGGCTCTCGCCTCGCTTCGGGTGGCGTCGACGAGGACCACGTCGCGTACGACCGGCTCCGCGGTTGACACCAGATTGGCGAGGGTTGTCATCTTGCCGACGTCGTCGCCGTGTGGTTCGGCGAGCTGGTCCAGCGCTCGCAGGGCGACCTCCGCGCGCAGAGCGGGTGACAGCCGGTTGAGAGTGTGCGCCGCATGATCGGACAGCGCTGCCAAGCGAGGGTGCTTGAGCGGCTCATAGCGGTGCGCCAATTCTTCGAGAGAGGCAGCTGGCGCGACTCGTCCGGCAAGGGCTTGCTCGGCTGCGACGTCGGGGAGCGGGGTTCGCCGGGACCAGCCGCGGTCGCTCGGCATCTTGGCGCTCATGATGCCGTTCTCGACGTGGATGAGGACGGAGGCATCGGCGTTGTGGTTGCCGACGAGGAGGTTGTCGAGGCGCTGTGCGCGCATGCCACCTTCGGGTCCGTACCCGATCAGCACGTAGCGCTCCACGTCGACTCCTCGGTGAGCCTGCGCGAGGACGACGCTCAGGCGGAAAGCGATGTCGGGGTCGTCGGTCCACTTCAGTACCGCGATCTCCTTGACGGTGTTGTCGTCGGCGAGCGGGATCGCGAGGAGGTTCGACTCGCTGGGCTCATAGCCGAGCGAGTACGGGATCGTCGCAATGAACCGCCCGGGCGTCTCGAAGGTAGCCATCTGTCACGCCTCCGGTGCACCGAGGTCGAGGCCGACCAGGGGAGTGCGGCCGGTGAGCTCGATGACGTCCGCGGAGACGATGTTGTCCCCATCGTGGGTGGCGTCGCCGAGGGCTTGGGTGATGGATGCCTCGAGGGGTGTGTCTCGCATGAGTGGCCTCCTAGATGAGTGAGTCCTAATGGTCGTAGGCGATGAGGGAGCGTTTTTGGGGTGCTCCGATGAGCCAGTTGTGCCAGATTCCGGCGGCGAGGGCGAGTAGACGGCCGGCAACACGCGAGTAGACGCCAGGGATGGTTCTACCGCCATGGTCTTCGAGGGTGAGTTGGCCCTTCATCGTGTCAAACACTGACTCGACCCATTGCCGGATTCCGCCGAGTTTGCCGAAGCGTTTCTTCTCGTCTTTCCGGTCAGGGCGCAGCAGATGGGCGCCGAGCTCGTCGGTGATGAACGCTTCGAACTCGCGTCCCGCGAAGCCTTTATCGCCGATGATGACTTGGCCGGGTTGGATGAGGTGGCGGTCGTGGCGGAGCATCGCTTCGGTGGCCTCGCGTTCGCCGATCTTCGGGTTCGCGAGTCCCCAAACGACCGGCATGCCGTCGGGCGTGCAAACAAGATAGAGCCGGAATCCCCAGAAGAATCGGGAGTGGGAAGCGCAATAGCCGTAGCCGGCGTGGCCAGCCAGATCGGAGCGTTTCACGGTCTCGCGCGACTTGCCACACGGCAGCGGAGTCGAGTCGACCAAGCGGGTGATCTCGCCCCAGGAGGGGGTGTCACGGGCAAGTTCGGTGATCACGGCCGAGAGTAGACCGGTGGCTTGGCGGACGCGTTTGCCCCACCCGGACTGCTGCGGGAGGTTCGGGAACATGTCGACAAGGTGAGTGCGGGCGTAGCGAATCCATTTGCGATCCGAGGCGATCCCGAGCAGGTGCTGGGCGACGACCAGGCACAGCAGCTCAACATCGTTGAGCGCTGGTTTCCGGCCCGGCCGGCCGTCTCTCGAAAAACCCAGGGCGGGCACGATCCGATCGTCAAGATGCACGTAAAGTGTGGTCAGGAGGGTGTTGAGGTCAGTTTTCACACACAGGGCTTAACACCCTCCGCCTCCGATTAACAGCGTCCACGCGGTCAACGCCTAATAGGACTCACTCATCTAGTGTCCTGCGCCGTTAATTCATGTCCTATGTTGTAGTATGGAGTATGGCACGAACGGGGCGTCCGAAGGTTGATCTGGTCCTCGGCGACGAGGAGCGTGAGCAGTTGTCCCGCTGGGTGCGGCGCAGGAAGTCGTCGCAGGCTCTGGCGTTGCGGTCGCGGATCGTGTTGGAGTGTGCGACGGGGGCGTCGAATACTGTGGTTGCTGAGCGTCTCGATGTGTCGCGTGCCACAGTCGGGAAGTGGCGTTCCCGGTTCGTCGAGGCGCGGCTGGACGGTCTGGTGGACGACCCGCGTCCGGGACGGCCGGCAACGGTGACCGTGGAGCAGGTCGAAGACGTGGTTGTCGCGACGCTGGAGTCGACGCCGGCGGACGCGACGCACTGGTCGCGGGCGAAGATGGCCGAGCGCACCGGGCTGTCGCGCTCGACGATCGGGAGAATCTGGAAGGCGTTCGGCTTGCAGCCCCACCGGGAAGACGGGTTCAAGCTGTCGAACGATCCGCTGTTCGTGGAGAAGGTCTACGACATCGTCGGCCTCTACCTGGACCCGCCCGAGTCCGCCGTCGTCCTCTCAGTGGACGAGAAGAGCCAGGTGCAGGCGCTGGCCCGGTCGCAGCCGGCGTTCCCGATGATGCCGGGCATGCCCGAGAAGCGCACGCACGACTATGTCCGGCACGGAACGACAAGCCTGTTCGCAGCGATGAACGTCGCGGACGGCACGGTGATCTCCTCCACACACCGGCGACACCGGGCAGTGGAGTTCAAGAAGTTCTTGACCAAGATCGACAAGGAAGTGCCCAGCCACCTCGACGTCCACGTGGTCTGCGACAACTACGGCACCCACAAGTCCCCCTCGGTTACGGCCTGGATCGAGAAGCACCCCCGGTTCCACATGCACTTCACCCCGACCTACTCGTCCTGGATCAACCAGGTCGAGCGACTGTTCGCCGAGGTCACCCGCGACCTACTGCAACGCTCCGATCACCGCAGCGTGCAAGCGCTGGAGAAAGACCTCCGTGACTGGGTCAAGGCCTGGAACGAGAACCCGAAACCATTCATCTGGACCAAGACCGCCGACCAGATCCTCGAATCCCTCGGACGACTATTACAACGAATCAACGGCGCAGGACACTAGCCGCACGTCGCCTCGGCCGCTCGCGCCGACGCGATGTACCGCCGCGCGTGGCCCGCCCGCGCCGACGCTACGAACCAGATCCGTTCGCGACACCCCGGCAACGACAGTCCTCTCGCCCGGCGCGCGGCGTGTCGTCCTCCAAAACGGTTCGCAGTGTCCGGGAATCCGGCCGGGACTGATGCGCAAAACGCTAGGGCCGATGCATGGGCCACGGGTGGGGCTCGATGCTCGAAGCGGCGGGCCTCGTTGGGAAGCGTGTGACGGTTCACGCCCGCAGTCGCACCATCCAAGCCTCGAGCGCATCGGGGTCGCGGGGGAGCGCGGCGGACAGGTTCTCGCACCCGTCCTCGGTGACCAGCACGTCGTCCTCGATGCGAATGCCGATGCCACGAAGTTCCTGGGGCGCGACCAGGTCGTCGGCCTTGAAGTACAGGCCCGGCTCGATCGTGAAGACCATGCCCGGCTCAAGCACGCCCTCCATGTAGAGTTCG
>JASBTB010000104.1 GCA_030148645.1 Demequina sp. | reverse complement strand
TCCAGGTCGGTGGCATAGAACGACCCCTTGCCGGGCTTGTCGATGACGATCTCGCCGGCAATCGGCGCCACCTCAGGCACGATCTCCCACCCCGGTTCGCCGCGAGTGAGGATGCGCCCACAAGGTCCGTCGGACCCGATGCCGGCTCCGATCTGCTCTGAGCGCCACAGTTTGTTGGGAGGCAGGTCGCTCATGTCGGGCCGGTGGCCCTCCCGCGTGTGAAAGACGTGCATTCCTACCTCACGAGCCGCGGCGATCACCACGGTGGTGGGCGCGAGCCCCGAACGAGTGAGGTTCAGGTCGTAGCCCATGCGATCGACGTAGCCTCCAGGTCCACAGAAGTCGACCTGCCAGTCGATGTTGATCAGCGCGGTCGAAGCGGGCGAGAACTCGCCGTTGTATGGCCAGGCGTACGGCTCCGCTTCGACGGTGCCAAAGGTGGTAGCGACGGTCATGACTGGTTCCTTTCAGCGAACGCCGCAACCACCGCTGACGCGGTGCCGACGGCTCCAAAGATGCCGCCCGACATCTCGATCATCGAGACGGTGTGTGCGGTCAGGGTCGGGTCGTATGGTTGACACGCGTCGCGGACGAACAGGCATTCAAAGCCCATGTCGTTGGCCGTGCGCATCGTCGAATGAATGCAAGTTTCGGCTCCGAGGCCCACGAGCAGCAGCCTCGTCACGCCCGTGCGCCGCAGGTGCGCCTCAAGGCCGCTGCCGTAGAAGCCGTCGATCCCGGCGGCCCTAAATGTGATCTTGCCGACGGGCAGACCCGGCGTGGGCTGACCGGCTACGTGGAGCGGCGGGGGTGAGGTGAGGAGAGATAACACCTGTCCCCGCGCCGACTCCACTGCGGTGGCCACCTCGGCGGCCGCAACGACCGCGGACTCGTCCACGTCACCAGGCCACTGCGCCGATGGCTGGATGACGAGCACAGCCGTGGCGGTGCCCTCCAGATCGCCGTCGTACGGCCAGGAGTATGGGGTCGTGTCCGCGACGCGCGCGCCGCCGAGGTGGCGAGACATTGCTAGCCCGCCAGGTTTCCGACGACGCCCTCGACGAAGTAGTCCATGCCGTCGACTTCGTCGTAGCTGGGGATTTCGCCGTCGGCGACCTTCACGGTGCCGTCTTGGGCGACCACGGGTCCGACGAACGGCGAGCCGTCCGCCGTGCCGAGCCATTCCTGTTGCTCCGCGATGAGGTCCTTGGTCTCCTGAGAAACGGAGGGGCCGTAAGGGGCCAGAACGAACGGGTTGGTGCCCGTCTTGTAGCCGACGCGGAAGTTAGCGTTGTACGGCCCGCCTGTGAACTCGCCGACCAGGATGTTGTTGACGATGTCGGTGTACAGCGGTCCCCAGTCCCAGACGGCGCCGGTGAGCCAGCCCTCGGGGGCCAGTTCGGAGGCGTCGGCGTGGTACCCGACGGTGAAGACGCCCGCAGCCTCGGCCGCGTCGATCACGGTCTTGGTGCAGTCCTGGTGCTGCGCGAGCACGTCTGCGCCTTGAGAAAGCAGTGAGTTCGCTGCCTCGCGCTGGGCGGCCGGGTCACACCAGGAGGACGTGCTCACCGCGACAACGGTGGCGTCGGGGTTCACCGACTTGGCTCCGAGTTCGAACGCGTTGATGTTCGCGATCGTCTGCGGAATGGGGAACGCGTACACGTAGCCGAGAGTGTTGGTCTCGGTGGCCTCGCCTGCGGCGATGCCGGCCAAGTACATCGGCTCATACACGGTGCCGAAGTACGTGCCCTCGTTGGGCAGGAAGTCGCCTGTGATGGTGTTGCCCTGTTGGACTACGACCACGTCGGGGTGCGCGGCTGCCACCTTTTCGGCGGCGTCCAAGTGTCCGTATGACGTGGCGAAGATGATCTTCGCGCCGCGATCGATCATCTGTTCCATCGTGGACACGGCGGTGTCATCCTCGGGGATGTTTTCCGCCGTCAGGATCTCCATGTCGGGGAAGGCCTCGCCGATCACAGCGGAAGCCTCAATGACCGCTTGGTTGTAGCCGTAATCGTCCTTGGGCCCCACCGTGATGAAGCCGATGGCGGTGCCGCCGACACCGGGGGCCGACGCGTCAGGCATGTCCCCCGTGACGGGGGCCGTGCTGGTGCTTTCCGCGTCGGCGGGAGCCGTACACGCGGACAGGGTCAACGCTGCCAACGCCGCCACGGTGGCGAAAGCGAGCTTGGGGGTACGGTGATGCATGGGATTCCTTCCAATCGTCACGGCCTCCTGGGCCGCGTCGTGCGGGAGCCGGGAAACTGCAATTTCCCGGGAGTGAGCGGACTGCTCGTGTCTGCGGTCTATGTGCGCCGTGTGCGTTCTATGGACCCGAGGGCGCATTCTCGAATACCCGTTTAAGCTCGGCAGGCGCGCTCGAAATAGTGCGCCTGCCGAGCGCCGCAAGCACCACCACCGTGAGGACAAACGGGATGACGTGCAGCGCGAATTGGTTGACGCCGATGCCACGCGCCTGGAGTGCAGGGCCAAGCGCCAGTGCGGAGCCAAAGAGGTACGCGCCGCCGAAAACCTTCATGGGGCTCCAGCTCGCGAAGATCACGAGTGCCACGGCGATGAAGCCGCGTCCCGCCACCATGTTCTCGAACCAGGAGTTCGTGTAGGCGATCGAGAGGTGAGCGCCGCCGATGCCAGCGAAGAACCCGCCGACGATCACGGCGCCCATGCGCACGCGCGAGGCCTTGTACCCGTGCACCTCGAGGGCCTCTGACCGCTCGCCTGCCGTGCGTACCAGGAGGCCCAGGCGGGTGCGGAACAGGACGTACCACACGAGCGGAACCATCACGAAGCTGAGGTACACGAGCGGGTCGTGGGAGAACAGTACGGGTCCGACGATCGGGATGCTGCTGAGGCCGGGAATCTCCCACACCTCGAAGGGCGAAATGGTGCGGCCCACATAGCTGGAGCCGAACAGCGAGGTGAGTCCGAGAGACAGGAACAGGACGGCAAGACCGGAGGCGAACTGATTGGCGCCCTTCTTCACCACGAGCACCGCGTGCACCCCGGCCAACACTGCGCCGGCGAGCGCTCCCACCATGACACCCGCCCACGGGTTGCCCGTCTCGGCGGCCACAATGTAGGCGGCACACGCGCCGCCGAGCATCGAGCCCTCGGTGCCCAGGTTGATGACACCCGCCCGCTCCGACACGGTCTCGCCGACTCCCGCGTACAGGATCGACGTGCCACCGCGCACTCCCCCCGTGGCCACATCCAGCAGAATGCTCATGACTTCCTCCCCTTCACGGTGGTCCATCCAAGGGCCGCCATCAGCAGTAGCGCGGTGAGGATGTTGACTGTCGCTGCGGGAAGTCCCGAGTCGAGTTGCAGGCTGTCAGCCGCAACGGACAGCGAGGCGAGCGCGAAGGCCGCAATCAGCACCGGGCCCGGCTTGTGTCGCGCGAGCCAGCTCGCGAGGAAGCCGATGTAGCCCAGCTGCGTGCCGAAGCCGGAGCGGAGTTTGTATTCGATCGCGGAGAACTCGATCATTCCTGCCAGCCCTGCGAGCGCCCCTCCCACCAGCAGCCCACTCAACAGCAGAGCCGTCACGGGAAGCGCAGAGCGGCGCGCGGCCTCAGGGTTGCCGCCTACGACTTGGAGAAGGAAGCCCCATCGGGTCTTGGCAAGCACCCACCAGACCACCACCACCGCGACCACGGCGAACACGATGCCAATGTGGACGCCCGTCGAGCCGAGCAGTGGGAGCTTCGCCGAGGCGTTGAGCTCGCGGGTCGCGGGCTGGGCTGCGGCGGACTCCCTCCAGGGCTGGTAGATCAGAAACAGCAGGAGGTCGAGCGCGATGAAGTTGAGGAGCAGCGTGGTCACGGCCTCGTTGACGTTGAAGACGATACGCAACATGGCGGCGATGCCTGCCCACAGGGCACCAGCCACCACGGCGGCCAACACCATGAGCGTCATGACGGCCTCGCCCGGAAGGGTCTGGTCGGTCACCAGCGCCACACCAGCGGCCGCGATGGCGCCCAAAATGAGTTGTCCCTCGCCGCCCACGTTGATCATGCCTGCCCGGGCGGGCACCACCACGGCCAGCGCGGCCAGCACGATCGGCGCCATGCGCACAAAGATTTCCGTCACGGATCGGGGCCTGGCGAACGTCGACTGCCACATGTCCGCGTACATGTCGATCGGGTTGGCCCCTCTGAACGCGACGATGGCGGAGAAGATCAGCAGCGCACCGATGATGGCCGCGCCCCATCGCGCCGCGTGTGGCCACACGGAGTTCGCCGCCGTACGGGCGCGCGTCGACCAGTCCGGGCTGGTGGCGACGGCCGTCATGCGGGCACCCCTTCCACCATGAGTTGTCCGAGCAGTCGCCTGTCAAAGTCTTTGGCCGCTACCTCGCCGGAGATGGTGCCGTCGTGCATCACCACGATGCGGTCGGCCATCGACATGAGTTCATCGAGATCCTCCGACACCATCAACACCCCAGCGCCCCGGTGTCTTGTTTCCAGCAGCACCTCTTGGGTCCGACGCACGTTGGCGGCGTCCAACCCTCGGCTGGGATACGCGGCGACCACGAGCTCCGACTCCACGCCCAGTTCCCTGGTGAGGATGACGCGCTGGATGTTTCCGCCGGACAGGTCCGCGAGTTTGCGGTGTCGCGGCGCGATGTTGAGACCGAGTCTCTCGTTCGCGGATTCGGTGCGTCCGTTGACGAGCGCCCAGTCGATCCCCACCCCTCTGGGAGGCATGCGCCGACCGTCCAGGACCATGTGCTCCAACACGGAAAGCCGCGACACGACCGAATCCGCGACCGGGTCCTCGGGAACGGATACCGCACCGGCCGTCACGGCGTCCTTGGGGGTCACGACGGGCTTGCCCGCGATGGTGACAGTGCCAGAGGTCGGCTTGCGGAGGCCCGTCGCGACCTCGCACAACTCGCGCTGGCCGGATCCGGCCACACCCGCGACGCCCACGAGTTCGCCCGGCTGCACCACCAGTGCGATGTCCTTGAGCGCGTCGTGGCCCTTGTCACCCTTCGCGTTGATGCCAAGCATCGTCAATGCGGGGTACGCGGAGTCGCCCACGCGGGCGCGGGGCGCCATGAGCGGTGCGACGGACTTGCCGACCATGGCCTCGAT
>JASBTB010000103.1 GCA_030148645.1 Demequina sp. | reverse complement strand
GGTGACTGGCTGGCCCGTCGCTGCGCTGTGCATCTGCACCCGGCGGAGCCCTTCCTCGAAGGCGCGTCGAGCGGCCTCGGTCAGGGTCTACCCCACCAGACTTGCGAGGTCCCGTACCAATCGTTCCGTCTCGGGATCCTTGGAGTTCAGCGCCATAGTTGTCGACCCGTTTCTCTACCTATTCGTTGCTTGGCATTGCACGTGGGTGCGCACTCGGCTCCCGCTAGGCGAGGCACGCCCCGTGCCTCTCCCCCGGGTAGTGCAACAGTACGGACCCGGACTCGTCGAATGGTCGGGTACAGGTGTTCGCACGCGCTGTTCGTCGGCTCGGCTGGCCCTGTGCCGTGGAACATTCGCCGAGCATCGGACGTTGCCTGAGGTACGGGCCACAAGCCCGATTGAAGGAGGCTCAACATGGCCGATCGTGCACTGCGTGGAATGCGTCTGGGAACCCAGAGCATGGAGCGTACTGCTGGCATGGATCTCGCGGAACGCCGCGAGGTTCACTACGACTGCCCACAAGGGCACGTGCTCGTTTTTCCGTTCGCGGCGGAGGCCGATGTGCCGCTGTCGTGGGAGTGCCACTGCGGTTCGCTCGCGTTGCTTCGCGACGGTGAGCAGGCAGCGCCGCGTGAGGTGCGTCATCAGCGCACTCACTGGGACATGCTTCTTGAACGTCGCACCATCGCGGAGTTGGAGGACCTCCTCCAGGAACGCCTCGACGTGCTCAGGGCCAGCCGCAGCGCCTAGCGGCGCCGTGAGGGGTCGATCCGGCTGACACCGCACAACCTCTGCATGCCCCACCACGTGACTTTGACCAACGCCTCGCGAACGATCGCGCCGTTCATCTTCGATGCGCCCGCATCGCGCTCGACGAAGGTGATGGGAACCTCGAAGACGGACCCGCCAGCAAGCAACACGCGCCATGCCATGTCCACCTGGAAGCAGTATCCCTGAGATTCGACCTGGGCGAGCGCTAGTTGACGTAGCGTCCCCGTCCGGTAACTACGAAATCCGGCCGTCGCATCCCTGATCGGCACACCGAGTGCCAACCTGACATAACGATTCGCGTGGGTGGACAGGTATCTGCGATACGACGGCCAATTGACGACGCTGCCGCCGGGTACCCAGCGCGAGCCAATCACCAGATCGTAGTGTTCCGCCTCCGCGAGGATTTTGGGAAGGTCCTCAGGCCGGTGGGAGCCGTCCGCGTCCATCTCGACGACCACGTCGTAATCGCGCTCCAGTGCCCACGCGAACGCCGCCAGGTAGGCGGCTCCTAGGCCCTGTTTCCCAGCCCGGTGCAGGACGAACACGTGCTCATCCGTGGCGGCACGATCGTCGGCCCACCGCCCCGTCCCATCCGGAGAGTCATCGTCGACCACGACGATGTCCACATCGGGGGCGATCGCACGCACACCGTCCAGTTGACGCGGCAGGGACTCGATCTCGTTGTAGGTGGGAATGATGACGAGGACGGTCATCGACCGCGCTTTCTGGTGGAGCCCCGCCACAGGACCCCCACGGCCACCGCGCCGGCAAGGAGTTCGAGCACCAGAGCGAACGGACCTCCCCACTGGGTTGCGGGAGTGAGTGTCCTTCTCAGCGGCACGGTGGCAATGCCTCCGTCCCGCGTGAAGAGCTCGGCTCTGTCAAGGATGCGACCCGTCGGCGAGATGACCGCGCTCACGCCCACGGTCGATATCTGAAACGTGGAGCGCCCCGTCTCGATCGCCCGGAATCGTGACATTGCTAGTTGCTGCGTGCTCTCCGCCGAGTTGCCGTAACTCGCATTGTTGGTCTGCACCGCGAGGAACTCCGCCCCCAATCGCACCGCTTCGCGTGACAGCCAGTCGTACGCCACTTCGAAACAGATGATGGGCCCCACGATGACATCGCGACCAAGGGACGCGATCGGTATGTCCATCCTGGTGGGCCCCTGCCCCGGGATGACATCGGTGGTCACACGATCCACTTCCTTCGAGAACAACCTCACGAACGATCTCATGGGAATGTACTCCCCGAAGGGGACGATCTGTTGTTTGCGATACTCAACACCGGGAAGGGCCCTGCCGCTCGGTAGCCACACCAGCGACGTGTTGTAGCGGCCCGCGGCAGGGCTGTAATCGTTCGTCCCGAGCAGAAGCGGTGCATCGAACGCGCGAGCAGCCTCCGTGGCCGCCGCCGCGGTCTGTGCATCACTGCGGGGGTCGATATCTGCGGCGCTTTCGGGCCAGATGATGAGGTCAACCGCGGCGTCGGGATACTCCTGCGCCAGCGCAAGGGTTGCGTCGCGGTGATTGGCGGTGACTTCGCGCGCACGGCCAAAGGAATCTAGGCCCTCATTGGCCAGGTTGCCCTGGGCCCACGCGACAGTGATCTCTCCGCTTTGGGCGCGCCCGTCCAGTGGGATGCCGATGGGTAGGAGCGTCAGTACGACAACCGCCGCTGGCGCCGCAAGTGTCTGGAGCATTCGTCGTTGCCTCAGCGCAAAGAACCCTGCCCCGAGAAGGGCGCCGAGAAACGCCACCGTCAGCGAGACCAGCGGTGCTCCTCCAAGCCAGCCCAATCGCACCAAGGGAGAGTCGACCACGCCGAATGCCAACCGAGCCCAGGGGAATCCTCCCAAGGGCCACACGGACCGCAACTGCTCTGCGCCGACCCAAAGCAGAGCGAATGCTGCGGGCTCAAGCCACACGAATCGTCCCAGCGTGCGACGCCGCGTCATCCTCGCCGTCAGGGCCCCCACCAGACCCATCGCCAGCGCCTCGAACGTGGACAGTGCGATCCATGGAAGCCATGAGGCCGTCACGTACGCCCACCACACGTGCGGCAAGAAGAAGGTCACTCCGAAAACCCAGCCGACCGCGAAGCCGACGCGCGTCGGGGCGTCCCTAACCGCCACGTAGAACACGCCGATGGCCAGCGGTGCGGCGACCCACCACCCGACGTCGGGGAAGGCCAAAAAGAGGACTGCCCCACCCAATACTGCGAGAACTAACCTGCGCGGCGTAGAAGACACTGAACGATCATACGGGCTCGTATCAGTAGGCCACGACGCCCCGTCGCATGGCAGAAATGGCGGTGGCGGCACGCTGGCGCGTGAGAGGAGAAGGCGCCACCTGGGCGATCTGGTCGAGGGCGTCGACGACCTGTTTGCACCATCGCACCATGTCACCGGGAGCGATGGAGGCGCCGTCGAGCACGACGTCGAGACGTTTGCCTTGCGCCCAGCCGTGGATCGAGCGCACCAGCCCCCCATGTGGCGGGGGCAGGGCAGGCAAATGGTGCTCGGTGTGCAGGTCGTCCAGGTGGGACCAGATGCGCTGAGTCTCCCGCAGCGCCTGACCAAGGACCCCTTGCGATCCGCCCGGGATGCGGGGGGCAGTCTCGCCGTCGTCTCGGCGGGCCGTGTACAACACCGTGGAGACGGCGGCGGCCAGAGCCGCAGGGTGGAGCGCATCCCACACGCCGATGCGTAGGCATTCGGCGATCACGATGTCGTTTTCGGCGTACAGGGTGCGCAGCATCCCGCCCGCCGGGCTCACACTGAGTTCCTCGCCCGTGCCGTGCAGGTAGCCCAACTCCCGCAGCACCTCGCAGCGGCGGTCGAACATCGCGGCGATGGAGCCAGTGGCTCGCGCGATCTCTCCCGCAAGACGGTCCTTGTCCCTCAGCGCGCGGAAGTACCGCTCGGCCCAACGGGCGTGCTCTTCCCGATCGGGACAGGTGTGACACGGGTGGGAGCGCATCTGCTGGCGAACACCGTCGAGTGAGGTACGTGGCTGCTCGGCCGGGGCCCGTGCAGCGCGCGCGGCGTGGTGCATGCGGCGGCCCTCGTCGGCCACGCGGGAGCCAAGTTCCTTGCGCGCGCGCGGGTCCTTCGCCTGGAACCTGCGGGGCAGAGTCATCTTTCCCACCACGTCAAGCCCTGAGTGGAGATCGGCCAAAGACAATCGCACGAGCCTGCCCGAGTCGCTCACGAGGCTCGGACGGGGCGAGCGTGGGTCGTTGTCAGTATCGATCACCACCCCGTAGCCGGAGCGACGCCCCGCGCCGATGCGCACGAGGTCCCCCCGGGCGAGCGTGCCGAGCCACGCGGCGGTGGCCTCCTTGCGGGCTGCGCTGTTGGCCTTCGCGGTCTTCTTTTGGGTACGGGTGAGCCGTTCGCGCAGGGCCGCATACTGGACAAAGTCGCCCTTGTCGCACGCCATAGCGTCCCGGAAGCCCTGCAAGGACGCCTCGAGTTCGCGTACCCGCCGCGCCAGGCCGACCACCGACCTGTCCGCCTGGTACTGGGCGAACGACATTTCGAGCACGTGGCGGGCATGCTGAACGCCCGACGTAGCCACGAGGTTGATCGACATGTTGTAGTTGGGTTGGAACGAAGAGATCAGGGGGTACGTGCGGCGGGACGCCAATCGTCCCAGTTGGTGCACATCGAAACCAGGGTGGTCGATCACCACCGCGTGTCCTTCGACGTCGATGCCGCGCCGGCCTGCGCGACCTGTGAGTTGCGTGTACTCCCCGGCCGTCAGATCCTGGTGCCCCTGCCCGTCCCATTTGACAAGCTTCTCAAGAACCACGCAGCGAGCGGGCATGTTGATACCCAGAGCAAGGGTCTCCGTCGCGTACACCACCTTGATAAGACCTGCGGCGAAGAGTTCCTCGACGACCTCCTTGAACAGGGGAATCAAGCCCGCGTGGTGTGCCGCGAGCCCCGCCTCGAGATGATCACGCCATGCCGCGAATCCGAGCGCACCCAAGTCCTCCGGGGCCAAACCTGCGCAGCGGGTGTCCACAATCTCGCGAATTCGCTCGCGCTGCTCCTGCGTAGTGAGCACGACTCCCCCGCGGCGCACCTGCTCCACGGCGTCCTCGCAGCCTGCCCGGGAAAAGACGAAGACGATGGCCGGTAACAGGCCCTGCGCATCCAACTGATCGACCACGGCAAAGCGGGGCGGGCTGCGGCGGGGCTTGGTTCGCGGGCCGCCGCGTCCGCGATGGCCTCCCCTGCCAGAGGCTGCGTGGTGCTCACGTTGACGCGATCGCTTGACGATGGCGTCGATCTCCGGATTCAGTTGCGCCGCCGCCGCCGGATCCG
The DNA here is from genome assembly GCA_030148645.1 of Demequina sp. Taxonomy (GTDB): domain Bacteria; phylum Actinomycetota; class Actinomycetes; order Actinomycetales; family Demequinaceae; genus Demequina. The sequence goes on along the minus strand of JASBTB010000103.1, from coordinate 27,918 downwards.
TGGGGTCGGTCCCTGGCGCGTAGAGGTCGAACATGCCCTCGCGCAACAACACGTGGGGCCACAGTGGCACCGGGCGCGTCTCAGAGACGATGACTCGGGTATCGCCCCTGACTTCGGTCAGCCAGGCGCCAAACTCCTCGGCGTTGGATACGGTGGCGGACAGCGCCACGAGGGCGGTGGCCGCGCCCGCATGGACGATGACCTCTTCCCACACCGAGCCCCGAAAACGGTCGGCCAGGTAGTGCACCTCATCGAGCACCACCACGCCAAGGTTGTCGAGTTCGCGCGAATCCGCATAGATCATGTTGCGGAGCACCTCCGTGGTCATCACCACGATGTCTGCGTGCGGGTTGATGGAAGTGTCGCCAGTGAGCAGGCCCACCTTGGCCGGGCCATACGCCGCCCGCAGGTCACCGAATTTCTGGTTGCTGAGCGCCTTGATGGGGGTGGTGTAGTACGCCTTGAGCCCGCGGTGTTGGGCGTGAGCGACCGCGAACTCTCCCACCACCGTCTTGCCCGCACCAGTAGGCGCCGCCACGAGCACGGAGTGGCCCTCGGCCACCGCCTCGCAGCCCTGCCGCTGAAAGTCATCAAGAGGGAATGGCAGGGAAGCCTCAAAGGCAAGAAGTTCTGGGGCTCGCCGCTTTCGCCGCGATGCCGCGTAGCGTTCGGCTGGGCTTGTCACCTCGTCAATCTAACGCGGACGCGCCCCCAAGACGTGCAGCGCACCCTGCACTACCTCGATGGTCAGCGGTTCCCCTCCCACCAGCTCTCCGTCGGCAAACGCCGGTGGCATCGGCGCGCCGTCAGGGGCTTGGCAGATGGTGACCTTGTGCGCCTGCAGCACCCGCACTCGAGGATCGTCGATGTGGGAGCCGTCGTAGAGTTTGGGAAAGATCCGCACGATGTCCCGGCGCGTCAGCGGCTCCGTGATCACACATTCCAGCAGGCCGTCCGTCACCGACGATGTGGGCGAGATCCGCAGTCCGCCCCCAAACACAGGGGCATTCGCGACAGCCACCAGCGTGCATTGCTGGGACCATCTGGCGTCGTCCACCGTGACCGTCACCCCGTACGGGCTGTAGCGCGGCAGTTCGCGCATAGTTGCCAGTGTGTACTTCAGGGGACCTCGCGGGTAGGTGAGTCTGCGTGCGTACGCGGCAATCGCCGCATCGATACCTGCCGACAGGACGGCCGCGAAGTACCGGGGCGCGGCCGGTAGTTCCACGCGCTTACCCGACAGTTTGCCAAGATCCACCGTGGCGACCTCGCCTCGCAGCCCTCGCTCGATGCGCTCCACCGCGTCACGGATGCGGTGAATCGGCAGGTCAAGCGCTATGGCGACATCGTTTCCCGACCCGGCGGCCACGATGCCAAGGGGAAGGCTCTTCTCGGCGCAGATTTGGATTCCCAGGTGAACCATGCCGTCTCCGCCCACCACCACGAGGGCATCGAGGTGGCGTCTGGCCTTCATGCCGGCCTCGTAGGAGGCTGGCCAGGATCCGCGCGAGAGATCATTGATCTGATGGCCCTTGGCGGCGAGCAACGCGAGTGTCTCGTGGCCGCACGCGCGCCCCCGGCCCGATCCCGACGTGGGGTTGGTGATGACTCCTACCCTGCTCACTCGCGGACCTTCGCAGGCTTTCGCGCCTTCAGGGCGCCGATGCCAATGGCGCCAAAGTACAGGGCAACCATCGGAATGGCCATCACGATCATCGTGATCGCGTCCGGCGTAGGCGTCATCGCGGCGGCGAAGGTGAAGATCACGATCACCGCCCACCGCCAGGTCTTGAGCCAGGTCCGCCACGGCACGATGCCCACCCACGTGAGCGCCACCATGACCACGGGAAAGACAAAGGCGAGCCCAAAAGCCACCAACAACCGCATCGTGAACGTGAGATAGAGCTCCGCGTCGAGCAACTGTTGCGTTCCACTCGGGCGGAAGTCGGTGAGGATTGTCACAGCATGCGGGAACACGATCCACGCGACACCGATACCGGTCAAGAACAACGGAATCGCGGCGGCCAAGAATCCGACGGTGTAGCGCCGTTCCTTGCCAGTCAGTCCGGGTGCGACGTAGGCCCATACCTGGTACAACCACCATGGCGAGCTCATGATGAGCCCCAGAAACAATGCGACCTTGAAGCGCATGTCGAGCGCCGTCGCGAGTCCGGCGAAGTTGACAGACACGATCGCGTCGTCGCGCGCCGCGATGTCGGTCAAGGGCCTGAGCAGGACGTCGAATACGGGTTCGAAGACAAGCCAACCCCCGATCGCCGCCACGACGATGCCGATGACGGAATGGACGATGCGGCGGCGCAATTCGACCAGGTGGTCGCGTATGGGCATGCGTGCGTCGGGAGTGCGCGGCGCCCTCCTACTTGTCGTTCGTCTCATCCTTGGTGGCGGGCTTGCCCGAGTCCTCGTTCGCTTCCTGGTCGTCCTTGGACTCGTCGTCGGACGTCAACGACTTGGCCTCATCTTTGAGGATGCGCAGTGTCTTGCCAAGGTTGCGGGCGAAGTCCGGAAGTTTGGGGCCGCCGAAGATCACCAGCGCAATGATCGCCAGCACCAGAATGTGCGGCCAATACCGAAAACCCATGAATTCTTCCTTCTCAGACTCGGATGGCCACCAGTCTATGCCTGCGCAGCCAAGACGGCCCGTGCCTGACGCGCGAGTTCACGTGCGAGCGGCGGTGGACCGACAGACCTGAGCGCCGTGCCAATAGTCAGGAGTTGCCCCGCTACCGCCGATACATCCGCCACTCCAAACCGAGCCGTCACCACGCCGTCGCCTTCCTCGAGTTGCACCCCAGGGAACGACTCGAGTAGCCATCGGGCAGGGGCATCGGCCGCGACAACGGCCTCAAACTTGGGAACGAGTGAGAATCCTGGAGTCTCGCTTGCGGGAGCGGTAACCGCGTCGGTGCCCATCGAGGCGGACATGATCCGGTCCACCCTCAACGTCCGGTAGTCCCCCGCCCGCCTGCACCAACACTCGACGTACGGCATGCCGTCGATGACGACGATACGGTGGGGCTCGATCACGCGCGACGTGCGCCTGTCGTTCGCGTCGGCGTAATCGAGTTCCACGACAACGCGGCACTCGATGGCGTCGCGCAAGGTGGCCGCCACGGCGGGGTCGACGCTTGCCGTCGTCACCGAGCGCACGGCGTCCTTGTCCGCAACGGCGTCCACGAGTTTGGCGAGAGCGGTGTGTGCCGCCTGGGGTGCGGCACCCCCAGCGACCACGGCCGACAACGCGCCAATCAGGGCCACGCCCTCGCGCGGCGACAGCCGCACTTGGCCGACTCCCTGGGAGTTGGTCAGCCGTATGACGCCCTCGTCGAACGCCCACGCATCGAAGTCGATGAGATCTTGGGGCGCGTGGCCAGGCACTCCCGACACCCACAACAGTTCGATATCGCGGCGCACTTGCGCTGAGGTGACCCCAAAGTGCTCGGCCAACTCCTCAATACTCGCCTCGCCCGCACGCTCGAGGTACGTCACAAGACCGAGCAGGCGCGTCACCCGGGGCGCGGTGCGTTCAGCCACGGTCCCCACCCCCGGCCGACTCAGCGTCAATCGGGACTTCGCCGACGCGTAGCGCGGCCGCGGCCTCGCGCTCGACTTGCTGCGCGATCAATGCGGGCTCCATCACCCGGGCCCGTCCGGCCAGAGCGAGTACCTCATCCTTGATGGCGTCGGCGTGCCGGTACTGGACCTCGACCAGGTCCCAGTCGCCTTCCGTTCCCAGCGCCCTGCCCCGACGCCGAATCGCGTGGCCAGCCTCGGGCCGCAGGCCCACCACGGCGTGGTGCACCGCCCCGGTATCGCCCCACGACGGTTTGGGTAGCGGTCGGGGTATCGTGTACGCACCTTCTTTTCCGACGGTCGTGACGCTGCCGTGGATGCGACCCAGACGGAACGTGCGCGGCTCGCCCCTGTCACGATCGAAGGCATACAGGTACTCCGCACCAGCGCGCAAGATGATCTGCCAGGGCTCCACTGTGCGCCTGCTGAGTCCCGCGCTCGCCGATGTGTAGTCGAAGGCGACGGCCAGACGACGGGCACGGGCGTCGACGAGGGTGGCCGTCGCGTCGGACGTCGACGACGCCCGCGCACCCAAAGTCAGCGGTGTGCGGGGCGCGGCCGAGGAGGTCGAGGCTATCTTCGTGAGCCCTTGGTGAGCGTCGGGCCCTAGCGTCGCGCCCTGCCAGTATTCCGCAGCAAGCGCGAGCGCCGCAGCCTCCGCAGACGTGAAGGCGATGCCGGGCATTGCCGCGTCGGACGCGTCGATCTTGTAGCCGATCGCGTCGCCGTGCGTGGGATCCAGCACGGTGCGCAGCGGGATTCCCATGCGGCGAAGTTCCTCCTTGTCGCGTTCGAACATTCGTTCGAAGGCTGCTTCGCGACGCCGCACGTCGTCCGGCGCCAGGTGCGCGTCGGCGGGTTCGTAGCCCACGACGGTGGCGCGAATTTGGGCGCGCGTCATGCGCACCCTGGCGTGTGTCAGGGCGATGATCAGGTTGAGCAGGCGCTCGGCCGGATCGATCGTCATTTATACCCGTGCCGCCAACAACTCCGTCGCGAGTATCGCGCGCGCACCGACAGCGTAGAGCGCGTCCATCACATGGTTCATTTCGACGCGGGGCACCATCACCCTGACCGCCTGCCACTGGGAGTCGTGCAACGGCGTGACGGTGGGAGCCTCGAAGCCCGGGGTAACCCGCACTGCCTCTTCCAGTCTGTCCCCCGGGATGTCGTAGTCCAAGAGGATGTACTGGCGCGCCATGAGGACGCCACGAAGCCGGGCGACCAGCACCGCAACGTCGGTGTCGGCGACCGAGTTGCCGCGCACCAAGATCGCCTCTGACTTCAGCAGCGGTTCGCCAAGGACCTCAAGCCCTGCCGCCCGCAAAGTGGTGCCAGTGGACACGACGTCCGCCACCGCGTCGGCGACCCCCAAGCGCACGGAGGACTCCACCGCGCCGTCAAGGCGCACCACCTCCGCCTCGACGCCAAACGACCGCAGGTGCGTGTCTACCAGGTGCGGGTACGACGTCGCGACACGCCTTCCCGCAAGTTGAGAGATGGCCGTGATCTGTTCGGGTGGGGCTGCGTAGCGGAAGGTCGATCCGCCAAAACCCAGTTCGAGGACCTCCGTCGCTGCGGCGGAAGAATCCAAGAGTAGGTCGCGACCGGTGATGCCAGCCTGGACCGTGCCGGAGCCCACATAGACGGCGACGTCTCGGGGTCGCAGGAAGAAGAACTCGATATCGTTGCGCACGTCCTTCAGCACCAACTCGCGCGGGTCGCGGCGCTGCTTGTAGCCGGCCTCGATCAGGAGTGACACCGCGGGTTCGGACAGGGAACCCTTGTTGGGCACCGCAACTCGTAGCATGGCCGCCTCCTACAGGTATTTCTCGATGTCGGCGATGGTCAAACCCTTGGCGATCATCATGACCTGCGCATGGTAGAGCAGTTGCGAGATCTCCTGTGCCGTCTCAGCGTCGGACTGGAACTCGGCGGCCATCCAGGACTCGGCGGCCTCCTCCACCAACTTCTTGCCGATGGCGTGCACTCCCCCATCCAGGAGGGCCACGGTGCCCGAGCCGTCGGGTCGTTGCACTGCACGTGCGGAAAGGGTGTCGAAGAGTTCGTTGAAGGAGGTCACGCGGCAAGCCTAGTAGGACTGACGTGCCGCGCGACCACGGAAGGGATCTCTCGCGCTGGCATCTACACCCCGGTGCGGCGGCCTACAGCGCGATCGAGGCCAGGACGGCGGCGGTGGCCAGAGCCGCCTCGACGGCCTCGGCGCCCTTGTCTTCGCGCGATGATTCCAGGCCCGCCCGAGCAAGAGCCTGCGCGTCGTTGTCTGTCGTCAACACGCCGAATCCGACGGCGACCGCATGAGTGCGGGCCACGTCCGTCAGCCCGCGGGTGACGGCATCGCACACGTAGTCAAAGTGCGGCGTGTCACCCCGCACCACCACGCCGAGGCAGACGATGGCTTCGGAGCCGCTACGGGCAAGTTTCTCGGCGACAACGGGCAGTTCAAAGGCGCCGGGCACCCGCAGCACGCGGGCCGTCGCCCCTGCCGCCTCGACCGCGCGTAGCGCGCCCGCGACGAGACCATCCATCACCTCGGAATGCCACAGGGAGGCGACGATGTCGACCGTCTTGCCTGCGCCATCGACGCTCATGCTGGGTGCGCCGTGCCCGCTCATGCAGTGTCTCCCATGAGGTGTCCCATACGTTCCACCTTAGTGCGCCGGTACGCTCTGTTCTCCGGATGATCGCCGACGTGGTGGGGCACCCGTTCGGCGACATCGATACCGGAGGCGCGCAGACCCTCCACCTTGGCAGGGTTGTTGGTCAACAGCCGCACCCGTCGCAGCCCCAGGTCCTCCAAGATCGCGGCCGCCGCACCGTACTCGCGACGATCGACGGGCAATCCCAATTCGACGTTCGCGTCGACCGTGTCCCGGCCCGCGTCCTGCAAGGCGTAGGCCTGAATCTTGGAGATGATGCCGATGCCGCGTCCTTCGTGGCCGGTCAGGTACACGACGGCGCCGCCTTCGCGCTGAACGCGCTCTAGCGCGGCGTCAAGTTGCGGCCCGCAGTCGCACCGGTGGGAGGAGAACGCATCGCCTGTCAGGCACTCGGAGTGCACGCGCACGATGGGGGCGTCGACACCTGTCGGCTCCTTGTACAGTGCCAGGTGTTCGTGCCCGGTGCGGGCGTCGCGGTAGACCTTCACCGTGAACGCCCCGTGGGCGGTGGGCAGTCGGGCTTCACCCTCGAAAAGCACGCGGTGACGCTGCGGTTCGACCTGGAGCGGCAGGTCCTTCTTGGCGCGCCGATAGTGGATGAGATCGGCGATGGTCATGAGGGTGAGGCCCTCCTTGCTGGCCAGAGCGGACGCATCTCCCTGACGCATCATCGTGCCGTCGTCATTGACGAGTTCCGCAATCGCCGCCACCGGCTCGAGACCAGCCAGTCGACACAAGTCAACGGCCGCCTCGGTGTGCCCCGGCCGATGCAGGACCCCGCCTGACACGGCACGCAGCGGCAAGACGTGCCCGGGTCGAATGAAGTCCTCTGGAGCGGCGTCTGCGCGAGCCAACCCCTGAAGCGTGTGATGCCTGTCGACGGCGGAGATGCCGGTGCTGACGCCCGATGCGGCATCGACTGAGACCGTGTAGGCAGTGCGGCGGGGGTCCTGACTGTTGGGAACCATCAACGGCAAATTGAGATCGTCAGCCTTGGAGCTCGGCATCGGGGCGCACAGATACCCGCTCGAGTGCCGGATCCCCCAAGCGACCCAGTCGGCGGTGACCCGCTCGGCGGACATGATGAAGTCGGCCTCGTCCTCGCGATCGTGAGAGTCGCAGACAAGCACCGGCCTTCCCTCCTTGAGGTCGGCGATCGCCCTGTCCACCAAGTCGATGGCGGGGTCGCTCATGAGCGAACGCCCATCATCCGCTCCACGTATTTGGCGATGACATCGACCTCGACATTCGCTTCGTCGCCGACGACCGAATCGCCGAACGTCGTCTCCGCGAGCGTCGTGGGAATCAGCGACACGGTCACCCGGTCCTCGGCCAGTTCCGCGATCGTCAGGGAGACTCCATTGAGCGCGATCGAGCCCTTGGCCACGACGTAGCGCAGCATGTCCTGCGGTACCGAGAAGGTGAGGTCATCCCACTGTGGCTGAGAATCGCGTGAAACCAGGGTGGCAACGCCATCGACGTGGCCTTGCATGATGTGACCGCCCAGGCGGCCTGCCGCGGGCATGGCGCGCTCGAGATTGACACGGGAGCCCGCCGTCAGGCGCGCCAAGGTCGATGTCTGCACGGTGATGCGCATGACGTCGGCGACCCATGTGTCGGCGTCGATATGGGCGACCGTGAGGCACACGCCATCGACCGCGACGGACTCACCACGCACAAGATCGTCGCCGAGGCCCGGCGAGGCGATGGTGAGTCGCGCTGTCGCTCCGCCATCCTCGACCGAGGTGACCGTGCCGACCGACTCAACGATGCCGGTAAACATCACTTTCCTTTCGTGACCTTGGCCGTGACCAGGCAATCTACACCGAGAGCGGTGACTGTCACGTCCCGACCCCTCAACGCCTCGGCCATCGTCGTGATTCCCAGGTCGTTGATCGCCGTGGTGCCCGAGCCGAGCAGGGCCGGGGCAATGTAGACGTTCACCTCATCCACCACGCCAGCCCGCAGGAAAGCGGTCAGTATCTGTCCCCCGCCCTCGACGAGCACCGTACGTACCTCACGAGCGGCGAGTAAGGCCAAGGCTTCCTGCGGGCTCCGGGTAGCCAGTGCGATCGCGTTGTCGTCCCGCCACACCTTGGCCCCTGGCGTTGCAGTGAGACCCATGACCGCGCGCAAGGGCTGATGCGGGGACTGTACCTGTGTGGGCCGCGCCGACAGTTCGGGGTTGTCCGAGATCACCGTTGCGGTGCCAACGAGCAAGACGTCCACCTCGGCGCGGGTGCAGTGGGCATGATCGCGCGCCTCGGGCCCGGTAATCCAAAAGCTCGAGGCGTCGGCGGCGGCTATCTTGCCGTCGAGGGTTTGCGCCCACTTGGCGATCACATAGGGACGACCCAGGCGCATCGAGGACAGCCAGCGGGCATTGACATGCTCAGCTGCCTCATGGGGTGCGAGTATCGCATCGATACCCCGCTCTCGCAGCGTGTTCGCCCCGCCTTTCGCCCGGGGATTCGGATCCGCGACCGCGTACACCACGCGGGCCACGCCAGCATTGGTCAACGCGTCGGTGCACGGCCCCGTGCGTCCGGTGTGATCGCATGGCTCGAGCGTGACGTAGGCGGTAGCCCCGGCAAGGTCCTCTCCCCTTCCCCTGGCGGCTTCGATCGCGGCGACCTCCGCGTGTGCCGTGCCAGCGCCCCGATGAAAGCCCTCTCCGATGAGCTGACCGTCAGGGCGCGTGATTACCGCGCCCACCCGCGGGTTCGGTCCGTACGCCGGACCCAACATCGCCAGTGACACCGCGAGGTCCATCGCCTGCGCGTCGTTCAAAGGTCCGCGCATCGCTATGGCTGACACGCGTCGCGCAGCGCCTGCACCGCGCGCTCCCGGTCCGCGGGGCCAAATACCGAGGAGCCCGCCACCAGGGTATCGGCACCGGCGGCGACAGCCTCGGGCGCAGTCTGTATCGTGATCCCCCCGTCGACCTGGAGCCACAACGCCGTGTCGGTCCGTTGGGCTGAGGCCTTCAGCGCCGCGAGCTTCGGCAAGGTCTCTGGCATGAACGCCTGACCGCCAAAACCCGGCTCCACCGTCATGACCAACACCATGTCCACCTCGCCAAGAAGGCCCATGACCGCATCGGCCGGGGTAGCGGGCTTGATCGCCACCGCTGCCCTTGCCCCAGTAGACCTGATGTCAGCCGCACAACGCCTCGCATTCTGCGCGGCCTCGATGTGGAAGGTCACGGACGCGGCACCCGATTCGGCGTACCGCGGCGCCCAGCGGTCGGGATCCTCGATCATCAGGTGCACGTCCAGCGGCAGTGGAGACACCTCGGCAAGACGCTTCACCACGGGCAGGCCGATGGAGAGGTTGGGGACAAAGTGCGCGTCCATGACGTCCACGTGCAGGAGGTCTGCGCTGGCCACCTCGAGGATGTCCCGCTCCAGGTTGGCAAAGTCGGCCGCCAATATGGACGGCGCGATACGAACGCTCATGACTCGACCCTAGCGCGGCCGAGCCGCTGTGACTGCCCGCCGGCCCGCGGTCGCCTCATCGCTTGTCGAACGCGTCACCGCGCTACGGGTTGGCACGCCCCCGAAAGCAGGAAGCGTCGCCGAGCGCACACCTGGCGGCCGGGAGGGCGTCGTCGTTCACCGCACTCCACCCTGGTCGGCGAGGGCGCGCGCGAACGACGGCGTCAGCGGCACGTCCTCTATCAGCGCCGCCTGGTACGCATGGTAAACATCCGGTTTACCAGGCCATATGGTCGCGCTGGGTCGATTGTGGGAGTCGAGTTCGTGATGCCACGACCCGTGCTCGGTATCGATCAAATAGGTATCCGCGTAGTCCCACCAACGGTCCAGGTCGTGAGCATAGCGTTCGTCACCCGTGACTCGCCCAAGCGCGACTGCAGTGTTGATCGCCTCGGCAACGACCCAGTGCATTCGCTCTGTCACTACCGGAGAACCCTGCCAGTCGGTGGTGTAGACGAAACCATCGGCCCCGTCCGCCGCCCAACCGTCGGACACTGCGCGGTCGTACAGTGCGATCGCGGCGTCGCACAGCACTGAGGGGACCGTGTCAGCCAGGCTTGCCTCGGTCGCAAGGAGCAGCCGCGCCCACTCAAGGCCGTGACCCACCGTGGCCCCGTACGGCTGGAATGGATCGGCGGGTCGATCGACGTGGTGGTCGAGCAGGGGAGCCCAGGTGGGCGTGAAGTGTTCTGGGATCCGCCAGTCGTGGTCGTGGGCCCAGGTCGCCACTCGTTGCGCGATGCGCGCGGCCCGCTCATGCCACAGCGTTTCGCCGGTGACATCTCCAGCCGCCAGGTACGCCTCGACGGTGTGCATGTTGGCATTGATGCCGCGATAATCGTGGCAATGAGTCCACTGCTCATCCCAGGCGTCGACCGAGAGCCCCTGCTGCTCATCCCAGAAGCGGCTATCCGACACCGCGAGCGCGTCGTCGAGCAAAGGGGTCGCGCCCGGGATGTCCGCCACCACCGCAGACGACGCGGCGAGGATCACAAACGCATGCCCGTACGCCTGCTTGGTTCCATCGACGATGATGCCATCCTGGACGGCGGCTCGCCATCCGCCGCGATCCTTGTCGCGCAGGGCTCCTGTCCGGAGTGCGTCCACCCCATGCCCCGCCAACTGCGCCAATTGCGACGCGTCGGGCCCGCCCGCAATGGGTTCCTCCTTGGCGAGTGCGCCAAGTGCCGCGACGTGGGTCATGCGACACGTGATCCAGAGTTCCGTGGGATGGTCGCTGGCTACCTCTCCCCCGTCATCAAGCCAGCCGAAGCCGTCGGGAACCGCCGAACGCACAGCGAAACGCAGGAGATCGCCACGCTGCCATGCCCTGTGTTCGACAGTTCCTGGCTTGTCAACTGACATCCCACACCTCCTTGGACAACGGAGCCGCGTGCCCGTTCGGATTTGTTCGATCACCGTCGCCGAAAGTGTACGGGTAGGTCACTGTCGGCACGATCACCACACTCGAGGTGCCGCGGGCACTGTGGGGCCTCAGTCGGCAGGGCACAGCAACGCCAGGTACATCGAATCGGTGCCATGGACGTGGGTCCACATCTGAATGTCGGGACCGCTACCCCAGGCGTCCACATCCGTGCCCGTCACGTCGGCGACTGCGGCGCGCGCATCGATCATGCGCAACCCGGATGCGGCGACCACGTCGGTGGTTTCTGCCGCCACCGGCGAGCACGTGACATAGGCGATCACGCCGCCGGGCGCCAAGAGTTCCACCGCGTGGCTCAACAGTGCGGACTGCAGCGCGACAAGATCACGAAGGTCCTTCGGTGTCCTGCGCCACCGCGCTTCCGGGCGTCGCCTCAAGGCTCCGATGCCGGTGCATGGGGCGTCGAGCAGGATGCGATCGTACGGCCCACCCGACCAGGTCACGGAGTCGCCCGCAAACACGTCCACCGTGCCGGAGGGAAGGGCGCGGACGCTCTGTTCCACCAAGCGCACGCGGTGCTCGTGAAGCTCGACGGCGTCGAGGTGGGCACCGCGTCCTGCCGCCAGCGCACCCAGGAGCGCCGTCTTGCCGCCCGGCCCCGCGCAGGCGTCGAGCCACCGCTCCCCCGCCGTGAAGTGCCGGGCCAACTCAGATACCAGCGCGGAGGCGACCACCTGACTGCCCTCATCCTGCACGCCGACGCGTCCGGCATCGACGGCGGCAATGCGCTGTGGCGAACCGCCGTGTAGCGTCACGCCGTACGGCGAGAGGCGGGTTGGCAACCCGCCGGTGGCCTGCGTCAGCGCATCGCGGTCCGCCAGTCCGGGCCGCACGGCCAACGTGACGGGGGCCGGAGCATTGTGAGCGGCGAGTAGCAACTCCGCCTCGCCCGCACGTCCGCGCGCAGCGAGCGAACGCTCCAGTTCCGCGACGATCCACTCCGGGTGAGAGTGCCGCGTGGCGACAGCCGCCCGGGAGTTGCCCGATGCCACGACGGCGAGCCACGCCTCTCGGTCCCGTTCCACAATCCTGTGCATCACCGCGTTGACCAGCCCGCTGGCGCGCCCCGCGCCCGCGGCCTTAGCAAGGTCCACGGTTTCGGATACAGCCGCATGCGGGGCGGTGCTCATGGACAAAGCCTGATGGGCGCCGAGCCACAAGACGGCACGCACGGCCACCTCGAGCGAGGCGGGCCTGCGGTTCGCTGCGTGGGCAATCACCGCATCATAGAGACCGCTCATGCGGAGCGTGCCGTACGCCAGTTCCGTTGCGAACGCCGCCTCCCGGCGTCCCAGCCGAGCCTGCCGCAGGATTCCGGGCATCGCCACATTGGCGTAGGCACCATCGACCTCGACGGCGAGCACGCAGTCCAGCGCCGCGCGGCGCGCGGGGTCGTTCATGCCTCGCCCAATTGCGCCGACTCGCCCCAGCGGGCTCCCCTCCACCAGTCGCCCGCATCCATCGGTGTCTTGCCTGCCGGCTGAATCCAGCTCAGCCTCACGGGCGCGCTTCCGGTTCCCACTGTCACGCCGTCGTGGCCGGCCCGTAGCAGCCCGGGAGTCGTGCCCGGGGCGTCAACGACGGCGACCGGACCGATCTTGGCGGTGGAGCCGTCGGGAAGCGTGGTCCACGCCCCCGGCGCGGGCGTGCACGCCCTGATGACGCGGTCGACCACGTGGGCAGGCATGTCCCATCGGATCAGGGCGTCGTCACGGGTGAGCTTCGCCGCGTGGCTCACGCCGTCTTCCGCTTGCGCCACGGGTGCCGCGTAGCCCCCATCCAATGCTTCGAGGGAGTCCTTGAGCAGTGGAGCTCCCACCGCGGCCAATCTGGTCAGCAGGTCTCCTGCGGTGTCCGTGGGGCGAATGCGTTCGGTGGCTTGGCCGATAACGGGGCCTGTGTCGAGCCCCTCCTCGATAAGGAAGGTGCAAGCACCCGTGACGTCGTCTCCCGCCTGGATGGCTCGTTGAACGGGTGCCGCGCCACGCCACGCGGGCAACACCGAGAAGTGGAGGTTAACCCACCCGAGTCGCGTGACCTCCAGGAGGGCAGGGCGCAGAATTTGCCCGTAGGCGACGACGGCGGCGGCATCGGCGTCGACAGAGCGCACCTTGTCGATAAAGGCGGGGTCCGAGGCCGTCACCGGTGTCGCCACATCCAGTCCCAACTCCTGCGCCCTGAACTTCACCGCGCTGGGATGCAGGACGCCACCCCGCCTGCCCCGCGCATCCGGCCGGGTCACCACCAGGACGATCTCGTGGCCCGCGTCGACAAGTGCTTCCAGGGAGGGCAGCGCGACGTCGGGAGTTCCGGCGAAGATGAGGCGCATGGGCTCCATCGTAGGTGCAGGTTAGGCTCCCGGGACCGCGTCCACCCTGAGGTACAGCGGCGGAGCCGAAGCGGCCGAGCGTTCGACCGCGACAGCGCGCGCGACCGCCACCAGTTGGGGCATCGCCGCCCGCGTGGACAACACCCAAGCACCCTCGGCATCGCGGGAAATGTCGAAGGAAACCTGCTTCGCCGCGCTGACAAAGGTGTCGATGGCCTCGGCGGGACCCACCACACGAAGGGCGCGACGATGCGGCGGCAACCCGAGTTGTTTCCGCTGCGCCAAGTCCTGAGCACCGGTGTCCCAGCCGTCCCACGCGACCAGCGCGCGACGCAGCGCTTCGGGAAGGTCACCCACCACACTGACCGCGCCACCCGAAGACCGCGGCGCCACGAGCGCTGCGGCGTTCATCCATCGCCGCAGCGCTGCAACCTCCGCCCCGAGGCCTTCGCTCACGTTGATGTGTGCCCCCACAATGGCGAGGTGCCCATAGCCGCCTGTGACCGCAGGCAACGCACCCGGGGTCGCCACCACGAGGCCGGAGTCCACCGCCCCGTCGGCGAGGATGCCGGTGCCGGACGACGACACGGTCACCGCCGTTCCCGGAGCCATGCGCTGGACCTGGATGGTGAGCCTTTCCACGCCCAGGCCCGCGGGCGTCAGGCGGTGGCTACGACACTCGGGGCAATGCCACTGCGGCGCCATGTGGGCACACTCTCCACAACGGGGCACCGCATCGCTCGCGGTGCGTTGCAGGTCGCCCCCGCACTCGACGCACTCGGCCCAGGCCGAGCATCGTGCGCACCGGAGGCCACTAGCGTAGCCGGACTGCGGCACCAGGATGGCGGCGACGCCCGCGTGCGCAGCGGCCACGAGCGAACTCCACACGGCGGCAGGCATCCAATGCCTACCCGGGCCGCCCTCGCGTGCGCGGCGCTCGGGACCCACCACGTCAACACGCGGCAGCGCCTCCCGGACGGGCGCCACCCCCACCCGCTGGGCGAAACTGTGCTCGACCAGCGCCACCGCATCCGCTGACAAGGCATGCCCCGCCACCAGGAACGATGCGCCGGTGCCTTGTGCGCGGATGGCTGCGACTGTGCGGGCGTGGGGGTAGGGCGCGCGCGGTTCCGCGTGGGTGGTCGATGCCTCGTCCCACACGCAGATGGCCCGCAGGTCGGGTACGGGTTGCCAAGCAGAGGATCTGGTTCCGATCACGAGCCGGGCCACCCCGCGCATCGCCGCAAGGTAGGAGCCGAATCTTGCGGTAGGGCCCTCGTCCGCATCCAGTAGCACGAAGTGCCCTCCTGAGCGCGCGCTCCAGCGTCGCAAGCCTGACGCCGCTGCGTGCACCGCGAGCGCATGTGCCGCCCTCGCGTCGGGGGTGACAAGGATGACCGAACCACCGTCGCACATCTGGGCGAGCGCCCAACCCAGCAACGCGTCCGCCGGTAGCGTGGCTGATGCGGTGGGAGGTGCGACCCACGCCGAACGGGCACCTGAAGCGGTAGGCAGTCCCGCTACCATGGCGCGCTCCACCATCCCCTCCATCGGCAACTCGGCCCGGGTCTGGCAGGCCATGCCGTCCCAGTCGAGTTTCTCCACGGATGCCACACGCGCGGGCGCCATGAGCCGCAGGACGTCCCATAGAGAGCCGCCATAGCGTTGCGCTATCGACGTCGCGAGGTCGAGCGCCTCGCGGCTGAAAGAGGGAATTGCTCCCGAAGATTTGATGGCCTTAAGGGCGTGGGGGGATTCGTTCTGGGACAACTCCACGACCACGGCCGAACGGAGTCGACCGGCGAAGGGCACACGCACCCTGCTTCCTACGCGCACCGTGTCCGCGAGCGGCTCGCCCACGGAGTAGTCGAACGGTTTGTCCAGGTGCGGCAGCGGGCTGTCGACGACCACCCGCGCGAACACTAGACGGCCGCGGCCAGAGCGGCGGCCCGGTCGGTGCGCTCCCACGTGAAGTCGGGCAACTCCCGCCCAAAGTGGCCGTAACTTGCCGTCGATCGGAAGATCGGCCGCCGTAAGTCGAGTTGCGCGATGAGCGCCGACGGTCGCAGGTCGAACACCTCCTGCACGGCCTTGACGATGCGGTCGGGATCAACCGTGTGGGTGTTGAACGTTTCGACGTACAGGCCCACGGGCGAGGCCGTACCAATGGCATACGCCACTTGCAGTTCACAACGGTCCGCAAGGCCCGCAGCGACGATGTTCTTGGCCACCCATCTCATGGCGTACGCGGCCGAGCGGTCGACCTTCGAGGGGTCTTTGCCGGAAAACGCGCCGCCCCCGTGCCGCGCCATCCCGCCATAGGTGTCGACGATGATCTTACGGCCGGTCAGGCCTGCGTCGCCCATGGGCCCGCCGATCTCAAACCGACCAGTAGGGTTGATGAGCGAGCGGTGTCCCGAGGCGTCCAGGCGATATTGGGCGAGCACGGGGGCAATCACCGCGGTCTCAATGGCCTGCCTCAACTCATCAATGTTCCTGCCGTCGCGATGCTGGGTGGACACCACCACGGTGTCGACCGACACTGGGGTGTCGCCGTCGTACCCGATCGTGACCTGCGCCTTGCCATCGGGCCGCAGGCCCTCGATGGTCTCGTCTTTGCGCACCTGCGCAAGTCTGGCTGTGAGCGCGTGAGCCATGGCGATAGGAACGGGCATCAATTCGGCGGTGTCCGTGCACGCGTAGCCGAACATCAGTCCCTGGTCGCCCGCGCCCAGTTCGATGCTATCCGTGTCGGTCGCCTGTCCGACTCCCAACCAGATGTCGGGGCTCTGCTCGCCGATGGACACGGAGACGCCGCAGGAATCAGCGTCGAAGCCGATGTTCGAGGAGGTGTAGCCGATGTCCCTCACCACCGCGCGAATCGTCGAGGGGATATCCACGTACGCCTCGGTCGTCACCTCACCGGCGACGTGGACGAGACCCGTGGTCACCATAGTCTCCACTGCGACCCGCGAGAGGGGATCTTGGCGCAGCATCTCGTCCAAGATGGCATCGGACACCTGGTCGCACACCTTGTCAGGGTGTCCCTCGGTCACGGATTCAGAGGTAAACAGACGCAACGACATGTCGCTCAGCATACTTGTCATGTCGGACATGCCGCCCCGCAATGCCGCTACCGTGCCTGCTAGAGCGGGAGGCGGGCGAGCACCTGATCGAGTACCGCGTGAGCAAGGGCCCACTTGCTTGCCTCGATGTGGGCAACCGTTCCACCTGCCGCATCGAGAATCGTGGCGGACGTGGGCACGTCGCCGAATCCGACCCCTTCGCCGACGGCATTGACCACCAACAGGTCCGCGCCCTTGCGCAAGGCCTTGGCTCGTCCATAGTCCAAGACGCCACCCGCGTCGTCGCCCGTCTCGGCCGCGAATCCCACCACGATCTGGGCCGGGTGCTTGGAGTCCACGAGCGATGCCAGAATGTCCTCGGTCTCGACCAACTCGAGCGTATGGCCAGTGCCGTGCTTCTTGATCTTGGTGGCATGAGTCTGGGCGGGCCGATAGTCCGCCACGGCGGCCGCCATGATCACGACATGGGCGTGGACCGCGGCGCTTCGCATCGCATCGGCCAGTTGAGCGGACGTCTCCACGTCGATGCGCGCGATGCCCTCTCCCGAGGGCAACGACACGTTGGCGGCCACGATCGTGACGTCGGCGCCCCTTTCCCGGGCGGCCTCGGCCAGGGCAAAGCCCTGATGGCCGGAGGACCGGTTGCCCAGAAACCGCACCGCATCAATCGGTTCCCGGGTGCCTCCGGCGGAAATGACAATGCGGACCCCGCCCAGGTCGGCCCACCCGTGATCCGCTCCGGAGCCGACGGTCACATCGATCTGCGCGTTGTGGGCTACCGCATACAGCGCGGCCACCAGGGCCTCCGGCTCGGGAAGGCGGCCGGGGCCCGAATCGACGCCCGTGAGGCGGCCCGATGCGGGCTCGATCACGTGGATACCGCGTGCCGCTAACGTCGCGACGTTAGCCGCAGTGGCCGGGTGGTGCCACATCTCCGTATGCATCGCGGGCGCCACCATCACAGGAGCGGACGTTGCCAAGAGCGCGTTGCCCAGCAGATCGCGCGCCTCGCCCGAAGCCATCGAGGCCAGGAAATCTGCGGTCGCTGGAGCCACGAGGACGATGTCTGCGCGTTGTCCGAGCCTGACGTGCTCGACCGACGGCACGTTCTCGAAGGTTCCCGACCGGGCGGGCTCGCCCGTCAGCGCCTCCCACGTGGCGCGGCCGACGAAGTGAAGGGAGGCCTCGGTGGGAACGACCCGCACCGAATGGCCGTCCTCCTTGAGGCGGCGCACCACCAAGGCAACCTTGTAGGCCGCAATGCCGCCGGTGACGCCCAGCAGCACACGCATCGGCGGCTAGACCTCGTTCTCGCCGAGGACGAGAAGGTTGCCGTTGTTGATCTCGCGCAGCGCAACGGACAGCGGCTTGTCGGTGGAGTCGGCCTCAACCAGCGGACCGACATTTTCGAAGTGGCCTTCGCCAAGCGCCTCATAGTAGGCGTTGATCTGGCGGGCACGCTTGGAGCCGTAGATCACGAGCGCGTACTTGGAGTCGACCTTGGCAAGCAACTCGTCGATGGGCGGATTGGTGATGCCCTCGGGGTGTGCGACGGTTCCAGACACGTAAATCCTCTCCTTGATCGCGCCTACCGATACGCAGACAGCGCCACCTATCTTAGCCTGCTGAGGCCACGATCGCCTGCAACCGCCCCACCGCATCCTCCAGTCGGTCGTTCACGAGCGTCACATCGAACTCGCTGACGGCCGCCAGCTCTTCCCTTGCGGTGGCCAGGCGCCGTTCGCGTTCTTCGCCACCCTCGGTGCCGCGAGTTTCGAGACGCTCGACGAGCGCCTGAAAAGAGGGTGGGGCAACGAACACGAACAGTGCATCCGGCATGGCCTGCTTGACTTGCCGTGCGCCTTGGAGATCAATCTCCAACACCACAGGGATGCCACGTGCCAGCCGCTCCTCCACGGGAGCCCTGGGGGTGCCATATCGGTGGGTGCCGTGAACGACCGCCCACTCAAGCAGTTGGCCACGCTCGCTCATGCGTGTGAACTCGTCGGGGGTGACGAAGAAGTAGTGCACCCCCTCGCGTTCCGAGGGCCGCGCGGGTCGCGTCGTCGCCGAGACCGATATCCATACGTCCGGCATGCGCTCCTTGAGCGCCGCCACCAAGGTGCCTTTGCCCACGGCCGAGGGACCGGCCACGACGACGAGTCGACTCATCCGCGGCCGCGCGCCACCAGGGCTTCGACTTGGTGACTCCCGAGTCCGCGAATACGGCGAGCCGGGGAAATCCCGATGTCGCTCATGATCGCGGCTGCCCGCTTGGGGCCGACACCCGGCAGGCACTGCAACAGATCGTGTACGCGAATGCCCGCAAGCGCGTCGTCGGCCTTCGCTGCGAAAATCGCTTCCCGTAGCGTCATGTCGCCATGGGACAGGTGCTCCTTGAAGACCCGCCGCGCACTGCGCACCGCCGTTGCCTTGACGAGCGCTTGTGCACGTTGCTCGTCACTCAGTTCTGGTGTAGCCATGCCACCTCCTTGTTGAAACGCCGTGGGACTCGCGGCGTCACTCGCCTGCCTCCGCCGTGCCCACAGCGTACTGGGCAGCACCTGCGGCGGCCTGAATAGCGCCTCTCAGTTTCTCCACAAAGGGTCCAGCCATCAAGACCCCCCGCGATTGACTGATCAGAACCCGGGATCGGATCGAGCCGAACATGTGCGCCACCTCGGCCGGGCCCGCGCCTTGTGCGCCCACACCTGGGGACAGAACGGGCCCGTTCACGGCCACGAGGTCGATGCCGAGATTGCGGACAGCGTCCCCGACCGTGGCGCCCACGACGAGTCCCACGGAACCCATGGGGGTGGCCCCGGCGTTGAGTTCGGCGGCCGCTTCGGCAATCGCTTTGGCCACGGACATGCCGTTCGCGTCCACGGCGTGTTGCACCGACGGCCCTTCGGCGTTCGATGTGAGCGCGAGGACGAACACCCCTTTACCGGTGTGTTCGGCCAACTCGAACGCAGGCCGCAGGGACCCGAAGCCCAGGAACGGGCAGACCGTGATGGCGTCGGCCTCAAGCGGCACGCCGTGCGCCAAATAGGCGTCGGCATATCCCTCCATCGTCGACCCGATGTCTCCACGCTTCACGTCGAGGATCGTCAAGATTTCGTGTTCCTTCGCGCGCTTGAGGGTATGCTCAAGCGCCGCCACCCCCCTGGCTCCGTGGCGTTCGAAGAAGGCGGCGTTGGGCTTGACCGCGGCGACCGACCTGCCGGAGGCCTCAAGCACCGCATCGGAGAAGGCCACGAGCGACTCCGCAGTGTCGGTGAGCCCCCACCGCGCGAGGAGTTCGGGATGGGGGTCGATTCCCACGCACAGGGGTCCCCACCGCTGGATGGCCGCGTCGAGCTTCGCGCCGAATGCCATGGGACCTCCGTTCCTTGCATTCAAATCCGCAGTCATGTATCGGGACTCACTCTACCTGGGCGTTCTCATCGGAGCGAGGGATCGCGCCACATCCTGCAGACTCATCACGTCAAAGCGTCCTGCCTGAAGCGCCTCGATCGCCTGCACGGCTGCCGCAAGTTGCTGGGTGGTGGTGATGATCGCGACGTCGCTCGCGGTGGCGGCGGCCCTAATCTCGTATCCGTCCGCACGCGCTCCCTGACCGGACGGCGTATTCACCACCATCGCAATCAACCCGTCGTTGATGAGATCCACGATCGTCGGCTCGCCGTTCGGACCCGCACCCTGAGACTGCTTGCGCACCACCTGGGAGGGGATGCCGTGCCGCAACAGCACTCGCCGAGTTCCTTCCGTGGCCAGGATCGTGAAGCCAAGTTGATGCAGGCGTGCCACAGGCAAGGTGATGGCACGCTTGTCGCGATCGGCCATCGAGACAAAGACCGTGCCGGACAGTGGCAGGCCGCCGATGGCCCCGGCTTGCGACTTGGCGAAGGCGAGCGGGAAGGTCTCGTCGAAACCCATGACCTCGCCCGTCGAGCGCATCTCCGGCCCGAGCACGGAGTCGACGGCAAGGCCGCCGTGCGTGCGAAAACGCTTGAAGGGCAACACCGCCTCCTTGACGGCGATACGCGCGTGATCGTCGTATGCGCTTGCGTCGACCTGGGGCAGCATCCCTTCTGCCTTCAACTCGGCAATGGTGGCACCCAACATGACACGCGCGGCGGCCTTCGCGAGTGGCACGCCGGTGGCCTTGGCCACGAACGGCACGGTGCGGGAGGCTCGCGGGTTCGCCTCGAGCACGTACAGCACGTCGCTGGCGAGCGCGAACTGCACGTTCATGAGGCCGCGCACGCCGATGCCCCGCGCCAGGGCCTCGGTCGAGACCCGAATACGATCCAGATCGGCCGCGGACAACGTGACGGGCGGCAACACGCACGCCGAGTCACCCGAGTGGATGCCCGCCTCCTCGATGTGCTCCATGACACCCCCGAGAAACATCTCCTGGCCGTCGAACACCGCGTCAACGTCGATCTCGATGGCATCGTCGAGAAACTTGTCGATGAGCAGGGGGGCGTCGGTGACGTGGTCGCCCACGTCGGCCATGCGGGTGCCGTAGTCCTCAAGTTGTTCGCGCGAGTAGACGATCTCCATGCCGCGCCCGCCCAGAACGTACGACGGCCTCACGAGCACAGGAAAGCCGATCCGCTCGGCAATCTCGATCGCCTCGTCGATGCCGTGCGCGGTCCCGAATTGGGGTGCGGGTAGGCCCGCGGTTTCGAGCACCACGCCGAACTCACGGCGGTCCTCGGCCTTGTCTATCGCCTCCGGCGTGGTGCCCAGAATGGGCACACCGGCGTCGGCCAGCCGCTGGGCCAGGCTCAGCGGAGTCTGCCCTCCCAACTGGACAAGCATGCCCTTGATGGGCCCCGCCGCCTTCTCCGCCTCGTACACCGCCATCACGTCCTCGAACGTGAGCGGCTCAAAGTAGAGGCGATCGGACGTGTCGTAGTCCGTCGACACAGTCTCCGGGTTGCAGTTGATCATGACCGTCTCGTACTCGTCCTTGAGCGTGAGCGCCGCATGCACACACGAGTAGTCGAACTCGATTCCCTGGCCGATGCGGTTGGGGCCCGACCCAAGAATGAGGACCGCCTCGCGCTGGCGCGGCTGTACCTCGTTCTGCGCGTCGTAGGAACTGTAGTGATAGGGCGTGTGCGCCTCGAACTCTGCAGCACAGGTGTCCACCGTCTTGAAGACCGGCACCACCCCGACATCGAGACGTGCCGTGGCGATGGCGGCCTCGTCGATGTGCCGCAGTGCAGCGAGTTGGCCGTCCGAGAATCCGTGGCTCTTGGCGCGGCGCAGCAGCGCCTCGTCCAGCCCCGGTGCCCCCGTCACCTCGAGGGCGATCTCGTTCATCAACAGGATCTGGTCCAGAAACCACGGGTCGATGCCCGTCGCCTCGAACACACGCTCCAGCACGGCCGGATCCTCGATCGCGGCACGAAGCGCCTGTTGCACCTGGATCAGCCGGTGCTCGGTGGGGATGGCGCACTGGGCCAGCAACGCGTCGAGTGCGGCCCCCATCGGCGCTTCGCCGTACCAGTGGAAGACCTGCCCCTTCTTGTCGATCGATCGCATGGCCTTGCCGAGCGCCTCGGTGAAGGTGCGGCCCAGTGCCATAGCCTCCCCCACCGACTTCATGGTGGTCGTGAGGACCGGGTCCGCCGCCGGGAACTTCTCGAACGCGAAGCGTGGCACCTTCACCACGACGTAGTCGAGCGTCGGCTCGAAACTTGCTGGGGTGGAGCCTGTGATGTCGTTGGGGATCTCGTCAAGCGTGTAGCCGATGGCGAGGCGGGCGGCGATCTTGGCGATCGGGAAGCCGGTAGCCTTGGAGGCAAGCGCAGAGGAGCGCGAAACGCGCGGGTTCATCTCGATGACGATGACGCGCCCCGTTTCGGGGTGCACCGCGAACTGGATGTTGCACCCGCCGGTATCCACACCCACCTCGCGAATCACGGCAATGCCGACGTCACGGAGTTTCTGATACTCGCGGTCGGTGAGGGTCAGTGCGGGGGCCACCGTCACGGAGTCGCCGGTGTGCACACCCACCGGGTCGACGTTTTCGATAGAGCACACCACCACGACGTTGTCGTTGCGGTCGCGCATCAACTCGAGTTCGTACTCTTTCCACCCGAGGATCGACTCCTCGAGGAGCACCTCGGTGGAGGGCGAGTAGTGCAGTCCCGCCCCGCCGATGCGGCGCAGATCCTCCTCGTCGTAGGCGAATCCGGAACCCAGGCCGCCCATCGTGAAGGAGGGGCGCACCACGACCGGGTAGTGGAGATCCTCAGCCGCTGCAAGCAACTCGTCCATCGTGTGACAGATGTGCGAGCGGGCGCTGTCTGCACCGCAACGTTCCACGACACCCTTGAACAGTTCGCGGTTCTCGCCCAGGTTGATGGCCTCGAGATTGGCGCCGATCAGTTCGACGTGGTAACGCTCCAGGATACCCGCCTCGGCGGCCGCGATGGCGGCGTTGAGCGCCGTCTGGCCGCCGAGCGTCGGTAGCAGCGCGTCAGGGCGCTCCTTGTCGATGATGCGCTCAATAACGTCGGTGGTGATGGGCTCGACATAGGTCGCGTCCGCGAACTCGGGGTCCGTCATGATGGTCGCCGGATTCGAGTTGAGCAGGACGACGCGCAGTCCCTCGGCCTTGAGGACGCGGCAGGCTTGGGTTCCCGAGTAGTCGAACTCGCAGGCCTGGCCGATGACGATCGGGCCAGATCCGATCACCATCACGGTGTGAAGATCGTCGCGGCGCGGCACTAGTGGGTTCCTTCCATGGTGCGCCGACCGTTCATGAGGTCGAGGAAACGGTCGAAGAGATAGGCGGCGTCATGCGGTCCCGCCGCCGCCTCGGGGTGGTATTGCACGCAGAAGGCGGGCAGGTCGAGACATTCGAGTCCCTCCACCACGTCGTCGTTGAGGCACACATGACTCACGCGCACGCGACCGTAGCCGTGTGGCGAGTCGTGTACGCCCTCGAGGGGCGCGTCGACGGCGAAGCCGTGGTTGTGGCTCGTGACCTCCACCTTGCCGGTGTTGCGGTCCATCACGGGCTGGTTGATTCCCCGATGCCCGAAGCGAAGCTTATATGTCCCATAGCCCAGCGCACGTCCCAAGAGCTGGTGGCCAAAACAGATGCCGAACAGCGGCACGCGCGCGTCAAGAACGCCCCGCACCGCGGTGACCAACCTGTCCGCCACACCCGGGTCGCCTGGCCCATTCGAGAAGAACACACCATCGGGTTTGCGCGCGAGAATCTGTTCGGCCGTCCACGTCGAGGGAACCACCGTCACCTTCATGCCACGCTGAGCCATGAGTTCCGGGGTCATGGCTTTGATGCCCAGGTCGACAGCGACCACGTGGGCCACATGGTCGACGCCGTGAGGCGGCTCGATGACGTAGTCGCCATCGATCGACACGGCATCGGCGAGGTGTGCGCCCGTCATGGGCGCAGACTCCCGCACGAGTGCCAGCAAGGTGGCGTCGTCGGCAAGGAACTGCCCGGAGAAAACCCCTGCGCGCATCGTTCCCGCGGTGCGCAGCGTGCGGGTGAGTTGGCGGGTATCGATTCCGGACATCGAGACGATGCCCTGCTCCATCAGGTCCTCCTCCAAGGACCTTTGCGCACGCCAGTTGCTGGGGCGACGCGCAGGCTCCTTCACCACGAATCCCGCCACCCACATCTGGCGCGATTCCGCGTCCGCATCGTTCATCCCGGTGTTGCCGATGTGGGGCGCGGTCATGACCACGATCTGGCGGTAATACGACGGGTCGGTCAGCGTCTCCTGGTAGCCAGTCATGCCGGTGTTGAATACGATCTCGCCGAGCGTTTGGCCGCGC
Source organism: Demequina sp. (assembly GCA_030148645.1). Lineage (GTDB taxonomy): Bacteria > Actinomycetota > Actinomycetes > Actinomycetales > Demequinaceae > Demequina. The sequence goes on along the minus strand of JASBTB010000103.1, from coordinate 3,457 downwards.
GCGCCATACGCTTGGCCTCGATACACCTCGCCGTTGTCGAGGACGAGCACGGCCGGGTCATGGCTCACGCGAAGACTCCTTCGAATCGGGGGTCAAGGTAGGTGGGCTTGCCTCGCAGGAAGGTAGCCACCGCGCGACCTGGCAGAACCCTGCCAGCGTACGGGGTGTTGCGGGACCTGCTCGCGAGGGTGGCCGCGTCCACGGTCCACGGCGACGCAGGATCAACAAGCGTCACGTTGGCTGGTTGCCCTTGCGCCATGCGGCGCCCGTGGACGTGCTCGACGCGGCCAATGCGGGCAGGCAGGTGAGACATACGCAACGCCACCTGACCCCACGTCATGCGACCCGTATCCACCATCGTCTGCTGGACGATGCCCACCGCCGTCTCGAGCCCAAGCATCCCGAACGACGCTGCGGCCCACTCGCAGTCCTTGTCCTGACTCGCGTGCGGGGCGTGGTCAGTCGCGACGATGTCGATCGTGCCGTCCGCAAGGCCAGCGCGCACCGCCTCCACGTCCTCGGCCGTCCGCAGTGGTGGGTTCACCTTGAAAAGCGGGTCATAGGTGCGCGCCTCCTCGTGGGTGAGAAGGAGGTGGTGAGGCGTGGCCTCGGCCGTCACCTGGATGCCCCGCGATTTCGCCCAGCGCACGATGTCGACCGAGCCGGCGGTCGACAGGTGTTGAAGGTGAACGCGCGAGCCCACGTGCCCCGCGAGCAGAACGTCGCGAGCGACGATCGATTCCTCGGCGACCGCGGGCCAACCAGCCAGTCCCAACTCGGCCGAAACCTCGCCCTCGTGCATCTGCGAGCCCTCCGTCAGCCGCAGGTCCTGCGCGTGCTGAATGATGACCCCGTCAAAGGACTTCACATACTCAAGCGCACGCCGCATGATCACCGGGTCGTACACGCATTTCCCGTCGTCGGAGAACGCCCGCACCCTCGCTCGGGAGTCAGCCATCGCACCCATCTCGGAAAGGCGCTCGCCCTTGAGTCCCACAGTGACGGCGCCCACGGGGAACACATCGACGAGTCCCACCTCGCGGCCTCTGCTCCACACCTGTTCCACGACGCCCGCGGTGTCTGCCACCGGATCGGTATTCGCCATGGCATGGACTGCCGTCCAGCCTCCTCGCGCCGCCGCGCGGGAGCCGGTCTCGATCGTCTCGGCGTCCTCCCGTCCGGGCTCCCGGAGGTGGGTGTGCAAGTCGACGAGTCCCGGCAGTGCGATCAGCCCGGACGCGTCCAGGCGGCGCGCGCTCGCCGGAGCCGAAATCGCCGTGCCCTGCATCCCTGTGATGATGCCGTCCTCGACGAGCAGGTACCCCTCGGTCTGCCCGGCGAACGAAACGTTCTCGAACACCATGGCATCGGTCACGATGCGCCTTCCCTTCCAGCGAGCAACAGATACAGGGCGGCCATACGTACGGCCACTCCGTTGGCCACCTGCTCCACGATGACGGAGCGCGCACTGTCCGCGGCCTCCGCAGAAATCTCGAGGCCCCTGTTCATGGGGCCTGGGTGCATCACGATGCCGTGATCGGGCAGTCGCGCCATGCGCTGGATGTCGAGGCCGAACATCCGCGTGTATTCGGCGGGAGAGGGAAAGAACGATGCGCCCCCACCCGTCATGCGCTCGCGCTGGACCCTGAGCATCATCACAGCGTCGACGGGTTGCGCGTCGAGCGCGGCGTCGAGGCCGTGGAACACCTCAACCGGCCAGTCGTCCATTCCCACCGGCAGAAGGGTCGGCGGCGCCACAAGTGCGACGCTGGCCCCGAGCGTGGTGAGCAGGTGCATGTTCGAGCGGGCCACTCGCGAGTGGAGCACGTCGCCGACGATCGCCACCCTCAGCCCGTCGAGTCCCTTGCCGTCCGTCCCACCGCCGTCGCTGTCCGCGAGGTGCTTGCGCATCGTGAAGGCATCCAGAAGGGCTTGAGTGGGGTGTTCGTGCGTGCCGTCGCCAGCGTTGAGGACGCTCCCGTGCAACCAGCCACCGTGCGCGAGTTGGTACGCGGCCCCCGAGGCCCAGTGACGGATCACGACGGCGTCCGCGCCCATGGCCTGGAGGGTCAGCGCCGTGTCCTTGAGACTTTCCCCCTTGGACACGCTCGAACCCTTGGCCGAGAAGTTGATGACGTCGGCGCTGAGACGTTTGGCGGCGGCCTCGAAACTGATGCGCGTGCGTGTCGAATCCTCGAAGAAGAGGTTGACCACCGTCTTGCCGCGCAGTGTGGGAAGTTTGCGGATCTCGCGCTCCTGGGTGGCCGCCATCTGGCTGGCGGTGTCCAGAATGAGGACCGCCTCGTCGCGGCTGAGATCCTGGGTGCCGAGCAGGTGCTTCATCGCTCGCCCCCGGCAAGGATGACCGCATCCTCTCCGTCGACTTGGCTCAGATGGACCTCCACGCGTTCGGCGCGCGACGTCGGAATGTTCTTGCCCACAAAGTCGGCTCGAATAGGCAACTCGCGATGTCCGCGGTCCACCAGCACCGCGAGTTGCACCGACTGGGGCCTGCCCAGGTCCTTGATCGCGTCGAGCGCGGCGCGAATGGTGCGCCCCGTGTGGAACACGTCGTCGACCAGGATCACCACGGCGTCGTCGATTCCCTGCGGGGGCAGGGTGGTCGGCCCGATGGGGCGTGTGGGTTGCCGATACAGATCGTCGCGATACATCGTGATATCGAGCGCGCCGCAACGTGCGTGAGCGTCGAAGTCCTGCTCCACTGTCGCGATCTTCGCCGCGAGCCTCTCGGCCAAGGGAAGTCCGCGCGTCGGGATGCCCAGCAGGACTATGGTGGCGGCGCCGCCGTTGCGCTCAAGAATCTCGTGGGCGATGCGGGTGAGCGCCCTATCGATATCGCGTGCGCCAAGAATGGTGCCAGTCACCTGGGACCTCCTTCTCCGCCTCGCCGGACGGTGGTTAAAGGATGTCTGCGTACGTCACTGTAGCCCAACTGGCCGGGAACCTATGGCGCGGCGCGACGGCCGCTTGCGATCGGTACCGACGCGACGCGCGCTGTCGCTGCACAGCGCGCGTCGCAGGCTCAGCGCTGACGACGAGAGGTACGCCACATCAGGGCACCAAGCGCTGCGCCGTAGGCCACATGCTCGGCGAAGAACGTGCCTTGACCCACAAGCGACGACATGTTCTTGATCTGCTCGCCGCTGTCAAAGACCGTCGCCGCCAGGGCAAGCAGGACATAGGTGCTCGACAGATACACCACGACCCCCCACAGCACCGCCGCCACAAGTATCCCGACGCCCCGCAATCGCGTCGCACCGACAATCGCTGCAAACAGGACACCGAAACTGGCGCCGGTCATCATGTGAATCGCGGCGCCCACCGCAGCGGGCCCTGCGTAGAAGGCGAACGCATTGCCGGCATCCGCCTGTTGAATCGACATCATCATGTGGTCAGGCGAGATCACCAGGGAGGCGATGTGGTACAGCGGGGTGAA
>JASBTB010000060.1 GCA_030148645.1 Demequina sp. | reverse complement strand
CCGTCCCACGCGAGCACCAGATCCGAGCCCAGGTTCGAGGTCATCACGATGATGGTGTTCGTGAAGTTCACCGTGCGGCCGCGGCCATCGGTGAGACGGCCGTCGTCGAGCACCTGGAGGAGCACGTTCCAGACGTCGGGGTGTGCCTTCTCAACCTCGTCGAACAGGACGATGGAGTACGGCCGACGTCGAACGGCCTCGGTGAGTTGGCCACCTTGGTCGTATCCCACGTAGCCCGGAGGCGAACCGATGAGCCGACTCACCGCGTGGCCCTCCATGTACTCCGACATGTCGATCCGAATCATGGCGCGTTCGTCGTCGAAGAGTTGTTCCGCGAGAGCGCGTGCCAACTCGGTTTTGCCCACGCCCGTGGGGCCCAGGAACAGGAATGACCCAATCGGTCGATGCGCGTCGGACAGGCCCGCGCGGGCACGGCGGATCGCGTCCGACACCGATGCGATGGCGCGATCCTGGCCCACCACGCGCTCGTGGAGCCGCTGCTCAAGGGTTCCAAGTTTCGCGGACTCTTCTGTGAGGAGTTTTTCCACGGGGACACCCGTCCACTTGGCGACGACGCCCGCGATATCCTCGCCGGTGACCTCTTCGCGTAGCATCCGCTCGTCGGGGGCGATCGCATCGAGTTCGGCGCGTGCCTGCGCCCTCTGCTTGTCGGCCGTGGGGATCTCGCCGTAGCGGATGCGGCCCGCCTTTTCCAGTTCACCAAGGCGTTCGGCGCGCTCAAGTTCGCCGCGCAGGGACTCCAGACGCTCGGTGGCGCGCGACACCTGCACGATGAGGTCCTTCTCGTGGGCCCAGCGCATGTTCAACTCGTCCGATTCGACCGTGAGGCGTGCGATTTCAGCGTCGATTTCCGCCCGGCGTGCCCGGGCATGCTCGGACTTGTCCTTGGCGACCTGGGTGCGTTCGATCTCGAGTTGCATGATGCGGCGCCTGGCCCGATCCAGTTCGATCGGCAGCGAGTCCAGTTGCATCCTGAGCGCCGAGGTCGCCTCGTCGATGAGATCGACAGCCTTGTCGGGCAGGAAGCGTTCTGGGATGTATCGATCGGACAGTGCGGCGGCGGAGACGATCGCCTCGTCCGTGATCTTCACCCCGTGGTGCACCTCGTACTTCTCTTGGAGGCCGCGCAGGATCGCCACCGTGTCGTCCAGGCTTGGTTCGCCCACGTAGACGGGCTGGAAGCGGCGTTCAAGGGCCGAGTCCGTCTCGATGTGCTCCCGGTATTCGTTCAGAGTGGTGGCGCCGATCATGCGGAGTTTGCCGCGCGCGAGCATCGGCTTGAGGATGTTGCCAGCATCGACCGAGCCGTCGGCCTTGCCGGCCCCGACGATGGTGTGGAGCTCGTCGACAAAGAGGACGATGCGGCCCTCGGCGTCTTCGACCTCCTTGAGGATTGCCTTGAGGCGCTCCTCGAACTGCCCCCTGTACGCTGCGCCTGCGACCACCGAGCTCATGGCGATCTCGACGACTCGCCGATCCTTGAGCGACGAGGGCACGTCGCCCGCGACGATGCGTTGGGCGAGGCCTTCGACGATCGCCGTCTTGCCGACGCCGGGTTCGCCGATGAGGACCGCGTTGTTCTTGGTGCGGCGCGTCAGCACCTGCATGACACGGCGAATCTCCTCGTCACGACCGATCACGGGGTCGAGCAAGCCCGCCTCGGCGAGGGCGGTGAAGTCCTGGCCGAACTGCTCCAGCGCGCTGGGTTGCTGGGCCTCGGTCGGGGACTGCGGTGCGGTGGTCATGGTGCGACTCCTTGAAACTCGTGGCTTCGGAGAACTTGAGCGAGTACGACTCAAGTTTACATAAGTGGTGAGGTGGGGCGCAAGGGGAGCGATGGGAACCTGGGGGAGCGCTCGGATTGGCTTTTGCGTCGGCGCGTCCGGTACTCTGGTCTCTCGCGCCCGCTGCCGGTGGTGCGCAGCTAGGGCCCCGTTGTGTAGCGGCCTAGCACGCCGCCCTCTCAAGGCGGTAGCGCGGGTTCGAATCCCGTCGGGGCTACGAAATCGCCTCTGCGATATGCAGAGGTTTCGCCGTGTGTACGCGCCTCATGTGTGATCCGTCCGGCGTGCGCCACGAGGGCGCACAAGGCCAACCAACGACCGGGGCAAGCGGGTGCCAACGGCTAGGGAAACGTCAGGTCCTACGCTATGTCCTCCAGGGTGGCGAGTCTCTCTCGCCACTGCTTGACGAGGTCGGGCGGAGGCACGCCGCACGCAGGGTCCTCAACGTCGATTCTGGGCCTGCGCCGGGCGACAAATCGGTAGAGGGCATCACGCCAGGCGACGGGTACGATGCGCATGGCCGCCGCCATGCGCCACGGAAAAGGCAGGCCCCGAGCGACCGCCACCACCGCATTCGACCTCAGATTCGCCGTTCCGTTCCATACCAGCAGTGTCGAGGCCGTAATGTCCGGCTCAAGCCCTGCTCGGGCCACGACGGCCTTGCCCACGTATCCGGCCGAACCTGCGATCACAAACTGACCGGCCGCGTCGTGCCTGATGAGCCAGGCCACGAAGCCGTTGCACAGCCCGCACTGACCGTCGAAGACGACGATGGGACGGGAGCGATCCATGGCGTCAGCCTAGGGCCGGTGGGGGTTGCGCCAGTTCTCTCAGCCCCGCGCCCCACGCCTGAGCGCGAGAGAGTTCGCCTTCCTGGAGCATGCTTGCCGATTCGTGCACAGCGCGCTGATTGACCACGATGAATCCCTCGCCGCGGGTCACGAGTTGGCAGCCTTGGGTCTTGAGCAGCCGCTCGATCGTCGAGGTCCCACCGCGCCCGAGGAAGCCCTTCACCCTCGTGTCGAATGCCGCTGCCTGTAGCGGTCCGCGCGGGATGGCACTGAGCCATTCGCGCAACAGCGGTTGCTTGAGGTTGGCGGGCATTTCGCCGGGGCCCGTGGTACGACGGCCGACGCTTGTTACCGACTGGGCGGTCGGCAAGGTCATCCCGTGAACCGGCGCACCGACGACCAACAGGTCGAGCCCCTCGACCTGGCTCGGCGAGACTTCGCCAGTGTGGGCGACGCGGGTGGACGGCCCGAGTCCTGCGGCGATCGCACGTGCCACCGCGGCCGTGTTTCCCCACAGGGACTGGTAGACCACCATCGCCTCCACATGTCATGTCTATGCCTCGGTGGGTATCCACACCAGGGACCTTGGTCCATTGCCCCGAAGCCTTGGGCAGTCTCGCCGGGCAACCGAGCGAAACGATTCCGTGGCGGCTGACGTGCGCGGGCAGCAAGGCCATCAGGCAACTTGCGTTCGCCCCAGCACGTCGGTGAGTTGTTGTGCGGCCCGCACCACGGAGGGGGCGTGGGTCGAGGCGGGATACTGCGTGAGACGTTCGATCGGTCCGGAGATCGACACGGCTGCGATGACGGTGCCAGCGGTGCCCCACACGGGTGCCGACACGGAACTCACGCCGGGTTCGCGTTCGCCCGCACTTTCGGCGTATCCCTGTTTGCGCACCAAGGCTAGATCCGCCGCGGTGAATCGGGCCCCCTCGAGGCCCGTGTGCATCTGGTCGGCGTCGGCCCAGGCGAGCAGGACCTGTGCGGCCGAGCCCGCGTGCATCGTCATGGCCGTGCCGACGGGGATGGAGTCGCGTAGCCCGACGGGACGGTCTGCGGCGGCAATGCAGATGCGTCGGTTTGCGTGCAGCCGGTACAACTGGGAGGACTCGCCCGTGCGGTCGCGAAGCGCCGTGAGGATCGGTTGTGCGGCTAAGACCAGCCGGTCCTCGCTCACGGTGGCGGCAAGTTGGTTGAATCGCGCACCGAGCACGAAAGCTCCCGCGGGGTTGCGACCTACGAGGTGGTGGTGCTCCAGTGCGAGGGCGATGCGGTGCACGGTGGGCCGTGCCAGGTGGGTCGTGTCGACCAACTCGGCAAGGGTTGCGGGCCCGTGCTCAAGTGCTCCAAGAATGGCCGCCGCCTTGTCAACGACGCCAACGCCGCTATGATTGTCCATAGGGCGATACTAGCGTCTCAAATAGTGAGATGTCTAGCCATGACGGCGACAGTTGCCCCGTCAGAAGGAGGAGCGCATGGGAACCACGCTTGCCGAGAAGTTGTGGCGAGACCACCTCGTCGTCAAGGGTGAGGACGGCGCACCCGATCTCATCTACATCGACCTGCACATGTGTCACGAGGTCACGAGCCCTCAGGCGTTCGAGGGTCTGCGTTTGGCTGGCCGCCAGGTGCGCCGCCCCGACCTCACCATCGCAACCGAAGACCACAACACCCCGACGCTCAACATTGACCTGCCGATCGCGGACGAGACCAGCCGCATCCAAATCAACACGCTACGGGACAATGCCAAGGAATTCGGCGTGCGCATCCATTCGCTGGGCGACGCCGACCAGGGCGTGGTCCACGTCGTCGGGCCGCAACTGGGTCTCACCATGCCGGGCATGACGGTCGTGTGCGGCGACTCGCACACGTCGACGCACGGCGCGTTCGGCGCGTTGGCGTTCGGCATCGGCACCTCGGAAGTCGAGCACGTGCTCGCCACGCAAACCCTGCCGCTCAAGGAATTCAAGACGATGGCCATCAACGTCAACGGCACTCTTGCCAAGGGAACGACTGCCAAGGACGTGATCCTGGCCGTCATTGCCAAGATCGGTACGGGGGGCGGCCAGGGCTATGTGCTTGAATACCGCGGCGAAGCGATCAGGGCGCTGTCCATGGAAGCCCGCATGACGGTGTGCAACATGTCGATCGAGGCGGGCGCCCGCGCTGGCCTCATCGCGCCCGACGAGACCACCTTTGAGTATGTGAAGGGACGCCCACACGCCCCCGAGGGCGCCGACTGGGATGCAGCCGTTGAGTATTGGAAGACGCTGGTCACCGACGACGACGCGGTGTTTGACACCGAGGTCGACCTGGACGCCTCCGAACTCGAACCGTTCGTGACGTGGGGGACCAATCCTGGCCAGGGCCTGCCGCTGAGCGCCACCATCCCGAGCCCCGACGACTTCGCGGAGGAGTCCGACCGCACAGCGGCAGCGAACGCGCTGACGTACATGGGCCTCACGCCTGGCACGCCACTGCGCGACCTTCACATCGACACCGTCTTCCTTGGCTCCTGCACCAACGGCAGGATCGAAGATCTGCGCGCCGCTGCCGCCATCGTCGCGGGCCGGTCCAAGGCGCCGAACACGAGGTTCTTGGTGGTGCCGGGCTCTGCCCGGGTGCGCCTCCAGGCCGAGGCGGAGGGTCTTGACAAGGTCTTCCTCGACTTTGGCGCCGAATGGCGCAATGCCGGATGTTCGATGTGCCTTGGCATGAACCCCGACCAACTCAAGCCCCAAGAGCGCAGCGCGTCCACATCGAACCGCAACTTCGAGGGACGCCAAGGCAAGGGTGGGCGCACCCACCTCGTGAGCCCGCTCGTCGCGGCCGCCACCGCGGTGCGCGGCACCCTGTCCAGCCCCGATGACTTGGAAGACGCCCCCGCGGCGCTCGTGTAACGGAGAAGACCGATGGAGAAGATCACCACCCACACCGGCGTCGGCGTCCCGCTGCGCCGCTCCAATGTGGACACCGACCAGATCATCCCGGCCGTGTACCTCAAGCGTGTGACGCGCACCGGCTTCGAGGACGCCCTGTTTGCCGCCTGGCGAGGCGACGCAGACTTCGTTCTCAACCAGCCCGAATACGCCAACGGCTCCGTGCTGGTTGCCGGTCCCGACTTCGGTACCGGCTCCTCGCGTGAGCACGCCGTGTGGGCCCTCAAGGACTACGGGTTCACGGTGGTCCTGGCGTCGCGCTTTGCGGACATCTTCCGGGGCAACTCCGGCAAGCAGGGCTTGGTCACGGGCATCGTGAGCCAAGAGAATATCGAGTTGTTGTGGAAGATGCTCGATGCGGAACCCGGCAAGCAGATCACCGTTTCCCTTGAGGACCGCACGGTCACGTGCGGCGAACTCACCGTACCGTTCGAGATCGACGACTACGTGCGCTGGCGCCTCATGGAGGGCTTGGACGACATCAGTCTGACCCTGAAACGCGAAGAGGACATCACCGCGTTCGAGGCAACTCGCGACGCGTGGCGCCCCACGACCCTGCCCGCCAAGACCGAGCCCAAGCAGCAGGTCGTGGCGGCACGCCCCGCGCAGTAGCCGATGCCGGTGCGCAAACCGGGCGCACCCGTCGCCCCATGGGCCCTTGCGCGGCCGCTCCCGCACCGCCAGGCAGCCTCCCTTGCCGCGCCCGCGATCGCGTCCAACATCGCCGTTCCGTTGGCGGGACTCGTCGACACGGCCGTCCTGGGTCACTTCGCGCAGGCCGTCGACCTCGGTGCGGTGGGCCTGGGTGCCGCCGTAGTGTCGACGCTGTTTTGGGTGTTCTCGTTCTTGCGGCCGGGAACCACGTCCCTGGTGGGCAGGTCGCTCGGCGCGCGCGACGCGGTGGGCGCAGCCCGCCACCTGCAACGCGCCGTAGCGTTGGCTGCAGTCCTGTCGGCCGTGTGGCTGGCGGCACAGTGGGTGATCGTGCCGTCGATCCTTGCGATTCTGGCCCCTGCCGGACTCGCGCGCGACACGGCCCTCGATTACACGCTGATTCGCGGCCTATCTCTTCCCGCGCTCCTCGTGACCTTGGTGGTCGCCGGGTACTTCATCGGCGCCCACAACACGCGGATTCCGCTGGTGGTCGCGAC
>JASBTB010000045.1 GCA_030148645.1 Demequina sp. | reverse complement strand
CCCTCGGACCTGTACAGCCGACGAATCTCGGCCCAGATCTCCAACGTGATCACACCCCAAGGCATACTCGGGGTGCTCAACTTTCACCCGTCGATTACTGCCCAGTATTCACGCGTCGTCGACATCCCGCGGTAGGGATGGAGGTGGGAGGAACGGGCAACGGTTTCGCCTCGTCCGTGGGGCGAACTGAGTGTCGACGCCTTCCAAACGACCATCGCCGATCGGTGCCTACGCGGACAGTGCACCTTTGCTTGCCGCGACCATGTCGGGGGAGAGCGCGCTGTCCGTGTAGCTCTTTCGGTTCACCTCGCCTGTGTGGCCAAACTGCGCCGAACGCATGACCTCTGGCACCACTCCGATGAGCATGGTGTTGAGAGTGGCCCGCCACACGTGCGAGCGTTCGGTTTCAAATGCTTCGATACCCAGGTCTTCTCGCATCTCCAGATACAGGGCCTCGACGGCTTTTGATGCGTTGCGTGCGTCCCAGACTTTGAATGGGTCAGCTGGTGAGCCCACGACCAACTCGCTCGGACTCGTTGCAAGGGCGAGGCGCTCGCGTAGCCTCGCGGCGACGCGTGGTTCGAGCAGGTGGGCCACACGTGGAATGCCTCCCTTTGCGATGCTGCTCACGACGTCTATGTGGAGGTCGCCGCCGGTGCCTCCGAACAGGCCACACCATGCATGTAGCGCCTCGCTGATCCTCAGCCCGGTCGCGGCTTGTAGCAGGGTGAGCTCGATCGCGTGGCGACGCTTGGCGATGACGTCCTCCATGGTCCATCGACCACGGGCGGGCTTGACGGCAGCATCGGCCGGGTCCAGTGCGAGGAGGTAGTCGACTATGGCGTTGTAGTTGTCTCTGCCGAGTGCCACTCCGCCCACTGTTCCGCCTGTGCGCTGCATCGCCCCCGTCTTGAGATCGATTCGCGCACCTCGTAACACGTTGACCTCGATGAGTTCATCGTGTTGGAGCTGCTGCAGCACGTAGCCTCCGAGCACCGTTCGCGCCTGGCGCGCACTCTCAGAGCCATGGAATCTCGCGATCTCCTGGAGACAGTCGACGATTGTTCGGTACTTCGATCCGGAACGAATGTCGACAAGCTTGAGAGATTTGCTGTGCCGGTGCTGAGCGTCGTCGCACCCGGCCACCAGTTGCTTAAGTGACAGCAGGTAGCGAGCCTTCGAACGGTCGGACAACTGTGAGGACTCTTCAATGAGCGGCTTCACGACGACTCTGATGTACTCAGCGATTTCAGATGCTGGCGACCATGCTGTCTGTCGGCCCTCGCTTCGCAGAATCTCTTCAGCGTGCGCCCTGGCCCGTTCTCGTAGCTTGCCATCGGCCATGCGCTTGGGCACCTGAGTGCGCTTCTTGAGCGGCTTGGCGTGTCCAACAGGACGAACTGACCAGCGGAGGACCTTGAGGTCTCCCACGATGCTGGGCTGAGCGCGGTCGATACTGTGTTCGCCCTCCTGCAACTTGGTCTTTGCCGCTACCTGCTTGCCGTCAAGTCGTGTCGTCTTCATATATTGAGAGTAGAGCAAAACTACTCCAAAAACTGCTATTAAACAACGGGATTCCACCCTCTACTCTGATGGTGCTCCGGTAGACTGAAGTGACGTTTTTGCTTGGTTTACCAGTAGGTATAGCCTTCCTCTAAGGGGAAGCAGCTTGATAATCGGCTCATAACCCGGAGGTTGCAGGTTCAAATCCTGTCCCCGCTACGTTGTGATGTGTCGGGACATCGTTGACAGGTGTCTCGGGGCGTTGTTGGCAGAGGCTCCTCCTTCGGGAGGGGCCTCTTGTCGTTTCTCGGGGTCGTAGTCGCGGGCGGGGGTGTGGTGGTGGCCATGCGGGGCAATCCCCGCGATGGTGGGAAGCGTCGACGGCGAGGCGCGGGTTTCCCCACGGAGGCAACGGGGCGTTGCCGACGGAAGGAGGACCTCAGAAGGCTGTCTGGAACGGAACCGTCATCGCCGAGTCCGACGACACCGTGGTGGTCGATGGCAAACACTACTTCCCCCGTGATTCCATCAAGTCGGAGCACCTACGCCACTGCGACGCGACATCCACGTGCCCGTGGAAGGGTCATGCCGAGTCCTTGATGTCGTTGTCGACGGTGACACCAACGCCAACGCCGCATGGCACTACGACCACCCCAAGGAGGCGGCTCGACAGATCGAGGGTCACGTCGCCTTCTGGAAAGGCGTCGCCGTCACGCCGTCATGACGGAGGCCAGTGCCCAGCCCAGCGCCCCGGCGCCCACGCCGGCAACTCCCGTGATCGCGAGGTAGAGCACGGCGTTGCGTCGGGATGTGCGCCACCACACCACGGCATCCACGGACAACGTCGAGAACGTGGTCAACCCACCCGCGACGCCACCGCCCACCACGAAAGCTTCCGCGGAGGACAACATGCCGTTGTCGAGCAACGCACCCGCGGCGCCCAGCAACGCCGAGCCGAGCATGTTGACGACCAGAGTGGGCCACGGCAGGTGGTGTTCGCGCCGCAGTGAACTCAGCGCGAAGCGGAGGACCGCACCGAATCCGGTGCCGAGCGCGGCCGCGACAAAGACTGTGGGTGTCACGACCGCGACTCCTCGTGGTGGTAGCCCTCGACATCGGCCTCGACCCGGTCCGCATCCACGTCGCGCTCATGCGCCCCTAATTTCAGGGCGATCGTGTCGCCAGCCCACCAGCCGAACGCAGCGGCAGCGGCTGCACCCGCGAGCGTGACCGCCAGCAAGAGCGCCGCCGACACGGGGGCATCCGGATGAGGCGCTGCCATGGAAGAGAATGTCGTGAAGCCGCCGAGTAGCCCGGGTCCGATTCCCGGCAACCACCATCGGGCACTGTGTGCCGAATACCAGCCCATCACTCCACCGAGCGAGGCAGATCCCACCAGGTTGATCAGCATGAAGTCCCATTGCCAGCGGTGGGAATCGATGAGCAGGTCAATCCCCAGGCGAGCGGCGCCACCGAACGCCGCGCCGACAAACACGACGGCGTAGACCCGTGCCTTCACGTGGACGCGAGCCAGGTATCGGCCTCCGCCAACTCCTGGGGAAAAGCCTGTTCGATCGCGGCAGCGATCGCACGCTCGACCATCGACCCGACCAGGGGCACCGATGCGTGCACGTCCCCGGCGACACCAAAATCGGTGCCCGAGTCCACGGGTGTCAGGACCACCACGCCGCGCGCATGCCCGGGCGTTCCGGGAATCTCCATGGCGAACGTGCCCCTGCGCTGCCCGTCTTCGCGCGATTCGCCGGGAGCAGCCCACGCCTCCGTGTACCTGACCTGAATGTGAGAACCGACAAAGGCTCGAAATTCGGGCGGAATCGCATCGGCCGAAATCGTGCGTCGGATCACGACCGTGAAAGAGCCGTCATCCTCCGCGTCGACGAGGACGTCGGAATCCGCCCCGCCTGAGGCGCGTGCGCGTTTCGCCGCGAACTCCTCGTTGCTGAACATGGCGATCACCTCCTCGATAGAGGCATCGAAGTGGTGTTCGTGGGTGATGTTCAAGGCGCCTCCTCCCGCTGTGATCAGGGTATCGCGGCGCCGACTACCCGCGACGCCTCCTAGGCTTGGCACGTGGCCACACTGTCCGAGATCGCGCAACGATACGGCCCCATGCCTCAGGACGAGGCCGACTGGCTTTCTGAGTTGGTGGCTGACTGGCAGATGATTGCTGACCTTTCCTTTGCGGACCTGGTGTTGTGGCGCAAGGTGGAGGAGGGTTTCGTGGCGATTGGTCACTGTCGTCCCTCCACGGGCCCCACGGTTCACCAGGAGGAGGTGGTGGGTGTCAGGGCTGCCGCCGGTCGCATCGGGCACCTGGATACCGCGTTCACGGAACGTCAGATCGTCGTGTCGCGGGAGCCGCGGTGGGACGAGACCTATGCGGTGCGCGAGGAGGCGCTGCCTGTGGTGATGCGCGGACGGGTGATCGCGGTCCTCACCCGCGAGGCGTCGATGGCCGCCCTGCGCTCGTCCAGTCGCCTGGAGATCAACTACAAGGGTGCCGCCGACGACCTGTTGCGCATGATCACGCGCGGTGAGTTCCCGTTGCGCACCTCCGTGACGGGTCCCAAGCGGGGTGCGCCGCGCGTGGGCGACGGCGTCATGAGGCTCGATGCCCAAGGCATCGTCACGTATGCTAGTCCCAACGCGCTGTCCTGCTTCCATCGCCTTGGGGTCACCGGATCGCTCCTGCACCGGGCACTTCCCCGGGTGGTGACTGCCATGGTGGCCGATCGAGGACAGGTGGACGAGACGCTTGCCATGGTCACGGCGGGACGCGCGGCATGGCGCACCGATGTGGAGGCCAACGGCGCCGCACTGTCGTTGCGTGCCATCCCCGTCACGGACAACGGCAACCGTGTGGGCGCGGTGCTGCTGTGCCGAGATGTGAGCGACTTGCGCCGCCGCGAGCGCGAACTCATCACCAAAGATGCGACGATCCGCGAGATTCACCATCGTGTGAAGAACAACCTGCAGACGGTGGCGGCCCTGTTGAGGTTGCAGTCCCGCCGGGTGGAGGCGCCCGAGGCGAAGGAAGCACTGTCGGAGGCGATGCGCCGTGTCGCGACCATTGCGATGGTGCACGAAACGCTGTCCGGCACCCTGGACGAGCACGTACACTTTGACGACCTCGTGGCACGCGCGGCTCGCATGGCGGCCGACGTTGCCTCGCCTGGCGTCCAGGTCAAGATCGTGCGCGAAGGGGATTTCGGCATGATTCCCGCACAGTACGCCTCGTCGCTGGCGTTGATTGTGACGGAACTCGTGACCAACGCCGTTGAGCACGGCTTCGAGGGGCGCGAGCACGGAACCATCACGATCTTTGCGCAGCGGGAAGGCTCCATCTTGCATGCCCGGATCACCGACGACGGGAAGGGAATCGCGGCAGACCCGACCGGGCTGGGATCACAGATCGTCCGTACTCTCGTAACCAACGAACTTCACGGCCAGATCGCGTGGCGCGCCGTGAACGGCGGTTCGCGTGTGGATCTGACGGTCACCGTGGATGGCGACTAGGGCCGATGCGGGGGGCTACTTGGCGGCGCGGCGCGCGCGGGCGGCGCGGCGCTTGAGAGAACGGCGCTCGTCTTCCGACAGCCCGCCCCACACGCCAGAGTCCTGGTTGTGCTCCATGGCCCACTGCAGGCACACGTCTCGCACCGTGCACGTATTGCACACGGCCTTGGCCTTCTCGATCTGCACGAGAGCTGGCCCGGTATTGCCGACCGGAAAGAACAGTTCCGGATCGTCGACGTCGAGGCACGCTGCGCGGTCGCGCCAATCCATGGGATCTCCTCACAAAGAAAAAGGCGGCGACCTACGCTGCGGTAGATTCGCCGCGTCGTCGCGGATCACTAACGTCCATGGTCGCATCGTTAACGACGGATGACAAGGGTTTGAACCTGTAATGTCCATCACAATTCCCCGAGTGAGGTTGGATACCATGCACAAAACACCGCGGTCTTGGGCCGTTCTCGACCTCGTGGCGCTCGTGGTCCTGACCCTGGAGACGGTCGCGGCATCGCTCATGGCGGTCGGATATGGGGTATATGCCCTGCTAGGCAGCGAGAATCCCGGCATGGCCGCCGCGCTCGGTGGCGTGATGGCCGTTTTTGCCGCCGGAGTGGGGGTGTTCACGTGGGGCTTTGCCAGACGTCGGAGGTTCGCTCTGAGCGGAGCCCTCGCGTGGCAGCTCATGCAGGCGAGCGTGGGCGTCTGGCTGCTCACCGTGTGGCCGCTCGTGGCGGTCGCGTTGATCGTTGCCGCGGCCGTCGTGACGGCGGCCGTGGTGCGCAGACTGGCCGACTACGGCCGATCCGGGGCGCTGGACGAGTCCTGACGGCTGCGCGTCGCCACCGCGTCGGCCAGGTGGAGGGCAGGCGCCACGTCACTACCCACGCGGTGCACCCGCGGCGAGGTCTCGGCTGCGGGCTGCGCCACCTGAACCATCTCCCGTTGCCCCGGCCTGCCGGCCAGGGCACGGCCGGGAACGTCGCCGAGTATTGCGGCATCGGTCACGCCGATCACACCGAGCGAATCTGACTCCGATGCGCACTGCAATGCCACAGTGTGCGCGCACGACGCCCGCAGCACGGGCGTGATTGCGCCCGCGGGCCGGTGCGTTGCCAGCGCCACGTGGACGCCCACAAACACCGAGGAGTTGGCCAAGGCCTCGAGTGTCGCCGCCGCAACCCGGGACCTGCCTGCAGTCAGATCGAAGTCGTCGATCACGACGAGGAGCCGGGCGGGTGCCTGTGACGATGCCTCCCACGCGCGCCAATCGGACTTGCCGGAGGCGTGAAGCGCCTCCCGACGCCAGCGCGCCTGGGCGGCGGTGGCCTCCAGGGCGACCACCGCCTCGTCGCCATCGGCCCTGGGCGCGACGACCCTGACGTGAGGAATGCCCCCACACGGTGCGAGCGGGCCGTCCGTGCCGGAGCCGATCAGCACCACCGATAGTCGCTGTGGGTCGTAGTGGTAGGTCAGCCCGCCAACCAGCGTTGCCAGGAGCGTCGACGCGCCGCTGCGCGGTGCGCCCGCAACCAAAAGGTGGGGGGTGCGCTCATCGAGGGTGACGAGCCACGGCTCCATGCGCGGTGCACAGACGGCACCCAACGCGACACTCAGGGGGACCATCTGCCGGGACTGTGTGCGGGGCCGGTCGACGTCGGCCCACCGCACGGCGTGGGGCCAGGCAACGGCCGCCGTACTGGCGAGTCGTCGAGCCACGGCGTCGGCACGGTGCTGCGAGACCGCTATCGGGAGCCGCGGTGCGGTGTCGACGGTTCCAGGGACGCGGCACTGGGTGGCGTGCGCGTCGAGGCTCGCCTGCTCGGGACCTGGTGCCGATGACACGCACCGGATCTGCCCGTCACTGGCACGGGCGGCGGGCAACCAGCGGAGCCAGTCCTCGTCGAAGGGTGCGGGCGCCGGTGGCCGTCTGCCGCGCGCCAAGATGACGGCACGCGCTGCGGCGTGGGCGTGGGGACCGGCGATCGTGACGGGTCCCGTCCACGCCGCGACGGTCGTCGGGTCCGGCAGGCCGTCCCAGGCGGGGGTCGGCGTCCACGGCAGTGCGGCCCGCACTCGGCCGACGACGAGGGCAGGTCGCGCCAGCCCGGGACCTGGCGGGCCGTCGCCCCGGCGCACCTGCAAAGCGGTGTTTCCGACGCTGAGGATGTCTCCCTCGTGGGCGGTGAAGCGCCGTCTGAAACCCCACCACCACCACCGTTCGCCATCGCGACGCCACCAACCGGTGCCATTGGTGGAAGCCAGGTCCCGGCACGCGAGGGCGCCGCCCCGCGTGGGGGCGACACGGAGGTGGGCGGCGTCCATGGCGTCGTCCCGTATCCCGCAGGGACCCTGGGCCGACCCCACGGTGACGGGAGCGTCTACGCCGATGAGCGCACCGGCATCGGGGCCCGCGATGGCCGCCAGATGCCACCCCGGCAGGGCGGCGGTGTGAGGGCCGGGACCGTCACGCAGGCGCGCCCCATGCACAAGCGGATAGGTCCCCACCTGGTGTGAGGGGTCCAGAAGGGTCGAGCCACACCACGCCCGTTTCGATGTGACACCGTCGACTACCTCCGCGAGGCTCGTCCCGATGGCGGCCTCCAGATCGACATCGTGAGTGTCGGTCAGCGAACGATCGATCGTGAGGCGCACGTGAGGCACCGTGTCACAGCCCGCGCCCCGCCTGCTCCCGTGAGGGCGGATCTGTGGACAACGCCAGCTTAGGGCGCGGGGGATCCGTCGGGGTTGAGCGGCGTCAACGCACCGTCGGGACCCACGACGCCAGCAAACCAGGTGAAGTCGCGGGTCGACGTCATCCGCGGCATCCGTTGGAGTGCGTACTCGCCCTGAAAGGTCGTCGACGTGACGACGGGTGCGGGTGCACTCTCCCAGAACCAGGTGCTGTCGCGGGTCAGCACAACAGGGGCTTCGCCCCAGATCTCGGTGGCCCGTTGCAAGGTGGTGGGCGTCGGCTTCTCAAGTGCCAGCACCACGGGGACGTCGCACATGACGCGCAACGATCCAAAGTGCGAGGAGGAGCCTGCCAGGATGATCGGCCTCCCGTCCGCCACCCGGCAGAGGGCGTCGATCTGCGCCCTGGCGCCCTGCTGCTCCCGCACGTAGGCATACGCCGCAACGGTGACCGGGTACTGCTCAGCGGGACGAATACTGATGTAGGTGGTCACGGGTGCGGCCACCAGGATGACCGCCGCTGAGGCGACGAGTCGGTGGCGTGCCTGGGGCCACCGGAGCGCGAGCCGGTGGGCGAGCCACCATGCGCCCACGCCTGCGGCGAGCGCCACCCCCGGCAGCGTCGCCGGTTCGAACCTGCGGATCGCCCACAACTGATCCGGCACGATCTGCGGGCGTGCCAAATAGAGGAGGCTGGGCACGGCCACCGCTGCGAGGAACACCCACGACTCGAACCTGGCGGTGACGGCCCGGTAGGCCAGCACGGCCAGGCCCACCATGGCGAGTGCGAGCAGCGGCCACGTGAGGTAGTAGCTCAGCCACGTGACGGTGTGCTCGGCGTAGGTGCGCGTCGGCTCGATCGCATAGCCCTCGGCCTGCTGGAAGGATTTGACGACGGTGTTGGTGAACTTGTCGGTCTCGGAGGTGGTGCCCCGTTGGGCTGTCATCCACAACGGCCGCGACGCGAGCACGACGCTCGCACCGACTGTGACCATCGCGAAGACCCGCCCCGTCGCGACGCGACGTGCCTCCACTGCTGCGCTCAGACGCGCCCCGATGGAACTCGACCAGGTCGCAGCCCACACGATCAGGGCGAACAGGATGACCGCATAGGCGGCACCCAGCAGGCGAACCTCTGGACCAAGACGCTCCACATAGGCCGCGCTCCAGCGTGCCACCGACGCGTAACCGGCACCCACGACGGCGGCCTGCGCCAACCCGAACACCATCAACCCGGAGCGCGCCTGGGGCCCGCTGAACGCGCCGGCGAGGGCTACACCTATCAGCACGCCGAGCGCATAGACGCCGCCATCGACGCGTACCAAGGCGGTGGCGCCGGATGCCACGCCAGCGACGATCAAGGCCCATGGGCGCCCCGCGGCGAGTCCACGCCACGCCCACTGGATGGAGGCGAACACGAGCAGCAGGGTGAGCGGTTCCGAATACGCGGAGCGCGACAGCCCCAGGTGCGACACGGTCAAGGCGACGGTGGCGGCGGGGGCGAGTGCTGCCAGGGGGGTCAGGAAGCGCCGAGCGACGTTGTACACGGCGAGCACGCCGACGCCGCCGACGAAGACGTTCGCTGCGAGGACACCGGGCACTCCTGCAACCCACCCGCCAACGGAGATGAGCGCCGGCAGAGCCTTGGCACCCTGAGGTTGCACCACGTCACCGTCGAGATTCCACGCCTGCCAGGCGTCGGCGAGGAGGTTGGGTTGCAGTTGCGCGACCGGTATGGCACCGAGCGTTGGAATGTCGGTGGAGGCGTGGTCGGTGAGCCACACCCCCGACAGGGTGAGGAAGCCCGGGTCGCGCGTGACGATCAGATATTCGCCCGCCAGCACGATGCCAACGCCAATCCACACGATCACGCCAAGCAGCACCCAGGTGGCGCCACGACGCGCCTGCGGAGTCTCCCGCGGGGTATGCGGTCGGACCGCGCACCACACGCCCCACGTGGCCACGGCGGCCAGAGGCAGGGTCGTGTACGGGCGATGAATTCCCAGCGACGCGGTGGTGGCTGCAGCCAACGCGACAGCCACGAGTGCCGCCACCACGAACTCCGGGGCGGCACTCCACCGCGGGCGCACCCACCGGTCGATGGTGTGCCGCAGTGTGTCGGGCACGGTGCCGGGCGCAGTGATCACGTCCGGACACTATCAACCCAGGCGGTGGTGTGCCGTGTCGTTGCGCGCGTTGCAAAGTCGGCTCGCGCGGGTAATGTTGCCCCATGGCGAGAATTGTCTTGGTCGAAGATGACCCGACCATTTCAGAACCCTTGACCCGGGCTTTGAGCCGTGAGGGCTATGAGGTCGAGTGGCACGGCACCGGCCACGGCGGTGTGGGGGCCGCTCACGCGGCCGACCTGGTGATTTTGGACCTGGGGCTTCCCGATATCGACGGCGTGGACGTGGCCAGACGCGTGAGGGACCAGGGGTTGACGGTCCCGATCCTGATGTTGACGGCGCGCGCCGACGAGGTGGACCTGGTGGTAGGTCTCGATGCGGGAGCCGACGACTACGTCACCAAGCCATTCCGGCTGGCCGAGTTACTGGCGCGGGTTCGGGCGCTGCTGCGCCGCGGGGCCGATGCCGAGTTCGCCGGCGAGGTCGCCGCTGGGGGTGTCCGGGTCGATGTGACGGGACACCGCGCCTACCTCGACGACAAGGAACTCCAGCTCAGCGGCAAGGAGTTCGATCTTCTTCGGGTACTGGTGGCACATGCGGGTTCTGTAGTATCCCGCGAGCACCTCATGCGGGAAGTGTGGGAGGCGGATCCGCACGCCCCGTCGAAGACACTCGACATGCACGTGTCGTGGCTACGCCGCAAACTGGGCGACGATGCCGCGAAGCCACGCTTTATCACGACGGTGCGGGGCATGGGCTTCCGTTTCGAGAACGACTGAGCGGTGCGGCGTCGCGTCCTGGGAGCCACGCTCTCCGCCTTGGCGGTAGCCATGGTGCTGTTGGGCATTCCGTTGGGGGTGTTTGCCTTCCAGTTGGTCAGAGACGATACCCTGCGCGACCTGGACTCTCGTACCGCCTCGGCGGCACGCGCCATTGAGGCGCGCTATCAGTCGGGAGAGATCCTCGACGAGTCCATTCTCGAAAACTTCCTGGGTACCGCGTCCGGCGCGCCGCGCCACATTGCGGTGCGCCTTCCCGACGGCACGGAAATCACGGCGGGAGAGGAACCTCGCCCGGCGTTCCGCGGCAGCGCCGTCACCGAGTCGGAGATCGTCGTGCTGTTGGCGATCGCACGGTCGGACGTGTTTTGGGAGGCGGCGAGAGCGGACGGTTTGGTGTTGATCGTGGCCGCCGTCGCCGTCGCCGCGGGAGCCGCGATGGCGTCATGGCAGGCGAACCGCCTGGCCGCCCCATTGGTGTACCTGGCGGCCTCGGCCGAGCAGATCGGTTCGGGTCAGACCCGTCCGCGTATCGAGCCGAGCGGCGTGGAGGAGATCGACCTGGTGGCGGAAGAGTTGGTGCGTAGCGCCGACCGGATGGCGGCGCGCCTTTCCGCGGAGCGTCAGTTCGCCGCCGATGCCTCTCACCAATTGCGCACACCGTTGACCGCCTTGACGATGCGCCTCGAAGAGATCTCCACCGCCACGACTCAGGAGGCGGTGAGAGCCGAAGCGGAAGCCTCGCTGGAGCAGGTGGAGCGCCTGGTGGGGGTAGTGGACGAGCTGTTGGGCCGCACGCGCCGCTCGCTTGGCTCCGGCACGGAGGTGGTCAAACTCGAGGAGGTGTTGACGCAACAACGCGCCGAGTGGGGACCCGCGTTCGCCAAGGCTGGCAGGAGACTTGACATCGGGCAGACACAGGCCAGCGTCTTCGCCACCCCCGGTGGCTTGTCCCAAGTGATCGCGACTCTCCTCGAGAACTCCCTGCACCACGGCGGCGGTACGACCGCTGTGGTGGCCCGCGAGTCGGGTCCGCACCACGCGATCGTGCTGGAGGTGCGTGACGAGGGCGCTGGCGTGCCCGAGGAGTTGGCCCCGCGGATCTTCGAGAGGTCGGTGACCTCCGGCAAGGGCACGGGGCTGGGCCTCGCGCTGGCGCGGGATCTGGTCACTGCGGACGGTGGGAGGCTCGAATTGTCGCAACGTGCCCCTGCAGTGTTCTCGGTGTTCCTGCAAGGTGTGCCCCAGATGGTCGACCTCGACACGGTCGTTCCGCATCGGCGCTCGCGCACTCGCCGCCGCCGCGACTCCTAGACCGCTGCGTCGTCCCGGTCGGCTGCGCCGAACACCAGGGTCGCGAATCCCACGTAGCGAACGATGGTGCCCAGCCCGATCCCCACGAGCGACGAGGCGTTGTCGGCCAGCAACGATTCCCAGCCGAAGCCATAGTGAGTCAGCGCCACCACGGCCGCCTCCACCACAATGGCGACGGCATTGACGGCCCCGAACAGCACCAGTTCCGTGGCGGCACGATGGCGCCTTCGACCCTTGAAGGTCCAGCCGCGGTGCGCACCCCACGCGAACACGATGGACACGACGGTGGCAATGACCTTGGCCGTCACCACGCGGTCGTCACCGCCCCCCACGGAGTCGTCGGGGCCAAGCGGACCTAAGCGCAGCGCATTGAAGACACCCAGGTTCACGACGATCCCCGCGACGCCCACGGCACCGAACCGTGCCAGCACTCCGGCACGCCTGCGCAGCCACGCCACGACGGGTCGGACGGTGAGGTTCATGAGGCACGAGCGTAGTGGCCGGTAGGTTAGTCGCATGACGCGCGTGGCAGTGGTGGGAGGCGGCCAGTTGGCCCGCATGCTGGCTCCGGCCGCTACCGCCATGGGCGTGACGCTGCGGGTACTTATCGAGTCGGGGCGGGCGTCGGCGGCGCTCGCGGCGCACGAGACAGTGGTGGGCCTGCCGGGCGACGCCGACGCGGTGCGCCAGCTCCTGGCCGATCCGCGGCCCGACGTGCTCACCTGGGAGCACGAGCACATCCCGTCCACCGTCTTCGACCTGGCTGCCGAGTGGAGGGTGCCCACGCGACCCGGCCGCGAGGCCTTGCTGTTCGCTCGCGACAAGATCGCCATGCGGGAGCGGCTGGGACACATGGGCCTGCCGATGCCCGCCTGGCGCGCTGTCGAGACCGAAGACGATGTGGAGGCGTTCCTATCGGTGCACGGCTCGGTGGGCGTGCTCAAGAGGGCGCGGGGTGGGTACGACGGCAAGGGCGTGCGCATCGTCCGTAGTCCGGCGCAAGCCGACGACTGGCTGTCCGCCGCCGCAGCTGGCGGGCCAGCGTTGCTCATCGAAGACAGGGTGGCGTACACCCGCGAGTTGGCGATTCAGGTGGCGCGCCGCCCCTCGGGGGAGATCCGGGCGTGGCCACTTGTGGAGTCGGTTCAGCGGGACGGAGTATGTGCCGAGGTGATCGCGCCGGCGCCGGGGCTGAGCCCCACGGTGCAGGCAGAGGCGGAATCCATTGCCCGAAGGATCGCCGACACCGTGGACGTGACGGGGGTGCTCGCGGTGGAACTGTTCGAGGTGGGCGGGCGCCTCCTCGTCAACGAGTTGGCCATGCGTCCCCACAACTGCGGTCATTGGAGCATCGAAGGTTCGGTCACGAGTCAGTTCGAGCAGCACCTGCGTGCGGTGCTGGATTGGCCGCTGGGGGACACCGCAGCGCTCGCGCCGGTGACCGTCATGGCGAATGTGTTGGGCGGTTCGCGGACGGTCTTGGAATCGGCGTGGCCTCACGTGATCGATCCGGGCGCCAAGGTGCACCTGTATGGCAAGGGCGTGCGGCCCGGCCGCAAGGTGGGGCACGTCACCGTGATGGGGCAGCAGGTCGACGATGTTCGCGGGCGGGCGGCACAGACCGCGGCCGTGGTCAGGGATGGAGGGCAATCGTGAGCGTGTGTGTGGGCGTGGTCATGGGTTCGGATTCCGATTGGCCCGTGATGGGTGAGGCGGCTGCCGTTCTCGAGGAGTTCGGCATCGAGTACGAGCGGGATGTGGTGTCGGCGCACCGCATGCCGGAACAGATGATCGACTACGGCCGCGCCGCCGAGGGCAGGGGCCTGCGCGTCATCATCGCCGGTGCGGGGGGAGCGGCGCACCTTCCAGGCATGCTGGCATCCGTCACGGCCTTGCCCGTGATCGGTGTGCCGGTGCCCCTGAAGTACCTGGATGGGATGGACTCGCTGCTGAGCATCGTCCAGATGCCTGCGGGTGTTCCCGTCGCGACGGTGTCCATCGGTGGAGCCCGCAATGCGGGTCTCCTGGCCGCGCGCATCCTGGGCGCAGGGCAGGGTCCGGATGCCGCACGGCTGCGGGAGCGTATGCGTGCCTTCCAAGAGGACCTGCGCTCGGTGGCCCAGGCCAAGGGCGCGCGACTGCGCCAGGGGTAGCCCTACGCTACGCAGGCAGGCAGGGTGTGCGGCGCCGGCGGGGCTCAGGCCGCCGCGCACGCGTTGAGAATGTCCTGCTCGGAGGGGGCGGTCGAGCCGCCGGTTGTCGCTGGCGCGCTTGGGTCCGTGACCGTGCCGGTTCCGGTCGCGGGCTCGGTCGTGGGCTCGTTCGCGGGGGAGTTCGACTGGGCATCGAGCAGTGGGGCGATCGGTTGATCGGCGATGATCGCGTCCCACACCGCGCGAGCCTTCGAACTGAAGATGACCCGGTTGGGGTCGCTCGGGTCTGCCACGACGGGCGCCGTCGCGAAGGTGATGTCGGTGGTGGGGTTGATGCCACGCAACGAGAACGCTAGGCCCGTCAGCGCGTCGAAGTTGCCGAAGGCCTCGTCCATGGTCATGGAACCGGCGACGGCCTTGACAAAGTTGGTGAGGTCTTGGGGACGGTAGAGCATCTCGGCGCTGAGCACCTTGCTGGCCAGGTTCTTGAGGAGCTGCTGCTGGCGGTCGATGCGGTCCAGGTCGGAGCCGCTCAGACCCGTGCCTTTACGCATGCGGGCGTAGGCGAGCGCTTGGGTGCCGTCGAGTACCTGTGGACCTGCGGCCAGGTTGGTGCCGGAGTAGGGGTCCTTGACGGCGTTCTGGATGCACATGGGCACCCCGCCGATGGCGTCGACCATGTCGCGGAAGCCCACGAAGTCCACGACGACAAAGTGGTCGATGTAGATGTCGGTGAGGGACTCGACGGTTTTGATGGCGCACGCGGCCCCGTCGGCGTTGGATCCGTTTTGCGCGCCGTTGGCAAAGGCGATGTTGAACTGGCCGGTCCAGCCGCGCTGCGAGGTGCCGTCGGATCGCTCGCAGTCGGCGATGCGCACCACCGTGTCGCGCGGAATCGACACCACATCGATTCGTGAGCGGTCGGCGGAGATATGCATGAGCAGCGTCGTGTCATTGCGCTTTCCGGCATCCTGGCCGCCGATGGCGCCATTCTCGCCGCTGCGATCGTCTGAGCCCATCAGTAGGACATTGACCGGCAGGCCCGATGCGCCGTCGACCGGGTTCTGCGGTGCGGCGGGGCGGTTGGGTCCCAGCAGTCCGGTGATATCTTTGGTGACGAAGCTGGCCTCGACCCTGGCCTTGTACGTCTGGGCGAATACCAGGCCGAAGCCGGCCGTGGCGGCCAGCACCCAGGCGATGCCCTGCAGGACACGATGCCTGCGGACAGTCGCGGCGTGGCGGACCGGAACGTGCTCGGACGAACTCATGGAAGAAACCCCCAACTAGGCGCGAGGAACTCATTGTAAGTGCCGGCGGCGCTGGCGCGTCGGTGCGTGAACGTCGAGCCACGGCGGGCGGTTCCCGAGCGGGATCTGTCACAGTGCGCTACATTCGACTTGACGGACACGGATTACAAGGGTGTAATTCACTTCGAGTGTGTGTCGATCGGAGGACGGGCAATGTGGAATCTGTATACCGGCTCCGTGCCGACCGATGTGGGCACCACGCCGGGCCTGGCCCCGGTGGTGGACATCTTTGGCGGCGAAGCAGACGGGCCACTGTCATGGCAGGACCGCGCGCTGTGCGCGCAAACGGACCCCGAGGCGTTCTTTCCCGAAAAGGGAGGGTCGACTCGTGAGGCCAAGAAGGTGTGTACATCCTGCGAGGTGCGGTCGGAGTGTCTCGACTATGCGCTTGCCCATGACGAGAGATTCGGGATCTGGGGCGGACTTTCAGAGCGTGAGCGTCGCAAACTCAAGCGTCGCGCGGTCTGACGCGCGCCTGCCTGACGGCGGAACCCTGTGAGCACGCCCTACGTGAGGGCCGTGCTCGTCACCGACGGGCAAACCGAGCACCTGTCCGCGACCTTCGCCGCGATCGCGGCGCTTGACGAACAGCCCGCAATCCTCCACGTCGTTGTGACTGGCGACCTAGACATCGATATCCCTGAAGCGCTGGCGACCGACGTTCGCAGAGTCGACTCCACCACCTACGCCGACGCCGTGAGCGGCCTGCTCGACGACGTGGGCGCACGCGACGGCGAACTGGTGTGGCTGCTGCACGATGACCTTGCGCCCCATGCCGACGCCTTGACCCGACTGGTTGCCACCGCGACCAAGCGCCCGCACGCGGCCGTCGTCGGCGCGGCGCACGTGAGATGGAACGACTCCTCGCGGCTCGTGAACCTGGGAACCACCGTCTCCAAGGTGGGCGCACGCCGGGTGGCTCTTGTGGTCGAGGACGACATCGATCAGGGTCAACACGACTGGCGCGAAGATGTCATGGCCGTGTCCCTTGCGGGAGCCCTGGTGCGCCGCGACGCCTTCGACGCGCTCGGTCGGCTCGACGGGGGCTACCAGGGTTTTGGCGACAGTCTCGAATGGTGTCGACGCGTGTGGGCCTCGGGTCGCGATGTGGTGATCGAGCCGCGCGCTCACGTGAGGCACGCGCAGAGCGGCCTGTACGGCGCCCGTACGCGGCGTACCGGTCGCGGCGCGACGCACGCACGGCGGCGTGTCAGCGAGTGGCATCACGCGTTCGCCTGGGCTCCGTGGTGGGCGATCGTGCCCCTGATCGTGCTGCTCCCCCTGAGCGTGGCGGTGCGAGTCGTGGCCCGCCTGGCACAGAATGCGCCGCGGCGCGCTCTCGCGGAGGTCGCGGTGCTCTTCCTGCTGGTCGCCCGAATACCCGCCATCGTGCGAACGGCGGTGGCCCACCGCGCCGTGGGTGCGA
The DNA here is from genome assembly GCA_030148645.1 of Demequina sp. Taxonomy (GTDB): domain Bacteria; phylum Actinomycetota; class Actinomycetes; order Actinomycetales; family Demequinaceae; genus Demequina. The sequence continues at coordinate 41,250 of JASBTB010000045.1, read as the reverse complement.
CAGGACCCGTCGAGGACCGCCTCTTCGCGAGCATGCGGCAGGTCATCGATGCCGTGCGGCAACGCGAATTGGGTACCTTTGAGCGTTCGCGCGCCTCACGCGCGCCCAGCGAGTTGGTGCGGGCCGAACTCGACGCGGCTGCGGCTCGCCAGCGGCGAAGCCTGCTGACCACCGTCCTGATCGCCGCCGGAGCCTCAGCCGCGCTGGGGCTCGACTACGTCCGTTCGCTGGTCGCCGGCCAGATGGTCGCGGGACCGGGCATCGGCTCCACCGACCTGCCGTTCGAGACTGTCTGGTCACGCGCCTGGACCGGCTGGGCAGAAATGGGGTTCGGTTCGGCTGGGATCGACGGTGCCTATGCGGGCCTCATGGTGCCACTCGCCGCGGCGCCCGGCGGCTTGCGTGTGGGGGTGGGCGTGCTGCTGATTGCCGCGCCCTTCCTGGCAGCGTTGTTCGCGTGGTGGGCCGCTGGCCATGCCACCCGTGGGCCGTGGATTCGTGCGACCGTGGCCATAGTGTTCGGCCTGTGGCCGCCGTTCTTGGCCGCCGTCGCCGACGCGCGGATCGGACCCGTGCTCGCCCACATCGCGCTCCCCGCCGCAGCACTGGCACTGCCCCGTGCGGTGGGGTGGCGTCGCGGCGAGTTGGTGGCCGGTCGCGTCGAGGCGCCCGCCCCCGCGCCCTCGCCGTCGGCCGCCCTGGCGGCGGCTCTTGCCATCACCGTGGCAACCGTCGCGCAACCGGTACTCCTCCTGCCTGTGGTCGTCATCGTGGGAATGCTCGGCCTGATGGCGGGGCGTCTGCGGTGGCGTGTGTGGTCCATCGCGGCGGTGCCGATGGTGGTGGGACTTCCCGGCGTCGTCGCCGCCGCCAAGTTAGCGCCCGATTGGTCGTTGGTGGCGTCGGTGCTGGCGCGCGAGCCGGGGCCGGGCACGAACTTCACCGGCAGCGCGTGGCGCGTGGCCGTCGGCATGGCCGACACGTCTCGGTGGCCTGCGACTGTGGGTGGCGCATGGCCCATCGGCGCGATCGCGGGCGTGGTGGTGCTGGCCAGCGCGCTCGCCGCGATCGTGTCGCGGCGAGCGTGGCGCCCGGTGGTGGTGGGCCTCGTGGTCGCGGCGGCGGGCGCCGTGGTGTCCGCCTGGTCGGCGCAGGCCACCGCGGCATGGCCTGACGGTGCGGGTGCCAGCGCGATTTCGGGATGGCCCGGCACGGGTTCTTCCCTCGTGGCGCTGGGCGCGCTCGTGGCGGCCGCCGCGGCGCACGGCGCCCTGCTCGCGGGCGAGGGCACCAGATTCGCGTTCGGTCGGGTGATCTCTGCAGCCCTTGCGACGGTCGTGGCCGGGGCCTCTGTGGCGGTGCTGGTCTTCCTCGTGTGGCCCGGCTCTCAACCCGGTTCGGCCACCATGATCGATACTCACGTGTTGCCACTGGCCGTCCCACTCGATCAAGAGGGACCGTATCGGCAACGAGTCCTCGCACTGACAGCGCTGGAGGACGGTTCGGTCGCCTACTCGGTGCTGTCTCACGACGGTTCGTCCCAGGCGATCGGTAGGGTGCAGTGGGGGCCCGATGGTACCCCGCTCGGTGGCCCCGGGGGCCAGATGGTGGGTATCGATACGCTTGCCCGGACCGTGGCGGAGGCGATGCAGTCGGGCGCCGCAGACGTGCAGGCGTTGCGCGACTGGGGCATCGGAACCGTGGTAGTGGCCCCTGGTGGTACCCGAATCCAGGGGGCCCTGGATCAAAACGCTCGCCTGACGCTCGTGGGCGGATCGGAGATCGGCACCGCGTACCGGCTCGACGGTGGCGAGGTGTCCCGCGCCTGGCTCGCGACCGACGCTGGCACCACGGCGGTGCAGTCGACCGCAACGTCGGGCGGCCCAACGGCGGCCCCTGCCGCGGGCGCCACCCTGGTGATCGCGGTTCCTGCCGCAGGTGGGTGGACGGCGCAACGCGACGGACGCGAACTCGACCGGGTCGACGATCCCTTGGGCCGCGTGGCATTCGCCGTGCCCGCCGGAGTCGGACCCGTGACCTACACCTACCGTGATCCGGCCCAGCGCTGGTGGTGGTGGGCAAGCGCGGCCGTGCTCGCGTGGGCGCTCATCGGATCGGTGCCCCTGAGGCGCTCCAAGGAGGTGGCCGAATGATCCGCCGAATCGTGTTGTCCGCGGGCGCACTGGCCTTGGTGGCCGGGTCGGCGGCCGTGGTGGCAACCGCTACGCCGCCCCCCGTCGACTCGCCCGCGCCCATGTCGTTCGAGATCGAGCCCCCTACGCCCGTCGTGGCGTGCCCGGGCGCCCAAACGGTGCCCGTGGGAGACGTGGGCACCGCGGGGGACCTCGCCTCGGAGCCGACGGTGCGCACGCTCGACGTGCGGGGATCCACCGCTACTCGGGTGCTCGGCTTCGGCCTGGCCGCAGACGACGCGATTGCGGTCCAGACGGAGCAGATCGCCGACGGGGACATCGAAGGGTGGGCGGCACTGACGTGTGCGCAGCCGTCCTTCGACCAGTGGCTCGTGGGCGGCGCGACCACTCTGGGTTCCAGCGCGCGCCTCGTGCTGCTGAACCCAAGCGCGGCGCCCACCGAAGTCACTGTGACGATCTACGGCCCCCTGGGCGCTCAGCAGGACCAACTGCTCCTGCCGGTCGCACCGGGCGATTCCGTGCAGCGACTCATCGAGGCGGTTGCGACACAGATGAGTGCCCTGGTGGTGCGGGTCGAAGCCACCGGCCCGGGCATCGTGGCCGCGCTCCAGGATTCTCGCCTGGCGGGATTCCAGCCAGCCGGAACGGCCTGGGTGGGCGCCAGTGCCCCGGCGACGGACTTGGCGATTCCGCTCGTCAACGCCGATGCGCAGGCCGTCCCACGTGGTGACACGGGTGGCGTCCAGGTCATCGACCCGGGCACCGCCACCACCGTTACGGACGCCGCCTCGCCCACCGTGGACGTGCCCCCACCGACCGTCACCGTGAGACTGATGGCGCCCGAGGGTGCCAACGTGGACTTGTCGCTCGTGTCATCGGCGGGAATCGAATCGTGGTCGGTGGGTCAACCGCTCGCGCTCGAACCTGGCGTGGTCACCGACATCGATGTGCCTACCGACACGCTTGGCGCGGTCGAGGTTCGCTCCGACGCACCCGTTCTGGCTGCCGCCCGTACCGTGGTTGCGCGCGCCCCGCGCGAGGGACTTGCCGACGATGTCGCGTACGACCACACCTGGGTCCCCGCCATGGACGTGCGCGCGTCGACCACGCTGTCGGCCGTGGTCCCACTCGACGGTGCACGGCTCGCCGTCTACTCCCCCTACTCGGCGCGGGTGGACGTGCTCGACGACGCCGACCAAGTGGTGGGGTCTGCGGAGGTGACGGGGCGCACCGTCCAATGGGTGCCCATGTCGGCCACGGCGGGAACGCGAGTGCGCATCGCGGGCGTGTTTGCGTGGGCCTTTGTCATGACGTCGCCGGACGGATACATCGCGTCCGTCGCGCCGGTTGACATCAGCGACTCCGTCTTGACCGCGACGGTGCGACCGGGGATGTACCCGAATTCGGTGTCAGGCTAGTCGGGCGCCCCGTAGTCGGGGTCGACCTCATCGGGTCGCATCGACAACAGATGGCCCACCTGTTCGGCGAGGATGTCACGCACCAGTGTGGGCAGTTCCGCCGCGGACGCCCTGTGCTCGAGCGCTCTCCGATACAGGACGACGCGCGTGGGGGCCCCGTACTCGCCTGGAAGGACGCGCCCCAAGGGCACGCCGTGTTCCCACGGGGCGGGCTGTGAGGGAGGCACGTCTTCGACGCCGAACTCGACGTGGCCCCATCGTGCGGACCACCTGCTCGCGAGCCGCTGTGCGGCATCGGCCGCGAGTTCGTCGAAGACCTCTGCGCGCGTGCGGTACCCGGGAAGCGTGGAGGGCAGCAGCGGGCGTCGTGGGCCCCGTCCGTGCGCGTCTCGCCTCATGTGCCGACCCTAACGCGTGGCCGATGCAAGCGGACGCGGTGGCGCCCGGCGTGGTGACGGCTTGGCCTCGCCGCCGGAAGGTAGCGTCACTGCTGTGATGGCAACCAGGCAGTGCGCCAAGACGGCGTGTGCTCGCCCCGCGGCGGCGACGCTGACGTACGTCTACGCGGACTCCACGGTCGTCGTCGGCCAACTTGCGACGCAAGCCGAGCCGCACAGTTACGACCTGTGCGCCGCCCACGCCGAGCGTTTCACGGCACCGCGCGGCTGGAATGTGGTGCACATTCACCAGGATTTCGAGGATCCCGGGCCCTCGAGCGACGATCTCGACGCCTTGGCGATGGCCGTCCGTGAGGCCGGCCGCCCGATCGTCCCTTCCTCCGCGGAGGTGCCCCCCCCGGTGGCGTCGCAGCCGCGCCGAGGACACCTGCGCGTGGTGGCCTCCGACGGCTAGACGGGCCCTTTCCCCACGGTGCGCTGGGTAGGCTTACCGGCGTGAACTCACCAGACCTGAGCGACCTGATCAAGTCCTACGACGTACGCGGCGTGGTGGGCAAAGACCTCACGCTGGACGTGGCGCGGGTGATCGGTGCGGCCTTTGCCGACGCGATTGTGTTGCCCGAAGGCGAGAACACCGTCGTGATCGGCTACGACATGCGCGACAGCTCTCCCGTGCTGGCGGATGCGGTCGCCGAGGGCCTCACGGCGCGCGGGGTGGGCGTCACGGGCGTGGGGCTGTGCTCCACGGATGGGCTCTACTTTGCTTCGGGGCACCTTGACCTGCCAGGCATTATGATCACGGCGAGCCATAATCCCGCTGAGTACAACGGGATGAAGTTGTGTCGCTCGCGTGCCCGGGCCGTGGGGGAGGACTCCGGGCTGGCTCGGGTGCGGGAACTTGCCTCCCGGTACCTGGTCGACGCCCCCGCCCCCGCCGTCCGGGCGGGAGTGGTCGTGAAACGCGACATGCTCGCCGACTACGCGGCATTCCTGCGGAGCCTGGTTCCCCTGGAAGGGGGACGCCGACTCAAGGTGGTGGTGGATGCGGCCAATGCAATGAGCGGCTACACGGTGCCAGCGGTGCTCGGAACGGCGGCTGGCCTGCCAGAGTTGCCACTCGAGATCATTCCCTTGTACTTCGAGTTGGATGGCACGTTCCCGAATCACGAGGCCAACCCTCTCGATGAGAGCAATGTGCGCGATCTTCAGGCGGCCGTCAAGGGCCATGGCGCCGACATCGGCCTGGCTTTCGATGGAGATGCGGACCGGTGCTTTGTGGTCGACGAGCGCGGCGAGATCGTGCGTGCGTCCGCGATCACGTGCCTCGTGGGGCTTCGCGAGACCGCCAGGGAAGCCGCAGCGGGGCGCACGGCAAAGGTGATCCACAACCTCATTTCCTCGCGCGCCGTACCCGAGCAACTGGCCGCGGCTGGCGCGATACCCGTGCGCTCCAAGGTGGGGCACTCCCACATCAAGACGCAGATGGCGAAGGAGGACGCCGTGTTTGGGGGCGAGCACTCCGCCCACTTCTACTTCAGGGACTTCTACTTTGCCGACTCGGGCATGCTCGCGGCGATGCATGTGCTGGCGGCGCTGGGGCAGTCGGATGCGCCCCTGTCCACCCTGCTGGCCACGCATGACCCTTACCCGGCATCGGGCGAGATCAATTCGCGCGTCGCGTCCGTGCCAGAGGCCCTGCAACGGGTGCGCGAGGCGTTCTCGGGCGAGGGAGTCGCGATCGACGAGTTCGACGGACTGACGTTCACCCACTGGGGTCCAGTCGGCGAGCGGTGGTGGTTCAACGTGCGCGGCTCCAACACGGAGCCGCTGTTGCGACTCAATGTCGAGGCCGCCGCGCGGGACGTGATGGAACGGGTGCGCGACCGCGCGCTTGCGCTCATCCGGGGGGCCTAAGTGTCCACAGATGGCAGTAGCCAGGTGATGCGGGCAGCGCTCGGACCGCATCGTCCACCGTTCATCGTGCTGCGGAAATTCGTGGTACCCGACCAAGGAGCGCGCTGGACAGCCAACCGCTCGGCCCCGACTGGGAGAGGATCATCATGACGGAGCACATCGTCGCCGACCTGGCCTTGGCGGACATGGGCCGCCACCAGATTCGCTTGGCCGAGGTCGAGATGCCTGGCCTCATGGCGCTTCGGGAGGAGTTCGCGCACACGCAACCGCTCCAGGGCGCCCGCATCGCGGGCTCCCTGCACATGACCACGCAGACCGCGGTGCTGATCGAGACGCTCACGGCGCTTGGCGCCGAGGTGAGATGGGCATCGTGCAATATCTTCTCCACCCAAGACGACGCCGCCGCAGCCACCGTCGTGGGTCCCGGCACCTACAGTGCGCCCCGCGGCGTGCCCGTGTTCGCCGTCAAGGGTGAGAGCATTCAGGAGTACTGGGACTACACCGACCGGATCCTCACCTGGGAGGGTCACGACGGCCCCACGATCATCCTGGACGACGGCGGCGACGCCACGCTCCTGGTGCATGAGGGCGTCCGGTGCGAGAAGGCAGGCGCCGTGCCGCCCCCGCGCGAGGAGGAGGACCCGGCCTACAACGCCGAGGTGGAGGCCATGCGGGCGGTGCTGCGCCGAAGCCTGAGCGCGGATCCCTCCCGCTTCATCCGCATGGCGGCGGGCATCGTCGGCACAAGCGAGGAAACCACCACGGGCGTGCACCGCCTCGACCAGATGCACGCGCGCGGGGAGCTGCTGTTCCCCGCCATCAACGTGAACGACTCGGTCACGAAGTCGAAATTCGACAACAGGTACGGTATTCGCCACTCGCTACCCGACGGACTCAATCGCGCCACCGACGTGCTGATCGGCGGCAAGATCGCGTTCGTGTGCGGGTACGGCGACGTGGGCAAGGGCGCGGCCGAGTCGTTGCGTGGCCAGGGCGCGCGCGTGGTGGTCTCCGAAGTGGACCCGATCTGTGCGCTTCAGGCGGCCATGGACGGTTACGAGGTGGCGCGCGTCGAGGACTATGTGGATCGGGCCGACTTCTTCATCACCACGACGGGCAACACGGACATCATCCGCGTCGACCATATGGTCGCCATGAAGGACAAGGCGATCGTGGCCAACGTCGGCCACTTCGACAACGAGATCGACATGGCCGGACTGGCCCGTTCTGGCGCCAAGCGCGAGCCGGTGAAGCCGCAGGTCGACGAGTGGACCTTCCAGGATGGGCACTCGGTCATCGTGCTGAGTGAAGGTCGTCTGATGAATTTGGGCAATGCAACCGGCCACCCCAGCTTTGTCATGTCGGCATCGTTCACCAATCAGGTGCTCGCGCAGATCGAACTGTGGACCCACCGCGCCGCCTACCCTCTGGGCGTGCACCGGCTTGCCAAGGAATTGGACGAGAAGGTGGCAAGACTCCATCTGGACGCGCTGGGCGTGCGCCTGACGGCCATGAGTCAGTCGCAGGCGGACTATCTGGGAGTGCCGGTCAATGGACCGTTCAAGCCCGACCACTACCGGTATTAGGCGCGCGCCCGGAACCTAGTTGTCGCTATCCGCAATGCCATACGGAAGCACCGACAGCCGCTCGAACTCCGCGGCGTTGAGGCGTTGCGCCGCCGTGCCCCAGAGGTATTCCCGGTCCCGGCGCGTGGCAAGGACCGTTGCGATGAACGTCTCGGGGTGCGTCCCCGCTGGCGGCGGCGGGGCCACGTAGGAGGCCAACTGTTCCGCGATCTGCGTGCCAAAGCGGTAGCGAGCATCGTGCGACATCTGGCTGGCGCGGCCCAGGAACAGCCGGGCGGTCAGGGCCAGGCCATCCGGGAGCCGCCGCACGTCTGCCTGCTGGGCCCACTGCGTCATCCCGAACGGCATGACGATGGGGGGCAACGCCTTGCGCCCTCCCCGGGTGCGCATCGCATAGGTGCCCACCAAGATGTCGCCCACCCGCTTGCCTCGAGCCGCCATGAACGACGTGATCACGGCGATCAGGCCAACACTCAGATAGACCTCGAAGAGCCCGACGAAGGCGCGACCGAACGCGTAGCGCGCCGAGACGGGACCGCCGTCGTCGCGCACGATGCGCAAGCCCAGCGCGAGTCTTCCAAGGCTCAGGCCGCGTGTCAGGGTCTCCACGAGTGTGGGAACACCCACAAGCCATGCGACGGTCAGCGCGACGCTGAGCGCTGTGCTGACCGCGCCGTTGACCGAAGCCAGCAGCGGGCCCGACATGCGGGTGAGTGCGACCAAGCCCAAGTACATGGCGATCGCGTCGATGGCACCCGAGCCCGCTCGCATCACCACGGACGCGGCCCCGGGGTCGATTGCGACGCCCTCGCCGAGAACAATTTCCTCGTTGACACTCATCGCCCCTCCATATGTGGCATGGTAGCCGCGTGGACATCGATGCCTTCGCCGCATTGCGAGAAGCCCGCTGGAGTAGGCTCAGGCAGTTGGCCCGTCAGCGCCGACGTACCGGCGCCGATGCCGACGAGATGACGCGTCTGTATCGCTCCACCGCATCGGATCTGTCTCAGGTGCGCTCGGCGGCACCGGAGCCGGCGCTCATCACGCGACTGTCCATGCTCCTGGGCACATCTCGTGTGTGGCTGACTGGCTCCCACCAGGTGCGCACCGGCGATATCGCGAGGTACTTCACCACATCGTTGCCCGCCGCGCTGTATCGCGTGCGGTGGTGGGGTGCCATCACCGGAATCGCGGTGGTGTCGCTCGCGGTGATTGCGGGGTATTACACGCTCAACTCGCCGGCGGCGCTGGAACTCGTCGGCCCACCCGAGGTGCGCGCACAGATTGCCCAGGAAGAGTTCGCGAGCTATTACGTCGAGTACGACTCGACCTCTTTCACAGCGCTGGTGTGGACCAACAACGCGTGGCTTGCGGGACAGGCGATCGTGCTCGGGATCACGGGTATCTTCCCCCTGATCCTGATGTACAATACGGTCGTCCAACTGGGTGTCAGCGGTGCGGTGATGGCTGAGTACGGCATGCTGGACATCTTCTTCCAACTCATCCTCCCGCACGGTTTGTTGGAACTCAGCGCGGTCTTTGTCGCCGCTGGTGCTGGTTTCAAGGTGTTCTGGACCCTCCTGGTGCCCGGTCGACTCCCACGCACGGTAGCGCTGAGCGGGGTGTTTCGCACCCTGCTGTCGGTTGCTTTGGGTCTCGCGGTCGCACTGTTCCTGTCCGGCCTGATCGAGGGCTACATCACGGGTTCGCAGATCGCATGGGGCCTCAAGGTGGCCGTGGGTGTGTTGGCTTCCCTGGCGTTTTGGCTGTACGTCTTTGGTGTGGGCAGGTGGGCAACGCAACGCGGCGCCTCCGGCGATGCGGAGCAAGGCTTCCGCGTCGAGTTGGCTCCGGTAGCTCACTAGAGGGCCAGGACTCCGGTAGCGGGAAACCTGGGTCGTTTCCTCGTGTGCGGGGTCGCGGTTCGAGCGGCGAGGCCGGGTTGTCGAGCCAGGCCAGTGATGGCGTGGCCGCATGGCGTGGGCGTCGTCCAGCAACGAGTAGCGCGCGGCACGGCCCAAAGATCGCCGCGCCCTAGAGTCGGCCCGATGCCTTGAGCGCCAGATACGTGTCGGCCAGCCGCGGAGCGAGGTCGTCCGGCAGCGCTGTCACCACGTCGGCGCCGCCCCTGCGGATGCGTGCCACGACCCTGTCCTGCTCGATGCGGCCCCTCGCCGCAGCCGCCGCGGTGTACACCGACTCCGCATCGCCGCGCGCGCGCACCATCGCCGCCTCGTCTGGGTCGTCGACCGAGGCGATCACCACGTGGTGGTCCCGCTGAAGTGCCGTAATGGCCTGGAGCGCCCCCGAGTCGACCAGCGCAATGTCCACCGTGGTCAGCAGCACCACGAGCGCGCGTTGCGACAGGCGGTCGCCGATCAGCCGCACCAGGGCAGGCCAGTCCGTCTCGACGAGACGAGGCTCGACAGGGGCGATGGCCGATGCCAGCACGGGCATGAGCGTCGACCCCGACGCTCCTTGCGCCCGTGCCCGCTCCTCGCGGTCGAACGCGACCACCTGGACGCGGTCGCCCGCGCGCGCGGCGAGCGCGCTCAGCAGCAGCGCCGCTTCGATCGAGGCTTCTAGACGGGGAGCGTCGCCGACGCGCGCGGCAGAGTGCCGCGCGGTGTCGACCACGATGAAGACCCGGCGGTCGCGCTCCGGCCGATACGTGCGCACCACCACGTCGGCGCGCCGAGCGGTGGCCCGCCAATCGATGGTGCGGACGTCGTCGCCGATGACGTATTCGCGTAAGGAGTCGAACTCGCTGCCGGCACCGCGCATCAGGATGGGGCTGAGGCCGTCGAGTTCCCGCAGCCGTGCCAGGCGAGCGGGCAGATGCTTGCGGGAGGCAAACTCGGGAAGGACCCTCAGCGACGTGTCGACCGGGAGGGTGCGCTGGCGGCCCGCGAGGCGCAAGGGGCCCTCCATGCGCAGGGTGATGTGGGCGGCCTTGCGGTCTCCCCGTCGCGTGGGCGTAAGGGGTGTGGTGAACACCTCGGTGTGGCCTTGAGTCAGGCTGTAGCGGTGACGGTTCTTGCCCGCTCCCGCCGACGGTGGCCAGGCGTCCCGCACGGCACCGCGCACCCGGCGAGACGCCGTGTTCGCCAGCGTCAGCGTGGACTGTGTCGACTCGGTCAGCCTCACGGAGTGCGGCACGTCGCGACGCACCGCGATGGAGCGGGTGGACGGCGCAGCGATCGCGTCGACCATCGCGAGCGTGAGGACGCCGAATATCCACAGCCACGCGACGTCTTGGCTCCTGGTGATCGCCGCGGGAATCGCGCCGATCACCGCGAGTAGTGCCGTCCAACCGGTGATGTACATCTACCGCGGTACCGACACCGAAGCAAGGACTGAGGTGAGGACGGACTCGCGCGTGACTCCTTCGAGTTCTGCTTCCGGGCGCAGTTGCATGCGGTGGGCCAGCGTCCATGCGGCGAGTGCCTTGGCGTCATCCGGCGACACGAACGTGCGGCCGCGCATCCACGCCCATGCGCGTGCCGTAGCGACGAGCGCCGTGGCACCGCGGGGCGACACGCCGAGCGACACCGACGGCATCTGACGAGTGGCGCGCGCGATGTCCACGACGTAGTTGATGATGTCCTCCGACACGTCCACGGTGGCCATGTCGCGGCGTCCGGCTTCAAGGTCCCATGCGGTGGCGACCTGCGAGACTCCTGCGCCTGCCAGGTCGCGCGGGTTGAACCCGTCTGCATGGCGGCGTAGCACGAAGGCCTCGTCGGAACGTTCGGGAAGCCCGATCGGTAGTTTCAGCATGAAGCGGTCCAGTTGGGCCTCCGGCAGGGGGTAGGTGCCTTCGTACTCGATCGGGTTTTGGGTGGCGATCACCAAGAATGGGTCTGGTAGTGGCTTGGAGTCGCCGTCTACGGTCACTTGGCGTTCCTCCATGGCCTCCAGGAGCGACGACTGCGTCTTGGGCGGGGTGCGGTTGATCTCGTCGGCCAGGAGGAGGTTGGTGAACACGGGGCCCTGGCGGAAGGAGAACGCGGCGGTGCGGGCGTCGTAGACGAGAGAGCCGGTGACGTCTCCCGGCATCAGGTCGGGGGTGAACTGTACGCGCGAGAAGTCGAGTCCCAACGTCGTCGCCATGGTGCGTACCAGGAGTGTCTTGGCGACCCCCGGTACGCCCTCAAGCAAGACGTGACCCTTGCACAACAACGCGATCACCAGGCCGGTGACCGCCCGATCTTGGCCCACCACGGCCTTGCCGATCTCGACCCGGATGCGTCCGAGCGCGTCACGGGCGGTTGAGGAGTCAGACGCGCCCGGTCCCGGGGACGGTGCCGATGCCGGGTCCGGGTCCGGGTAGTGGCCGGGGACAGGCAAGAATGGCCGAGCGTCCGACGGCGCCGCTGCGGGCGCGGGCTGGGGCTGGTCCGGTCGTGGTGCGGTGTCGCTCACGTTCGGTGTACCTCTCTTTCGAGTGTGTCGATCTGCTCTATCAGGCTCATCATGGCGGATTCGGTGGTGGGCGCCGGGCCGTATAGGATCGCCTCGACCCCGGCAACCGGCCAGCCCGCGGCGCGCGCGGTGGCCGCCACGAGGGTGGCTCTATCGGCGGTGCGCGGCACCCCGATGCGGGCACCGATGCGGGTGGCTGCAGCGGCACGCAACGACGCGGCGGCGCGGCCCGAGGCGCCCGCAGTGCGGTAGAGCCGGGCACGTCCGCGCGTCGATTCGGAGGACCGGATCACGACGGGCAGTGCCTCGTGCACCAGGGAACCGAAGCGCCGCGCGCGCCACAGTGCGACCACGAACAGCGCCAGTGCCAAGGCAAACACCGCGTTTCCGGTGCCCGGCGGCAAGAAGTCGGTCGACGCCGCAACGTCGGCGCGTTGAGCGGGACCCTGAGGGTTGTCCGGGGACGTCCAGGTGAGGGTTGTCGTATCGAGCAGGGATCCGAGGTACCATACGGCGTTGTCATGCTTGCCGACGAGCCGTAGTGCGAGGGCGGCGTTGCCCTCGTTGGCGATGGTGTCGTTGACGACGATTGCCGGGTCGGCGATAGCGGTCACGACACCGCCCGCCGAACCTTGCACAAACACCACCACCGCACCGGCGCTATCGGTGGGCCGGAAACAATACTGCGCCGGCGTTTGCGTGGCACCCACCAGCACGGCGCCCGAGGTGGAGAGCGTTCCGGCCGCGACCGCGTCCTCCTGGCCGCATCGTGCAGAAACAGAGTTCTGTGGGGAGTCGCCCACGTAGAGTGTGTCGCCGAGTTCTGCCCACAGGGCGGGGCTGTCGCCAATGATCACAAGGTCGCCGGGGTAGTCCAGGATGGTGCGCGCCTGGAACGGTTGCAGCATGGCGCCATTCGCGATCACCAGGGTGGTCGCGGCGGGGTCGGCGATTCGTGCGTCGCGAAGAGACTCGACCTGACGCACGTGCACGCCCTGTGCGCCAGCCACCTCGGCCAGTGCGCGAGCCCCACCCGGTTCGTAGCTCCTGATCGACAGCGGCGTGTAGTCGTTGTCGGCGCGTTGCGTAAACGCGATGGCGGCCAGAAGTATCAGCAGCACCGCGCCCCCGATGAACCACTTGGCGTCGGCCACCCGACGCCCAACTCCGGGCCCCTCGCCACGGCGCGTGAAGCCGTCGGCCGTGTGCTCCACCTGCGCCGTCATGCCGGGGCTGCCACGACATCGGCGGTCACGATGTGGGAGTCGAGCGCCACCATGCGGTCGTAGTGCGACGCGTTGCCCGTGTCGTGCCCGTATCGGAGCCGGTCGAACAGGTCGCCCGCCCAGTCCAGTTCGCCCGCGAGTGTGGGCACGCGTACTGACGCCTGGGTGACAAACTCATGGGCGGTCATTCCGGGGAACACGGCCACCCAGTTGGACTGTTCCACGTCGCGAACGACGCCACGGAAACGTTCGATGACCGCGCGCGTCCAGTCTCCACGTGCCGCAGCGGCCTCGGCGGCCGCACGCATTGCCGTCGCGTCGCGCACCTCGTCCTGGAAGACGGCGTGGGAGACCCCGCGTCGATGCGAGGAGCGCATGGGGCCCCACACGATCAGCGCGATGAGTCCGACCAGGACCACCACCAGGGCGATGGCGACGACGGCGCCGGGGACGCCACCGAATCCCAGCGTGCCCGGGGATGCGCGGATGCCGTCGAACAGGTTGCCCAGCCAGTCGAGGAGTCGCTGGAGCCACGAACGTCCGGTCGCTTGGTAGGCGTCCTTGGCAAGTTCGTCGACCACCCATTGTCGGGCGGTGTCGGCGTCGGGCTCGACCGGGATACTCCAGGGCGTGGGCGTCATGTCACGCCACAAGGTTCTGGCGGGCGGCGTGGCGCGCCTCCGCGGCGTTGGCGAGGTCGAATGCGAGCCCTTCCTTGCGCATCCTCACGTCGAGGTAGATCAACGCGCTGGTCGAGCCGAAGAATGAATACTGTGTCACGCTGACCGCGACCATCTGGACCAGGTATGCGACAAAGAAGCCGATGGCGATCGCGGCGCTGGCTTCGTCGGTGGAGACAAGTCCCAGGGGGACAATCGCGACGATCTGGGTGACGAACGCGAAGGCCTGCTGGAGCGCGGCGACGATGAGTCCCACCACGAGCATGATCAGGACCGACCACCACAAGCGTCCCGGAACCAACTGAATGGCCCGCCTGATCGCCCGGATCACGCTGGCCTTTTCCAGGATCACGGCGCCGCGCGCCACCACCGAATACACGGCAACCAGCACCCCGACTGGCACTACCACCAGGACCACCAGCACCACGACGGCCAAGACGGTGGCGCCGAACGTGCCGGTGTCACTGGCAGCGATGGTCATCGACACGGCGACCACGAGCCCGCCGGCAATCGCCAGGGGAACAAATGCTGCCAACGCCAACAACAACAGGTGCCCGATGCGGGGGACCAGGGTTCTCAGTGCGGCGGCCAGCGAGATGCGCTCACCCAGCATCGCCCTCGCCACACCCGGGTAGACGATTGACGAGGCCAACACGTCGGATACCACCCAGGACAGCAACGCGATTGCCGCCGCCACGACTGTCGACACGGAGACTCCCCGGTATGAGTCGTTCCAGGAGAGCAGGTCGAGTCGGCTGTCGTTGAGGGCGACCCATACGGCAAGGCCAGTCAGGAGGGCACTTGCGGTGAAGAGCAACAGCGGTCCGCCCACCATGACCGCCCGGTTGAAGCGCATCGCCTTGAATGGCACGGTGATGAAGTCGCCAAAGGGCAAGGGCCGCAAGGCGACGATGCCCGGTTGCCACGAACGGTACGTCAGCGCTGGCTGGCGTGGGATGCCTGCCGAGGACGCAACTGGCGGCCGCGCACTGCCAGGGGTCGGCGACATCGGCGCCCCCTGGCTGGGAGGCGGCACCGGCGCGCCCGGCGCGGCCCAACCGCCATTGCCTGACGCGTCGTTGTCCGTCACGTCCCCTCCTCGCCTGTGTGTCGTCCATCTTGCCACGCTGGGCCTCCACGCCCAAGGCTGGCGCTGCCAGGACGACGGCAGTGCTGACCAGTATCCTCGCGTTCTTGCGAACCGCCCGGGCACGTCCAACGGCCCCAGCGAGGCGATGTCATCGGGTGGGTCGGCGTCGGGGCGGCTCGCCATGGCCGCCAGTTCTTCGAGGCATATGTGCGCACGCGCTCCTGGAGGCCGTTGCGCGCCACCACGTCGACGGGTGAACCGAGCACATTGTCCGGTTCGCGCCGAATGCCGACGATGCCAGCCCGGCCGGGAAGTCGACAAGGAGGTCGACGTCACTGTCCTCGCGATCGTCGCCCCGTGGGGGGTGCCGACGATCTTTGGGTTCGTGACGCCGTCACGGCGCAGCACAACGAGCAAATCGCCACGGCGGCCTGCCACACGTGGGCCCGTGGGGCAACTCAGCGGCGTCCGGGCAGGCGCTCCCGGTACAACGCGGGCCGTGGCATCATGGCGACATGGGAGCAAAGATCCTGGTGGTCGACGACGATCCCGCTGTCGCCGAGATGACGGGCATTGTGTTGCGTGCCGACGGATTCGATCCGGTGTTCTGCGATCACGGGGACCGGGCGCTCGACATCTTTCGGGGCGAGCAGCCGGACGTCATCCTGCTCGACCTGATGTTGCCGGGCAAGTCGGGAATCGACATCTGCCGCGAGATTCGCGCGGAGTCCGGTGTGCCGATCATCATGCTCACCGCGAAGTCCGACACCGTCGACGTGGTGCTCGGCTTGGAGTCGGGCGCGGACGACTACATCCCCAAGCCGTTCAAGCCGCGCGAACTCATCGCGCGGGTGCGGGCCCGGCTGCGCCGCAATGACAACGCGGCGCCGGGGGTGGTGCGCATCGGCGATCTCGAGATCGATGTCACCGGGCACCGGGTGACTCGTGCAGGCGACACTGTGCAACTGACCCCGCTGGAATTCGACGTGCTCGTGACCCTTGCGCGCGCGCCAGGTCAGGTGTTCACCCGCGAGGTGCTGCTCGAGGACGTGTGGGGCTACCGTCACGCCGCCGACACCCGCTTGGTCAACGTCCACATCCAGCGCCTGCGCGCCAAGATCGAGCGCGACCCCGAGAACCCCGAGATCGTGCTCACCGTGCGCGGCGTGGGGTACAAGGCTGGCGGCCGCACGCCGTGAGATTCAGCGCGCGCGCGGTGGGCATGATGCTGCTCGCGCCGGTCCAGAAGCTGTGGCGGCGCTGGACCAGATCCATGCTGTTGCGGGTCATCACCTCGACACTCGTGGTGGGCCTGACCGCCGTAGCCGTGTTGGGTGCGTTCGTGAACACCGAGATACGCGACGGGCTGGTGGGTCGGCGCGTCGAGCGGATCCTCACCGAGTCCGCGCGCGACGTCGAGGCCACCCAGCAGACGTTCGAAGCGTCCACCGCACAGACCCCCGGCGAACTTCAGCAACTGGTCATCGACCAAGGCGAGGCGCTCAGTAAGTTGGGCGGTGAGTCCCGCGGTCTGGTGCTGTTGCGTGCGCCGACGAACGACTCTGATGTGTTCCTCACCCTGCTGGGCGACCCGGCGTTGGTGTCCATCGTCACCCCCGAACTGCGCGATGCGGTGGCTGCTGAGGCGGGCCAGTTCTGGCAGTTCGCCGCGTTACCGTCCCAAGGTGGGCCCGCCGTCGTGGTGGGTGCTCCCCTGACCTTACGCTCCGCGGGCCAGTACGAACTGTACTTCGTGTACTCGCTCGCGAACGAGGAGGACACCCTCGCCCTGATCCAACGGGTGCTGGCGCTCGGGGCGACGGCGCTCGTGTTGCTGGTGGTCTTCATGACCTGGACGGTCACCTTGCAGGCGGTGCGTCCGGTGCGTGCCGCCGCACGGGTGGCCGCGCGCCTAGCCGACGGACACCTGTCGGAGCGGATGCGCGTCAAGGGCAATGACGAGATCGCCACCCTTGCGACCACGTTCAATGACATGGCGGCATCCCTGCAGCGTCAGATCACCCGCATGGAGGACCTCTCGCGACTGCAGCGGCGCTTTGTCTCCGACGTGTCCCACGAGTTGCGTACCCCGCTGACCACGGTGCGTATGGCGTCGGATGTGCTGCACGATGCGCGTGCCGACTTTGCCCCCTCCGTCGCGCGTTCCGCAGAACTGTTGGCCACTCAACTGGATCGTTTCGAAGCGCTGCTCGCGGACCTGTTGGAGATTTCCCGCATCGATGCGGGTGCCGCGCCGCTGGACTTCGAGGAGCACGAACTGGGCGACGTCGTGAGGGACCAGGTCGAGACGCTGGCCCCTGCCGCGGCCGAGCAAGGCGTCGAGTTGAGGCTGTGGATGCAGGAGGGAGCGCATGTGGCGTCGATGGATGCACCGCGCGTGGGGCGCATCGTTCGCAACCTGCTGTCCAACGCGATCGAGCATGCCCAAGAGGGGCCGGTCGACATCGCCGTCTCGTCCACCGCGCGCACCGTCGCCGTGGTGGTGCGCGACTACGGCGTCGGGTTGTCCGCCTCTCAAGTGCAACGCGTCTTCGACCGCTTTTGGCGAGGGGACCCGGCGCGTGCGCGCACCATGGGAGGGACGGGGCTTGGCCTGTCCATCGCCCGCGAGGACGCGTTGCTTCACGACGGGGCACTGGAGGTGGAGGGGCGACCGGGCGAGGGGGCGTCGTTCCGGCTGATGCTGCCGTGCGGCTCGCGTGGGCTCGGACTTCGCGACCCGCTACCGCTTGTCATGAATCAGCAGGACTTTCCCGCAGTGGGCATGCGCGTGGCGCTTACGACGGAGGTGGAACGGTGAGGCACAAGATCGCGGTGGTGGCCGGGTGCCTCGCGCTCGCGGCCTGCACGTCCATCCCGACGAGCGGCACCGTCAACGCGGGCGACACCGACGTGGTGCAGCCGGGACCGATTTCGCCAATCCTTCAGGGCCCGTCCCCCAACGCGACCCCCCGCTCCATCGTCCAAGGGTTCCTCACCGCCTCGGCGGGAGGTGCCGTGAGCGGCTTCGATGTCGCGCGCGAGTTCCTCACCGGCCCCGCGGCGATCGAGTGGGATCCGCTGGCCAACGTGACCATCTTCGACTCACGCCAGGTGGTGCCGTCCTACAACGAGGACAGCGGTATCTTCACGTACTCCGTGCCGGTGGCCGCAGTGGTCGACCCCTCCGGGGTGATGGTCACCGCCTCGGTCGACGTGCGCCGGGACCTTCAGTTCCAGGTCGGCACCGACGAGTTCGGCAGGTACCGCATCACCCAACTCGATGACGGTATCGTCATGTCCGCGGCCGTCTTCGATCGGCTTTTCAGGCCCGTGAACTTGTACTTTGCGGCCACCGACGGCACCACTGAGGTCCCAGAGGTGCGGTGGTTCGCCGACAATGATCAGATTGCGACGGCCACAGCCCGAGAACTGGTCGAAGGCCCGTCGGCGTGGTTGGCGGAGGGCGTCCTCACCGGATTCCCTCCCGGCTCCGCGTTGGGTGTCGATGCCGTGGTGGTGACAGACGGCGTGGCCCAGGTGGTGCTCGCGCTTGGCTCCGCCGGGGACCCGACGCAGCGCTCGCTGGCTCAACAGCAGATGCTGCGGACGCTCACCCAGTTGCCCGCCGTCCAGGACGTGGTGACAACGGTGGGGTCGGTTCCGATTGGTGGCGACGATTCGATCACGCTCGAGGCCCCCGCGTTGCCGGGGGAGCGCGCGCTCGTCGTCATCGAGGACCGGCTCGCGTTGTGGGATGGGGAAACGATCTGGGTGACGCCCGCCGACGTCGGCGTCGTGCCTGCGGGCTCGGGCGGCTTTGCACTCGGTTTCGACGCCACGACGACGGCCTTTCAGTGGAAAGGTTCCGTGCACATCAGCACCGCCCTCGCGGCGCAAGGGGGCCTTGTGGCGGCCGACGAGGCGCAGCCTCCCGCGGCGGGGGCCCTCATACCCTCAACCGAGTTGATTCCCGGCACCGCAATGGTCGCGCCATCGTTCGACGTCTACGGCTGGGTGTGGAGCGGTGAAGCCGCATCACAAGGGGTATTGGTCGCCGCGAAGCCCGGTCAAAACGCGATGGAACTCGATGCCTCGTGGCTGGCGGGGACCTCAATCCAGTCCGTCGCCGTGTCCCGTGACGGCGCTCGGATGGCCATCCTGAGCCGCTCTGGGATGGAACAAGCCCTTGAGGTGGTGTCCATCGCGCGTGATCGGGACGGACGACCGCTCGCGTTGGGCGACCCGTTGGCGTTCGCGACGACCGTGAGGCCGTCGATCGACGTGGAATGGGTGGACGACACGTCGGTGGTGGTGCTGGGTGCGGAGTCCGGCGAGATGTCCTTGGCCGAGATCGGCGGGTGGAGCGCCGACTTCACGACGTACACCCAAGCCGTGTCCGTCACGGCGCGCAACGGCATACGCAGCCTCCTGGCGGTGTCCGCCGACGGCGAGTTGGTGGCGCGTTCGGGCAATGGCTGGAATCCCCAACTGTCTGGGGTCAGGGATGTCGCCTACGCTGGCTGATCCGAGCGTGCCCAACCGCGAGTTTCGGCGGCAATCCACCGAAACCCATGCGGGGTCAATGCTCACGTCCGGCGAGGGGCCAGGATCCCGATGTGATCACCACGCATGGCGACAGGCCGCGGCGTGCACCGTCGCGCGCGCAACTCCCGGAGCGGCCGACATGGTGGGCGCAGGCGGCGCGCGACGTCGCGCGGGCCGTGGTGCCCGTGCAGTGTGCTGGCTGCGCCGGGCGTGACGTGCGCTGGTGCGAGGAATGCGAGGCGCCGTGGTGGGAGGTGCCCTTGCGATCGGAGTCGGCGGCGCCCCGGCTCGACATACCCGGCCAGTCACCCCTGCCCGTCTGGGCGATTGCCAGCCTCACGGGCACGAACCACGCGATGGTGTCGGCATGGAAGGACGCGGGTAGACGCGATCTCGACGCATTCTTCGCCGACGCGGCGCGCCGTGGGGCGCGAGCCATCGCGAGCGCCGTCGCACCGGCGATCACCGTGGTGCCAGTGCCAGCCCGGCGCCGCAGCACCCGCCGCCGCGGCATCGACCTGCCGCTGCTGTTGGCACAGTCCACGGCGGCAGGGCTACGCGACGCCGGTGTCGAAGCTCAGGTCATGCGGGCACTGACCATAGGGACTGGCGAACAACGTGGGGCGAGCGCTCGCGAACGGTGGAGGCAAGCATCGAGCGTGCGCGCAATGCGCGGTGGCGCGGTGCCCGGGCGAGTCCTGCTGGTGGACGACGTGGTGACGACGGGGGCCACCCTTGCCGCCGCCGCCCGGGCACTCGAGATGACATTCCTCACGGTTGCCGCAGGATTTTGCCTTGCCTCGGCTCCGGCTTCTGGCGCGCGTGCCGTCGGGCAAGTATCGTGACCACTACGACGACCATCTGGTCGCACCTTCTGAGCCGAAGGGGGTGATGCACAAGGCGCAAAGAGGCGTTCCCCATCACATTCCGTCTCGCCGCGCTTCAGCGCGGCACCACTTGAAGGAGCAGTTGCCATGGACATTGCCATTGTGGGTCGTCACACCCGAGTCACCGACGAGATGCGCAAGCGCATCACCTCGAAAATGGAGAAGATTGCGGTGCTGGCACCGAAGGCAACTCGGGTCGAGATTCACGTGGTCCATGAACGCAATCCGCGGTTGGCGGCCGATGCGGAAAGGGTCGAGATCACGCTTCACGATCGGGGAGTGATCCGCGCTGAGGCGTCGGCCGATGACCGGGTCGCCGCCCTCGAATTGGCGGCAGCACGCATCGGTGACCGCCTTCGCAAACTTCACGAACGCCGCGCACACCGCCACCAAGGAGCGCCAGCGATTCGCGAAGTGGTCAAGGCTGACGCCTCCGCATCCGACTCTCCGGTGGAGAGTGTTGAGGCGTGGGAAGGAGCGCCGGGAGGCTCGGTGCGCGAGATCCCGCTCGACGGCACACCCATCGTGATTCGCTCCAAGACCCACTCGGCGGAGCCGATGACCGTCCCCGAGGCTATCGACCAGATGGAGTTGGTGGGTCACGACTTCTACCTGTTCCTCGACGCCGAGACCCGTCTGCCCAGCGCGGTCTACCGACGCCGGGGATGGACATACGGTGTCATCCACCTTGACGCCGAGGCGGCCGACACCACGGAACGTAGGTCCGCCTAGCCTCACAGATGCGGACGGGCGCCGCGCCCGGCAAACCGACCCGCCCGGCGGGCGTCGGGCGCGGGCGCTCGTGGGCGGTGAACGCAGGCTCGTCGGTCGTCGGGCGCAGGCTGGGCGTTCCACTCCGGGCTCATATCGGTGCCGCCACTCGTTGCCTCGAAGGGGCGCTGGCTCCGCTTCGGACGATGGCGCTTGGCGTGAAGGTCCCGGTCCAACGCCGTGGGCCAACCGGTATGGTCGGTGTCGCGATGCGGGGTGCGGCTGTGGTGTGGTGGCCGCCATGCGCGCGACGAATCTCATGTGGCGACCGCCTAGAATGGATGGTGGCCCACGCAGGAAGGCGGGACATAGCACCGTGGCAGTTATCGATCGGATCATCCGCGCGGGCGAGGGGCGCCAGTTGCGCCGCCTTGAAAGGGTTGCCGCCCTCACCAACGTGCTCGAAGAGGCCTACGTCGACCTGACGGACGAGGAGTTGCGCGGACTCACCGTGGAGTTCAAGAGCCGAGTCGCGGACGGCGAAAGCCTGGACTCGCTGATGCCCGAGGCGTTCGCCGCGGTGCGGGAGGCCTCCAAACGCACGCTTGGGTTGCGCCATTTCGACGTCCAGGTCATGGGAGGCGCTGCCCTGCACTCAGGCAACATTGCCGAGATGAAGACGGGCGAGGGCAAGACCCTCGTGGCGACCCTGCCCGCGTATCTCAACGCCCTTGCGGGCAGGGGCGTGCACGTGGTGACAGTGAACGACTACCTGGCCAGTTACCAGTCCGAGTTGATGGGACGCGTGTTCCGCTTCCTCGGAATGGAGACCGGTTGCATCATCGCCGGTCAGGATCCCGCCGAGCGTAGGCGTCAGTACCAGGCCGACATTACGTACGGTACGAACAACGAGTTCGGCTTCGATCACCTGCGCGACAACATGGCGATGGACCCGTCGCAACTGGTGCACCGGGGATACCACTATGCGATCGTCGACGAGGTCGACTCGATCCTCATCGACGAGGCACGTACCCCGCTGATCATTTCTGGCCCCGCAGCGGGCGACAGCCTGCAGTGGTATGTGCAGTTCGCGCGATTGGTGCGCGACCTGAGGATCGACGAGGATTACGAGGTCGAGGAACACAAACGCACGGTCGGAATCCTTGAGCCCGGAATCGACAAGATCGAGACGGCGCTGGCGATCGAGAACCTGTACGACCCTGCCAACACGCCACTGATCGGCTTCCTCAACAATGCCATCCGCGCCAAGGAATTGTTCCACCGCGACCGCGAATACGTGGTCCAAAACGGCGAGGTGCATATCGTCGACGAGCACACGGGCCGACTTCTCGCCGGACGCCGCTACTCCGAGGGACTGCACCAAGCCATCGAGGCCAAGGAGGGCGTGCAGATCAAGGCGGAGAACCAGACCTACGCCTCGATCACGTTGCAGAACTACTTCCGTCAGTACGACAAACTCGCGGGCATGACCGGCACGGCGCAGACGGAAGCGGCGGAACTCAACGCCACGTACGGCATGAACGTCATTTCGATTCCGACGCACAAGCCGATGATCCGAATGGACCAGTCGGACTTGCTGTTCAAGTCCGAGCAGGCCAAGTACAACGCCATCATCGCGGACGTGCTGGAACGCCACCACAACGGCCAGCCGGTACTGATCGGTACCGTTTCGGTGGAGAAGTCGGAGACCCTCAGCAAGGAGTTGCGCAAGCGCGGCATCCTCCACAAGGTGCTCAACGCCAAGCAGCACGACGCAGAGGCGGCCGTGGTGGCCGAGGCGGGCCGCAAGGGTGCCGTGACCGTTGCCACCAACATGGCGGGCCGCGGCACCGACATCATGCTTGGCGGTAGCCCAGAGTTTCGGGCGGTGCAAGAGATGCGTCGTCGCGGCATCGATCCGCACGATCAGCCGGACGAGTACGAGTCGGTATGGGATGACGTGTTCGCGCAGGCCACTGCGGACGTGGCGGTGGAACACGAAGAGGTCTTGGCCGCCGGTGGTCTGTACGTCCTGGGGACGGAACGCCACGAGTCGCGGCGCATCGACAACCAGTTGCGTGGCCGTTCCGGCCGCCAGGGAGACCCGGGCGAGTCCCGCTTCTACCTTTGTCTCGAAGACGACCTGATGCGCATGTTCCAGTCGGGTCTCGCGTCCACCATGATGAACTCGGGGGCACTTCCCGACGACCTGCCGATCGAGTCGAAGATGCTCACGCGCGGGGTGCGCAGCGCCCAGGCTCAGATCGAGGGTCGCAACGCCGAGATACGCAAGAACATCCTCAAGTACGACGATGTCGCCTCGTCGCAGCGCACCATCATCTACGGCGAGCGCCGCAGGATTCTCAATGGGGAAAACCTGCGGGACGAGGTGCGCGGCTTTGTTGACGACATCGTCGGTTCCGCGGTGCGGGCGGCCACCATGATGGGTGCGCCGGACGATTGGGACCTGGAGGCGCTGTGGACCGATCTGCGCGCCATCTACCCCGTGTCCCTCACGGTGGACGAGGTCGTCGAGGAGGCGGGCGGTCTGCGCTACCTCACTCAGAGTTTCCTCGAGCGCGAGCTCATGGCCGACGCCCGTGTGGCGTACGACGCCGTCGAGGAGCGCATCGGATCGGAGATCATGCGGCAGGTCGAGCGGCAGGTGCTGTTGCAGGTGATTGACCTGAAGTGGCGTGAGCACCTGTATGAGATGGATTATCTGAAGGAAGGCATCGGTCTGCGGGCGATGGGTCAGCGCGATCCGTTGATCGAGTACCAGCGCGAGGCGCACCAGATGTTTAGTGCGATGTCCGACGCGGTGAAGGAACAGGCGCTTCAGGTGTTGTATCGCGTGGAAAAGCGTGAGGCTGCCGCGCAGCCAGCCCCGGCGTTGGACGCGGCGAGCGCGGCCACCACGGCCGCCAAGGCGAACGTTGCGGGCGACGCCCCGGCCGCCTCGGGACCCAAGGGCGGTGACGCGCAGTCGCGCCCGCACGTCGCTGGGGGCACGATGACCGGTGGCGGCCCGGTGACCTCATCGATGGGCGCGCTCACCTATTCGGGACCGGCCGATGACGCCACGGGTAGGGCGACCACCACCAAGACGAAGGTGGCCAAGAAGTCTCAGGCTGACGGGGGCACGTTCCCGGGAACTGCGAAGAACGCGCCGTGCCCGTGTGGCTCCGGCAAGAAGTACAAGATGTGCCACGGAAAGAACGAGTAGCCACGTTCAGCCGACTTCGAGGGCGGTGGTGAGCCAGCGCCCGGCGCACGTTTCCAAACGCATCGCGACGGGGTGTGCCACGTCACCCTCCATGAGAACGAGCCCCGCCTCCACGGCGGTGGCGCTGACCCGGCACACGCGGATCCGTGCCACCGACACATCCCCGCGGGTCGTGTAGTTCGCGCGCCGCGCAAGCGAGCCCTGCTTCAGCAACGATGTCCGCAAGGTGGGGGTGATCCACCGTGTCAGGGTGTCGATTCCGCCCCCTCCGAGCGCCACTTCCAGGGCGGTGCGCGCGACGGTGCATGCCAACGGTGTGGGGTCGCCGAGGGTGCGCCGTTTGCGATACGCGGCGGGCACGATGGGCGCCGGGGCGGGCGCGGCGCGTGGCCGCGGCGCCGGAGAGTATCCAGTGTGCGGCGCCGTCCGGGCGACGGCGGTCACGATCCGAACCCCTCGGGCACGCTCAGCACCATGCCGGGGTGGATGAGCGCGGGGTCGGATCCCACGGCGTCTGCGTTCGCGGCGTACAACGTGGGCCAGGCCCTGTTGATCGAGGCGTCGCTCGCCTTTGGACCCAGCAGTTTCGCCGAGATGCGCCACAGCGAGTCTCCGCGGACCACGGTGTAGGTCTGCGAGGCCGCTGGGACTGCGTCGGCTGCACTCGGCCCTGCGGTGGCGTTCGCCGGGGAGGAGCTCTGAGGAGCAGTCCGCGGCGATGGCGTCGCTGTGGCAGCGCCCGTGGGTGCGGCAGTCCGGGCCGCACCCGGTGCGGCCCGCGCCATGGGCGCGGCAGCGAAGCCCACCGCCAGTGGGCCGCCGTTCGGTGGTGGCGACGACGGCGCCGTCAGTGCGGCTGGTGTCGTCCACTCGGCAGGGCTGGCGACGCGGCGCGTGTGCTCGGGGCCGACCGTGTGAGCGATCGCGGGTTCGCTCCATCCCACATGGGGTGCCGTGGACGGCGAGGCCAGTGCTGGCGCGGCAATCCCGGCGCTGACGGTCAACCCCAGCGCCGTGGCCGTGATGCGCTGCCACGATGTCGGCGCGAGGACCGCCATGGAGCGGGGCAGCGACCGACCGCCCCGAAGCAGCGCGCCGAACACCATTGCCCAGCCGGTCACCGCCAGGTAGCCCGCCACGGCCGCCCCGAAGCCAGCGGCACCCATGGCTACGAGATCGTCCACCTGCACGACCGCCGCGCGGGCCTCCCACAACGCCCCCACGGTACGTGCCAGCGCCCACGACACCGCGGGCATTGCCACCACCGCCGCCCATGCGGCGAACCTGCCCATGACCCCCATTGGTCCTCCTCAGCATCTTATGATCACGCATGATGTTGTTTGACACTGTTAGATATACACGAAGGCGGTTGGCGTGTCGACCGGTCCTGTGGATAGACGACGTCGCTACGGTGGCTCCATGCGATGGGATGACCTCTTTGCGGACCTCGAGGCGCAACTGAGCGCTGTGAAGGACGCCCAATTTCAAGCCGACGTCTCCGACCTCACCCGTGCGGAGCGCGCGTCGATCGAGTTGGCCGAGCGCTTGTTGACGGCTCGAGGTCGGCCGATTGCTTTGACGTTGCGCGACGGGGAGGCGGTGCACGGGGTCGTCGTTGACGCAGCCGTGCAGTGGCTGCTGCTCGGGGCAAACGGTCTGCAAACGCTCGTGCCGACGCGGGCCGTAGCGCTGGTGTCGGGGCTGCCGCCACGAACCTCTTCCGTCAGCGAGGTAGAGCGGCGCCTGGGAATCGGGCATGCCTTGCGTGCGTTGGCACGCGATCGTGTGCGCGTCATCGTCGATTTTGGCTCGGGCGAGGTGACCGGACTCATCGCGGTGGTGGGCGCGGACTACGTGGAGGTGTCCACCGCGGTGGCAGCCATGTCGGCCGTGCCGATCGACGCGATCATGCGTGTGCGATCAGCGGTGTAGCGGGTGGTTCACTCCTGCATGCCGTGCGCCTGAACCTTGGCACGGGTGGCCTGGTACTGGCGGGCAATGTAGTTCTCGAGTTCCGACGACTCGACGCGCCATTGGCCGCGTCCTCCCACCTGAATCGCGGGTAACTCGCCGGAACGCACCAGGGAGTACGCCTGAGGTGAGGAGATGTTCAGCACCTCCTGAACATCGGCGAGGGTGAGGAACCGTGAAGCCATGCCCCCATTGTGACACCCGAGACCCGCATCGACGGGTTTTCCACAGCGAAGTGGCGCGTCGAGCCGACGTCCGGCAGGATATGTTCCACCTTGAGAGGGGGTCTCCCATGAGCGACACACCTGTGGCTGGCAGGCTGAGGCGGCCGGGATGGCGCGATCCGCGCCTGTTGGTGGGCCTGCTCTTGATCGCGATCTCCGTGACCGCGGTGACCGGCATCGTCCGATCGTCGGACACGACGGTCCCGTATTACGCCGCGAAGAACACGTTGACGCCGGGAACAGTCTTGGCCAGGGACGACGTGGTGGTGGTCCAGGCGCGAATACCGGCGGGCACCTACGTGATGCCCGGCGAGCAGCCGTGGGGGCAGGTGCTCACTCGAGTGGTGGGCGACGGGGAACTCGTGCCGCTCGCGGCGCTCGCCGATCAGGACGACTTCACCGGGCGCCCCATCGCCGTGCGCACGAGCCTGCCGCTTGCCGCGGGGGTGCAGCGCGGCTCCATGGTGGATGTCTACCTCACCAGGACCGATGCTGACGAGCCGGAGACCACCCTGGTGGCTTCCGGTCTGGTGGTGGAGTCCGTCGACGACGAGTCGAGGTCCTTCTCGACTGGCTCGGTCGAGACCGTGTACGTGGTGGTCCCGCAGCGCGACATCGAGGAGTTTCTCGACGCACTCGCGTCTAAGGGAGAGATCTCCGTGGTGGGCCTCGCGGGTGGTGGCGCATGACAATCGGGGTGCTGATCGCGGTGCACGGCTCGCGCGAAAGCACGGTGGCGGCCGCTGTGGGAGCGGCGCCAGGGCTGAGCGTGGCCCGTCGTTGTGCCGATCTGTCCGAGGCGTTGGCGGCGGCCCGCGCCGGCATCGGCTCTGTGGTGTTGGTGTCGGAGCAGCCTCGCCTGCACAGGGGAGTGGTGACCGACTTCACGGCGGCCGGAGTGGCCGTTGTCGGTGTGCCGAAGAGCCCGGACGGCGAAGATCGCCTGCGCGCCCTCGGCATCGCGCAGATGCTGACGGCGGACGACGACGCGGGCGCGGTCGTGACGTCCGTGAGTGGCGCGTCGGCGCATGCGGTGCGTGTCGAGCGCACGCCCGAGGTGTCCGATACGCTGGCCGGGCAGCGGGGCATCGTCATCGTGGTCTGGGGGCCCACGGGCGCGCCGGGCCGCACCACGCTTGCCGTGTCCATGGCCTACGAGCTTGCCCTGACCGAGCCGACGTTCATCGTGGATGTCGACACCTACGGGGGCGCTGTGGCTCAGGCCTTGGGACTGCTGGATGAGGCTCCCGGTGTGGCCGCGCTCGCACGGGCGTCGCTGCACGGCACGCTCAGCGAGGACTCAGTGCGTCGGCACGCGCTGCAGGCCGCCCGGGGCCTGCGGGTGCTTTCGGGAATCACGCGCGCCGACCGGTGGACGGAACTGTCCGCGGCCGCCTTGGAGCCAGTGTGGGAGTTGTTGCGCACCCAGGCGGCCGTGACCGTGGTGGACTGCGGGTTCGCGCTCGAGCGTGACGAGGAACTCCAGTACGACACCCACGCTCCCCAACGCAACGCGGCGACGCTGTCGGCACTCGCGGCGGCCGACGTGGTGGTCGCCGTGGGTAGCGCGGAGCCCCTGGGCATTCAGCGGCTTGTCCATGCGCTCGCGGACCTTGACACGGTGGCTCCCGTCGAGACGACGCCGCGCCTGGTGGTGGTCAATCGGGTGAGGCCGTCGGTCGCGGGGCAGCGACCGCGCGAGGCGGTGGCCGATGCCTTGCGCCGGTACAGCGCCGTGGAGCACGTGTGGACCGTCGGGTGGGATCCACGCGCCTGCGACGCCGCGACGTTGGCTGGCCAGGCGTTGGGGGAGCGCGCCCCGCGATCCGCCGCGCGCAAGAGTATCCGGGCAGTCGCAGTGGCGGCGCGCCAGGGCGCGGTTCGCTCTGCCAGCGTGGCGTGACGGGCGCGCCGCGCCCGTAGTCACGGTAGTTTCGGGTGACACTGAGGGCATGAGGGTTTACCTCCCCGCCGTGGTGGACGAACTCGCTGCCCAGACGTCTGGTCGGTGGCAGCCGCAACGGGCGTACGCCGTCACGGACGTGCTGCGGGATGCCATGCCGGCGCTCGATGAGGACGAGATGGTCGAGTTCGCGATCGATACGGCTGCGATGGCCTCGGCACTGGAGGCGGGATCGCGCCTGCGCACCGTCATCGCTGCGGACGTCTCCCGCGCCGACGTCGTCCTCGACGCGGTCACCCATCCGGCCGCGGTTCTGGTGTCGGGCCGACTGGATCCGGCGTCGATAGCGTGTGTGTTCGTGGACGAGGAAGACGCCGCAGCCGACGCCGAGGCCGCTCGTGGGGGTGACGACGACGCTGCCGACAGGCTCGCGGAGCGTACCCTGCTGTGGTACGACCTGGCAGAGGTGCTGGGGCGCTGAACGTCCGCTAGTGACTGCTGGCGACCCAGGTGCGGTCGCGGTCGGCGTCCTTCGCGCGATACAGCGCCGCGTCGGCGGCATCGATGAGGGCATACGCGTCGATGTCGCCGGGTGGACTGGACGCGACCCCCGCGCTGGCGGTCACCGTGATGACACCCTCGCGCGTACGTACTTCGACCCCGGCGCACGCCGCGCGTATCGCGTCGGCCCGGGCGGCCGCTTCCTGCACCGTCAATCCGGGCCAGAGGGCGATAAACTCTTCACCGCCGAATCGGGCGATCATGCCGGGGGGCGTGACCGACTCCATGGCCTTCGCGGCTGCCTCCAGCACGCGGTCGCCCACCGAGTGGCCCCACGTGTCGTTGACCACCTTGAAGTGATCGAGGTCGATCAGCGCGATGGCCAGGGCAAGGCCGTCCCTTTCGCACCGTGCAACCAGTTCGGGAAGCAGTTGCATGACGTAGCGGCGGTTGTGCAGGCCCGTGCCCACGTCGCGCAACGCCTGGTCGGCGAGTTCGGCGCGCAACTGTTCATTGGCGCTCGCCTCGCGCGCCAGTGCGTTGTGGATGCGCGCGAGTTCCCGGCGCTGCGCGGTGGATTGGGTGATGTCTCGGGCGCGGACGGCGCGTCCCAGGTGTCTTCCGCGTTCGTCGGTGAGGTGGCTGATCGCGATGTCGAGGACCAGGGGCTGTGCGCCGATGACGACGTCGTGTTCGCCGGGAGTGTCCACGACCCGAGCGATGGCCGGGCAGGCCTCCTGCAACGAGATGTGCGGTGAGTGGACGGGTTGCTCGTCGAGGCCAGCCAGGCGGCGCGCCTTCTCGTTGGTGTCCACGAGGTTGCCGCGAGTGTCGGTGACAAAGACGGCGTCGACGAGCTGCTCGAATACCTCCGCGCGGGCGATGGGCGAGAGGTCCGAGAAGCCTCCGCGCAGCACTGTCAGGTACAAGACGCCGACGGTGAGCGTGAGGGCGATGGGGGTCATGTCTGCAGCGCCGACGGGCGCCAGCAAGATAAGCGACAGGTTGATGGCCAGGGGCAGCGCCCAGGCGACGATCATGGTGACGGGACGGAACTTTGCCAGGAAGGGAATGCGGTCGCGGGCGCCGAGCATTTCGAGTATCGCGCCGCTCAGCAACAGGTAGGCGACGACAGCATGCACCCAAAAGACGGGCCCGTAGGACACGGTGCCGTCCGCGCTGGCGACCACCACGAGTGCGCGTAGCCCCGGGATCACCGCAACCATCACGACCGCGACGGGGTGCACACCGTAGGGCAGGACGGTGAGCGGGGTCGCCCGCCACGATGCGTCGCCCGCCGCCCTGACAAGAATCCGGATGGCGGCGACCGCCAGCGCGGCGGCGACCATCGTCCACGCCAGCAGCGGCGCGCGGTCGGCGGGTGGGAAGGCGAGGCCCCACCCGGCCTCGACAAGCCACACCAACGTCGCCACGATCAGGGCGAGCAGCGCGAGTCCGGCCGTGGTGAGCCGCCCGCGTCGCACCACGGCAACCCCCAGCGCCGCGAGCGTCATCGCCGACGCCGAGTACGCGACCCACACCAGGACGTCTGTCATCGGCCTGACCGGTCCTCCCTTTGGATGGTATCCACCCGGCCCATCGGCGCTACCGTCGCCACGTGAGGGAAAAGCCGTGTGAAGTGTGTCCTACGTCTTGACCAAAAGTGCGATGGCGGCGTCGTGAAGAGCGCCGTTGGTGGCGATCGCGTTGCCTCCGAAGGGGCCCGGCACTCCCGCAAGGGAGGTGAAACGCCCGCCAGCCTCGACAACGATGGGCACCAGGGCGACCATATCGTGCAGGGCCAGTTCCGGCTCGCAGGCCACGTCTACCAGGCCTTCTGCCACCATCATGTAGCTCCAGAAGTCGCCGAAGGCGCGCGTGCGCCGGGTCGCGCGCGTCAGTTCCAGGAACGGCTCAAGCAGCCCATGTTCCTCCCAGCCAGTGAGCGAACTATAGGACACGGACGCGTCGGCGAGGTCGGCCACAGCGGAGACGGCCAGGCGTTGCGGCTGCGTGGGAAGCCCGCTCAGGCGCGTGACGGCCCAAGCGCCACCGCCACGCGACGCATACCACCGCCTGCCCAAGGCGGGGGCGCTGACCACGCCCACCACGGCGTCGTCGCCTTCCAGGAGGCCGATGAGGGTGGCCCAGGCGGGCACACCCCGCACAAAGTTCTTGGTGCCGTCGATCGGGTCGACCACCCAGCGTCGTCCGCGAGCGGGCGCGCCGTCCGTCCCGGCCGTCACCCCAAACTCCTCGCCGACAATGGTGTCGCCCGGTCGCGCGGAGGCGAGGCGTTCGCGGACCAACTGCTCGGCGGCGCGGTCGATCGCGGTGACGGGGGTGTCGTCCGGCTTGAGATCGATGGCGATGTGGCCCTGGGAGCCGGCGATAGTGAGTGCGTCCACCTCGTCGGCGATGCTGAGGGCGAGTGCGAGATCATCGGCGTAGGCCATGGCGCCCAGGGTAGTGGGCGGTGCGCAGCCCCCCAAAGCGGGTGCTCGTTCTTGGGGCGGCCTCGCTGGGGGGTTCCCCGTGGAGAGCCATCCGTCCACCTGCGGGCCAGCATGCGCTAAAGGAATGCCCCCGGGTTGACTCCTGGGTTCGAGCGGATGCCAGATCGAGCGTAGCGGGGCGGCTATCTCGGACTGTGCCACGCCGTGTGCATCGGCACGTCAGGAAGCGTGCAGCGGTTCGCCACGGTGGATGAGGTCCGCCTCCGCGCGCGGTTGCGCTATTCTCGTGTGCATGCCCGTCACGTCCATGATGCACATGCCCGCGCCCCACGGTTGCGGCGTGTTGTCGTGTTGTGGGGCGTCCACGCTCAGTTGTTGATCGCGAGTTCTGTTCTTCACCGGAACCCTCAATAGCCCGGTGGCTTAGCCGCCATGCCTCTTCTCCGCCAGGTATTCCTGCGGCGAGTTTCGGCCCCCGTCACCGCGACCTGGTTGCGGTGATGCACCAATCGGCGTTCGCGCCACATTCCACCATGAAAGGCATTCACCATGACCACCCGCATCGCCCCTGCCGTGTTGCTGCTCGTCGCCTCGCTGGCCCTGACTGCGTGTTCCTCCGGTGCTGAGGGCCCTGCCGCGGAGCCCTCGACGGACACCTCCCTTGCGGATGTCCAGGCTGCGGGGGAGTTGGTCGTCGGCACGGAGGGCACGTATCGCCCGTTCAGTTACAGCGAAGATGGTTCGGGTGACTTGACCGGCTACGACGTCGAGGTGGCCCGCGCGGTTGCCGAACAGTTGGGGGTTGACGTTCGCTTCGAACAGACCCAGTGGGATGCGATCTTCGCGGGTCTTGAGGCTGGCCGTTTTGACGTGATCGCCAACCAGGTGTCCATCACGCCGGAGCGTGAGGCGGCGTACACGTTCTCGCAGCCCTACACCTATTCGACTGGTGTGATCGTGGTGGCGGACGGCACCGCGGGCATCTCCTCGTTCGCAGATCTCGACGGCAAGACGGCCGCACAGTCGCTGACTTCCAACTGGTACGCCCTTGCGGAACAGTCCGGCGCGAACATTGAGGCGGTCGAGGGGTGGGCGCAGGCTGCCACGCTGGTCCAGCAGGGGCGCGTCGACGCCACCATCAACGACAAGTTGACGTTCCTGGACTACCAAAAGCAGACCGGTGACACGGGTCTGGTGATCGCCGCCGAGAGCGACGACGTCTCGCGTAGTGCGTTCGCCTTCGTCGCGGGTAGCGACGCGCTGGCAGCGGCGGTGGACGATGCGTTGGCCACGTTGGCGACAAACGGCACTCTTGCGGGGATCTCTGCCGAGTTCTTTGGTGAGGATGTCTCGGTGGCGCCTGCCTCGTGACCGAGATCGACTGGGATTTGGTCCTCGGATCGCTTGGCCCCATCGTGGGCGGGGCGATCCGGGGCACCATCCCGTTGGCTGTGGCCTCCTTCGCCGCGGGCATGGTGTTCGCGGTGGTGGTGGCGCTCATGCGGCTGTACGGAAATCGTGCTCTGACGATCGTGGCACGGCTGTACGTGTCCGTGATTCGCGGCACACCACTGCTCGTCCAACTGTTCGTGGTGTTCTACGGGCTGCCGTCCCTGGGGCTGACCATCGATCCGTGGCCCAGCGCGATCATCGCGTTTTCGCTCAACGTGGGCGGTTATGCGGCCGAAGTGGTGCGGGCCGCGATTTTGTCCGTGCCCAAGGGCCAGTGGGAGGCGGCGTACATGATCGGTATGTCGCGGCGTACGTCGCTACACCGGGTGATTCTGCCGCAGGCGTCCCGGGTGGCCGTGCCGCCGCTGTCGAACACCTTCATCTCGTTGGTCAAGGACACGTCGCTGGCGTCCCTCATTCTGGTGACGGAACTGTTCCGTGAAGCACAACAGATCGCGGCGTTCAGTCAGGAGTTCATGATGCTGTACGTCGAGGCGGCGATCGTGTACTGGGTGGTGTGCCTGGCGCTGTCGAGTGGGCAGAGCGCCCTTGAGAGGAGACTGGACCAGTATGTCGCGCACTGACCCCACCGACGCATCGTCCCTGCTCACCGTCGAGGGCGTTTCCAAGCGCTTTGGCGAGATCGAGGTGCTGCGTTCGGTTGACCTGCGTGTTGCGCGCGGCGAGGTGCTGGCGGTGATTGGAGCCTCCGGTTCCGGCAAGACCACACTGTTGAGGTGTCTGAACGGCCTTGAGGTGCCGGACGCTGGGCGTGTGGCGATCGCTGGCACGGCCGTCGACTTCTCCGCCCAACCCGCGCCGCGCGAGCTACGCGCGTTGCGGGACCGCTCAGCCATGGTGTTCCAGCACTACCACCTGTTCCCGCACCGCAGCGTGCTGGAGAACATCGTCGAGGGTCCCGTGGTGGTTCAACGCCGTCCCCGCGAGCACGTGCACAAGGAGGCCCTCGCACTGCTCGAGCGGGTGGGGATGGCGAACCGGGCGGGCGCCTACCCGCACGAGCTGTCCGGCGGTCAACAACAGCGCGTGGGGATCCTCCGTGCGCTCGCGCTGCGACCAGAACTGCTGCTGTTCGACGAACCCACGTCCGCGCTGGACCCCGAACTCGTGGGCGACGTCCTGACCCTCATGCGCGACCTGGCAGCCGAGGGTTGGACGATGCTGGTAGTCACCCACGAGTTACAGTTCGCACGCGAGGTGGCACAGCAGGTGGCCTTCGTCGACCAGGGCCGCGTGCTCGAGCACGGCACCCCCGCGCAAGTACTGCGCGCCCCGCGCGAGGAACGCACCCGGCAGTTCGTCCACCGCCTCCTGCACCCGCTGTAACGCAGCAGTCTTCACCGTGTCTTGACCTTGTCACGGGTGCGTGCTTCACGCGCGCGCTGCACAATGAGACGAGACGGCACCCCGCCTGGGGCGCCACGAGAGGAGATGCGACATGTGGGGACACGAATACGGGGACATGATGGGCGGGTTCGGCTTCGGCGGCATGTGGTTGCTGTGGCTTCTCATCCTCGTGGGCATCGGCGTGCTGGTCTTCGTGGTATTGCGCCTTGCGTCGCAGTCACGCAACGACGGGAAGAACCCGCCCCCCGCATCGTCCGCCCGCGCCATCCTCGAAGAGCGCTACGCGCGCGGCGAGATCGACACGGAGGAGTTCACCGACCGCGTGAGGAACCTCGGGGGCCGGTGAGCCAGCCGTTGTCGCGGCGCGCACTCTTGGGGCTCGCCGCGGCGGGAATCGGCTCGGTCGCGATCGGGACGGCGGGGTTGCAGTCGCGACGTTGGCCACCCTTCGGTGATGGGCGGCGCGATGACACCCCGCGCGCGCCCTGGACGCAGCCCGCGGTGATCGAGTCCCGCGCCGGGCTACTCGAACTCGAACTGCGTGCGGCGGCAGCCGACGTCACCATCGCAGGAGGCGCGGCGCGGATGCTCTCCTACAACGGTGCGGTGCCCGGGCCCACGCTCCACCTGCACCCCGGCGACCGGATGAAGGTGCGCCTAATCAACGGGCTCGAGGAACCGACCAACCTCCACACCCACGGCCTGCGTGTCTCACCCGACGATCACGGCGACAACCCGTTCCTCACCATCCGTCCCGGGCAGGCCTTCGACTACGAATTCGAGTTGCCCGACGACCATCCGGCCGGGGTGTTTTGGTATCACCCACACCGCCACGGCCTCGTCGCCGACCAGGTTTTCGGTGGGCTGTATGGGGCGATCGTGGTCGACGGCGAGGACTGGTCGGTCAGCGCGCCGCGCGTGGTGGTGGTCTCCGACACCACGATCTCCCGTGGTCGGGTCGCAGTCGTATCCCCGATGGACCGGATGCAGGGCCGGCTGGGCGAGACCGTGTTGGTCAACGGCACGGTCGCCCCACGCCTCGCCGCACCGGGGGGCGGCGCCCAGCGGCTGCTGGTGATCAACGCATGCGTCTAGCGCTACCTGGATCTCGATCTCGGTGGCCGCGAGTTGATGGTGCGCGGCTTCGACTCGGGTGCGTTCGACCCGCCACTGGCCCGCACGAACGTGCTGGCGCCCCCGGGCGGGCGCGTCGATCTCCTGGCGACAGTGGCCGATGCCGCAACCGACCTCGTCGCGCGTGCCTACGATGCTGGCGGCATGGGGATGATGGGAGGCGGTTCCTCCCGCGCGGACGTGACGGTGCTCACGCTCGAGCCCGACGTCGCCACGAGCGGTACTCCTGCTTCGCCGTTGCCCGCCACGGCGTCGGCGCCCCGCGACCTGCGCGGCGCGAACGTGGATCGTGCGCGCACGCTCACCTTCGCGATGGGCATGGGGGGTAGCGGGATGAACTTCCTGATCGACGGCCGGGCCTTCGATGGCCAGCGCACCGATCAGAACGACGCGTGGGGCAGCGTGGAGGAGTGGACGCCACGCAACGACTCGCCCATGGCCCATCCCTTTCATCTGCACACGTGGCCCATGCAACTGATGGACGCGCCAGCGGGCCTGGTCGACGTCCGCGACGTGGTGGACCTGCCTGCCGGCGGTGAAGTGACAGTGCGGATCGCGTTTGACGCTCATTCGGGCCGGACCGTCTATCACTGCCACATCCTCGACCATGAGGACTTGGGGATGATGGGCGTCGTCGAGGCGCGCTAGGGAGTCGGGCCGTGCGCAGGCCCGCGGTCGGTGGCCACGGGTGCGCCCAGGGCTGCTTGAGATTCGTTGGCCTCCGCCCACAGGTGCAGGCGGAGGCCAACTGAGATCCGGCGTCGGCGGGACCATGCCGCCGACTTCGCACGACGCCTCTGGCGCGTCGGCGACACGCAGACTGTGGTCAGCCGAGTTCGCCCGACACGATCTTGAGGAGTTCCTCGGGGGCCAGCCACATGGACGGATAGACTCCGGACCAGCGTTGAACGCCCTGAGCGTCGATGAGCACGAACCCGTGGCCCGGCAGTCCCTCGTGCATGCCGACGCCGAGCATGTCGTAGGCCGCGGTGACCGTGCCGTCGTCGAGAGCGAACGGAGCCTGCACGTTGAAGCGTTCGCGCACGGGATTGATCTGGTCGGCGGTGTTGATCACGATCGGGATCACCTTGATTCCGGCCTCGGCAAACCCGGGTGTCTGTTCGATCGCTCCCATCTGTGTGATGCACACGTCGCAACCGGCACCCGAATTGAAGTACAGGAGCACCGGGCTGCCAGCGTAGTCGGCCAGCGACACCTCACCGCCTTCGCTCAGTGGCAGCGTGAACGGCGGCGCGACCTTCTGAACCACGCTTGTCTCAGAACGGCTGGACAGCAGTGCGGCCGTGACCAGCCCGCCGATCAGAAGCAAGGCGACGAGCCAGGACAAACGGGCTGTGAGCAGACGACGTCGTTCCTGGCGATGTTGTGCGGCTCGCGCCTCCTCGAGTACCTGCTCGCGCTTGTTGAGCCGAGTGGCAGACCCTGAGGTCATGGGTTACTCCTCTTTCTCAGTGACGGACGCCGCCGTGGCGGGGACGTCGTGGCAGTGTGGCTGGGGGGCCGACGCGGTGGCGTCTCCGCTCTCAGCGGTGGCGTTCGGGGAATCCGACGCGATGGGCGCACCGCCCCGGCGGCGCCACGGCAAGCGCCGCTCCGTGAGCGTGCCCCATACGAAGGCCACCGCGATCGCGAGAAGCCCGAGCGCCTGGAGCACTTCGGGTATGGGGCTGAGCGCTTCCTGGATCCAGGCGAACGCCCGGGTAAGCGTCGCGGAGGCCCAATTCTGCGCCGTGGTGCCCGCGGTCATGACAGTCGAGTCTGCGAGAGCGATGATGACGACACCCATGATCACGAACGTGATGGCCACGGCGACGTTCACCGTGTTGGTGAACAGGGTGCGTCCCGCCACCGTCAGGCGCACGGGCTTGGCGCGCAGGAACTTCTTCTCGCCCAACCGGAACCTGTCCCACAGCAACGCCATGACGAACAGCGGGAACACCATTCCGAACACGTAGGCCAGGCCCAACACCGCGCCTCCCGCGGCCGAGCCCGAGAGCACGGACAGCGTCATGACGCCCAAGAGCACCGGCGCACAGCAACTTGATGCGATGCCGGAGAACATGCCCAGTGCAAAGAAACTTGCGCTGTCGCCGCGGGTCGTGTCGGGGGCACGCAGGACCGAGGGCATGGACCACATCCGCCCTGACAGGGCCAGCCCCGCCAGTGCGATCATGAGCAGACCGCCAGCCCAGTACAACTGCACGTGGTATTTGCCCAGCGCGGCCGATACCAGGCTGATGCCCAACGTGATGGGCACCAACACCACGGCGAGGCCAGCCGTGAAGATCAGGGTCAGCGGTATGAGGCGTCTGCGCCGGTTCTTGACGGCGCCCGCAAGGTAGCTGGGGGCCAGGAAGGCGATGCAACACGGGGCGAACAGGGCCACCCCGCCCGCGAAGAATGCGGCCAGGATGCTACCTGTCGCGAGCAGTTCGGTTCCCACGTCAGCGCACCTCCGCCTGGACCGATGCGCCAGCGGCGGCGCGGCGCTCGAGGTGGCGCAACAGTTTCTTGCGCGGCAGGCGACCGGAACTGAAGAATTCGCCGTCCACCAGCACCAAGGGGTTCATCCCGGGGCGATGCCGCGCGACAAGCGCGGCGCCCTCGGGTGACTCCAGGGCCACGGTGGTGACATCGATGGGGTGCGTCGTCGCGAGTTCAGCCAGGGTCGCGGACGCGTCGTCGCAGAAGTGACAGGCAGGACTGTGAACCACGGTCACCGCAGTGCGGTCAGGCTCAGGGGTGGGCACGATGGCCTCCTTACGGTGTGGAAACGCCGCCAGTGTGCGTGGCGGGCCCCACAGAGTCGACTGGCGTTGCATCAACTTTCAATGAAGACTCGGGGCGCCCGGGTGTGCGCGTGTTCTCGGGCGTGTTGCGGGACCGCGCCCGGCGCACCACAGTCACGCCCAAGACGAGCCCCACCCCGACGCTGGCGATCGACCACAGTTGCGGCTGGGTCAGGCCCAGCAGCGCTGGCTCATTGGTGCGCAGGAACTCGACCCAGAAACGAGCCACCCCACTGAGGACCAGGTAACCCGCGACCACAGTCAGCGGCGGGAACTGTCGCCGACCCAGCGCCCAGAGCAGGCTGGCGATGACCAGGGCCCCGGCGGCCTCGTACAGCGCAGTGGGATGCACGGCGACCTCGGTGGGAACCACGCCGCTCGGCACCGACATGCCCCACGGCAGTGACGTGGGCTTGCCGTAGGTGCCGTCCCCCGACAGCCAGCAGCCAACCCGGCCGATGGCGTACGCGACGCTCAGCGGAACCATCGCGGCGTCCGCAACCGTCGCCGCGGGCAGATGGCGTCGCCGCACCACCACCAGGGCCGCTGTCATCCCGCCCAGGAGTCCGCCGTACCAGGTGAATCCCATACCTGAGAAATCGTGCAACGTCAGGTCGCGCACGTTCTCGAGGAGGTAGTAGATCTTTGCTCCCCCAAAGCCCCAGACGGTGGCCCACAGCACCAGCGCATGCGCGTCGTCCTTCTTGAGGCCGTGGCGGCGGAAAGCACGCGCGAGGATGACGGCGGCGACCACGGCAGCGATCGCCTTGCTGACGCCGTAGGTTTGGACGTCGATTCCCAGGATCGAGAAGAGGACGGGCTGCATCGGGCTTCCTTTCGTGTGGGCCCATCCTCGGGACACCGTCTTGATCCGACGCTGGGCGTACGGTCAACGTTCGATGAAGGTTGTGACACGCCGGAGCCATCCGGGAGTGGGCGGATGACTCCAGTTCCGCGACAATGGGGTACATGACTACACCCGGACCGGCACCCTTGCGCGCGCTGGTGGTCGACGATGAGCCGACGCTCGCAGAACTCGTTGCCGACTACCTCTGCCGCGACGGCTTCGAGGTGGAACGGGCTCGCGACGGCGAGGAGGCGTTGCGGCGCGCCCGCGCGTTCGATCCGGACGTCGTGGTGTTGGACCTGGGACTGCCGGGCATCGACGGTCTTGAGGTGTGCCGACAACTGCGGACCTTTTCCGACTGCTACGTGGTGATCCTCACCGCGCGCGCGGACGAGGTGGACACCTTGGTGGGGCTGTCGGTGGGGGCGGACGACTACGTCACCAAACCCTTCAGTCCTCGGGAGTTGGTGGCGCGCGTGCGCGTGATGTTGCGGCGTCCGCGAGTTGCGCCCGTTGCAACTCCCGGCCCAGAGGCGGACGTGGTGCGCGTCGGCGATCTCGCGATCGACCTGGACGCACGCGAGGTGAGCCTGGCGGGCGAGCCGGTGCACCTGACCCGCACCGAGTTCGACGTGCTCGCCGCGTTGGCCGTGCGCCCCACACGCGTCATGACCCGCTCCGCGCTGCTCGAGGAGGTGTGGGGCGGCGGCTGGGTAGGGGACGAGCATCTGGTGGACGTGCACGTCCTCCACGTACGTCAGAAGCTGGGCGATAGTGCGGAGCGGCAGAAATACCTGCGGACGGTGCGGGGTGTCGGGTACCGGATCGGCACCGGAGCGTGACCGCTGACGGTCGGGCGCGCAGCGGCCTTGCGGCCAGACTGTTGCTCGCGATCGCGTTGGTGCTGGCGACCGCAGCGATCACGGCCTGGTTGGTCGCCGGAGCGATCGGTCCGACGATCTTCCAGCGTCACATGAACGCGGAGCGGGTCGAGGACCTGAGCGCGGCGATCGATCACGCGGCGATCGCATTTCGCACCTCGAGCGCGTTGTCCCTGGCGGTCGCACTGGCACTGGGAGTCGTTGCCGCCTTCGCCGTGAGCGTCCTGATCAGTCGGCGCATCGGACGGTCCCTGGAGTCGCTGTCCACCGCTGTGCAGGGTATCGCGGAGGGCACACGCGGGGTGCGGGTGGCCCGGCCTGGCATCGGTCGGGAGTTCGACGAACTGGCCAATGCGTTCAACCGGATGGCCGACCGTCTCGATCAGTCGGAGCGTCTTCGCCGACAGCTCCTGTCCGATGTGGCGCATGAACTCCGCACGCCGGTGGCGACCCTCGACGTTGCGCTGGAGGCGATCGAGGATGGGGTGGCGCAACTGAGCCCGTCAATGGTAGCAGTGTTGCGTGGACAGGGCGCGCGGCTCGTGCGTCTGTCCGAGGACCTGGCGGCCGTGACCCGTGCCGAGAGCGGGCAGGCCAGTCTGCGGCTCGAGCGGCTCGACGTGGCGGCACTCGTGGATGCTGCGGTGATGTCTGCTGCGGACCGAGCGCGAGCCGCCGGGGTGGAGTTGCGCAGCGACACGCCCGTGCAACCGGTCACCGTGGATGGAGACCCCGAGCGACTGGCGCAGGTGCTTGGCAATCTCCTCGACAATGCCGTCCGCCACAGCGCGGCGGGCGGGTTGGTCACGGTTGTGGCGCGACTACGTGACCACGGGCGGGTGGTATCGATCGCCGTCGCGGACCAGGGCGAGGGGATCGCGCCCGAGCATGTTCCGCACCTGTTCGAGCGGTTCTACCGTGCGGACGCGGCGCGGGACCGCGAGCACGGCGGGTCCGGGATCGGGCTGGCGATCGTCAAGGCCCTTGTGGAGGCTCACGGCGGTACGGTCGCGGCGTCGAGCGACGGCGCTGGCCGGGGGGCCCGGTTTGAGATCACGCTCCCCGTAGGGGACCTGCCTGGCGGAGCTCCGGGTCGCTGAGATCCATCGCGGCGCGTGCCGAGCGGTACGTCTCAAGGTCGATCTCACCGTGAGCGAGCCTCTGGTCGAGCACATTGCGTGCGTGCGAACCCGGCTGCGTGGGGAACAGGCGTAGTACCGCCCAGACCGTGACTCCGAGCACGGTCGCCCAGAGCGCGATCATGCTCACCCAGTCCGTGACTCCCATGTCACCACACCACTGCAACATCGTGTTCTCCTTCCCGTGCCGGATCTCTCGCCCGAGCGCGGCGCCAGTCCTGGCTACCTCGACTCATGCTGATCCACGTGGGTCAAGATCGGACGCGCTCTCGGTGAAGGTTTCCTTGAGATTGTGTGCGCGT
>JASBTB010000020.1 GCA_030148645.1 Demequina sp. | reverse complement strand
TGGCCTGGGCTTCTAGACTCGGTCGCGACTGGCCTCGTAGGCCGCGAGTTGATCGATACGGCGCTGGTGTCGTTCGTCACCGGAGAACGGTTCGGCGAGGAACGCCTCGACCAATCCCACCGACTCTTCGAGCGAGTGCTGGCGCCAGCCGATCGCCACCACATTGGCGTCGTTGTGAGCACGGCCCAACTTCGCCGTGTCGACACTCCAGGCAAGGACGGCGCGCACACCCGTCACCTTGTTGGCCGCGATCTGCTCGCCGTTGCCTGATCCACCAAGCACGATGCCCAAGGAACCGGGCTCGGCCACGACAGCCTCACCGGCACCGATACAGTACGACGGGTAGTCGTCCAGGGGGTCGTACTCGAATGCGCCATGGTCGACAACGTCGTGCCCCTGCGAGGCGAGATGGGTGAGCAGGTGCTCTTTGAACTCATAGCCCGCGTGGTCCGCGGCAAGGTGAATGCGCATCTGCCCATCATGCCAGTCAGGTTTGGTGCTCTGCCACGTGGCGGCAACCTCGCCATCAGCGAAACCTTTGCACGGTAGGCGATGCCGCCACCTAGGGTGGGCTCATGACTCAGCGCGGCATCGACCCCTCCACCTTTTCCGACACGATTCGACCACACGACGACTTTTTCCGATACGTGAACGGGCCGTGGCTCGAGACCCACGAGATTCCCGAGGATCGTGCGGCCGACGGCGCGTTCTACGCGCTCCACGACCAGGCCGAAAAACAGGTACGCGCCATTATCGAGGAGTCCCCGCGCGACGCGCTCACCGGTGCTCTGTACGCAAGTTTCATGGACACCGACACCGTCGACGCCCTGGGCGCGAACCCGATCGAGCCAGACCTTGCCATGGTCGACGCCGCAACGACGCACGAGCAACTGGCAATCGCACTTGGCACGTTGCAGATGTCGGGCGTGGGAGGTGTCATCGGCTACGAGGTGTTCGCCGACAAGTCCGAGCCCGATCGCAACGTCGTCTACCTGTTCCAGTCCGGCATCGGCCTGCCCGACGAGGCCTTCTACCGCGAAGACGCACACGCCGAGGTGCGTCAGAAGTACGTGTCACACCTGAGGCGCATGGCGGAACTCACCGGAG
Source organism: Demequina sp. (assembly GCA_030148645.1). Taxonomy (GTDB): domain Bacteria; phylum Actinomycetota; class Actinomycetes; order Actinomycetales; family Demequinaceae; genus Demequina. The sequence goes on along the minus strand of JASBTB010000020.1, from coordinate 9,695 downwards.
TCGAGTTCGACCCCGACACGGTACTCGCGGTGGAGACCGCCATCGCGGCCCACCACTGGGACGTCGTGAAATCCCGCGAGGCCGACCTGACGCACAACCCCACCACGCTGGCCACACTGGAAGCAACGGCGGGCGGATTCCCGTGGCGCTCGTGGGCCACCGCGATCGGCATGCCCGATGCGGCGCACGACATCCTCATCGCGTACGAGCCCAGTTTCTTCGAGGGACTGAGCGACGCCTTCCCCGTCACCAGCCTCGACCACTGGAAACAGTGGTTGCGGTGGCGCATCGTCGCGTCGCGCGCCGCCTACTTGAGCCAGGAGATTTCGCGGGCGAACTTCGAGTTCTATGGCACCGTGCTGTCCGGGGCTCCGCAGCAGCGCGAACGCTGGAAACGAGGCGTGCAGTTTGTCGAGGGCTGTGTGGGCGAACTCGTGGGCCAGTTGTATGTGGCGCGCCACTTCCCACCGGAATACAAGCGGGAGATGGACCTGTTGGTGGCACACCTGATCGCCGCCTACCGCGAGTCGGTTGCCTCACTTGACTGGATGACGCCCGAGACGCGTCAGCGCGCGCTCACCAAGCTCGACCAGTTCACTCCCAAGATCGGCTACCCCGAAAAGTGGCGCGACTACTCGGCACTTCAAGCCCGCGCGGATGACCTGGTGGGCAATGTGCGGGCGGCGACACGCTTCGACCACGACTGGGCGTGGTCGAAGATCGGCCAACCGGTGGACCGCACCGAGTGGCTCATGACGCCGCAGACAGTCAACGCCTACTACCTGCAAACAGCCAACGAGATCGTCTTTCCTGCAGCCATCCTGCAGCCGCCGTTCTTCAACCCTGAGGCCGACGCGGCGGTCAACTTCGGAGGCATCGGCGCCGTGATCGGCCACGAGATAGGCCACGGCTTTGACGACCAAGGCTCCAAATACGACGGCACGGGACGGCTCAACGACTGGTGGACGCAAGCCGACCGCGAGGCGTTCACGGCGCGTGCCAAACTGCTTATCGACCAATACGACGCCTACTCCCCCGCACAGTTGGGCGACGACTACACCGTCAATGGCGCATTGACCGTCGGCGAAAACATCGGCGACCTCGCTGGAGTGGAAATTGCCCTAAAGGCCCTCAAGATTTCTGCGGGGCAGCCGCTCGGAGAGTTGCCGCTCATCGACGGCCTCACCGCGGCCCAGCGCTACTTCATCGCCTACGCACTCACGGAGCGTACCAAGCGCCGTGACGAGGCCCTCATTACCCAAATCACCACGGATCCCCACTCCCCGGAAGAGTTCAGGATCAACGGGGTTGTCCGCAACATGGATGCCTGGTATGCCGCGTTTGGGGTGAGCGAGGACGACGCCTTGTGGCTTGAGCCCGAGCACCGCGTCAGGATCTGGTGATCCACGTGGACCCTCTAGCGACAGGCATCGATACTGGCCAGGAGCATCCGTAGCGCCTGGTCTCGTCGTACCAGTTCGCGCGGGCGCGTGCGGCCCACACCCCCCGCGCGGGAAACCCGACGCACTCTCGCACCGGAGGCATACACGACGCGCTCGTCCACGTACCACGGCAGCATGGTCAGGACGGCCAGCATTGGCTCCCCGTCGCGCGCCGCTCCACCGTCGTCGCCTACCGCCCATCCCCCGTCGGCCGTGCCCACCTCGGCGCCGCCCCCGACGCGCAAGGCCCGAGTGGCATCGGTGGGAACACCCACGGAGTCGGGACCTGCGGGAGACGCCGGGTTGGGCCAACATCCGCGACGACTCGACTCGCTGCGTGCGGTAGCCCCGGCGTCCGCGGTACTGCACGCTCGCGGTGCACCCACGGTCCCCGGACCCGGCGTAACCCACGCCGACGCCACGGCTTGCGAGCCTGCGGGCGTCGTGACGCGCACGGACACCCAACCGGACTCCGCCTCGCCGGGTTCGACCCTCAATCGCGGCCCCGCCGCATCCGTTTCATAGATCCCATCGCCGTCCAGGTCCCAGGCGTAGTTCACCTCGCCCGGCCCGAATGAACCCGTCGCGGTGAGTTCACGTATGGCACCCGTTGTCACGTACGGTCCGCCCGCCCACGCGTGAGGTGCCGTCGCTAGGTCCTGGAGCATCGCGGCTAGGCGCTCCTTGGCCGCCGACGGCCTGCGGCTCGCCTGGACCGTGGCCGCTTCGCCCGGGCGCGACACCCGCGCCCGGGCCCGTGCCTGCTCGACGTCGATCTGTCGAGCATCCACCGTCACCACGCCCCCCTGTTCACTGCCGCTCCACACCGGCGCCACACCGTCCACATTGAGTGCGACGTCGCCGATGAACACCGACTGGGCCGTCGCGTTCCATCGGGCCTGAAGTGGTGCGGAGGTCGCTGGCAACCACGGAGAGGTCGACGTGGCGCGCAATGCCGCAAGGGCGTTGGCGGCAGTGGCGGCCTGCGCAATCACGCGGCGTTCAAGGTCGACGCCGTCGTCGGCAACCCGCTGCTCGACGATACTCACCTGCGCGCCTGTCCACAGTTCGGGCGTGGCAAGCGCCGACTCCACCACCGCCCGCGCATCGCGACCCGCATCGACGATGAGCGCAAGATCGCGTGCCACCCCGTTGTCGCTGCTTGCCCCGAAGTCCCCAAAGGACGCTGCGTAGCGGGCCAGTCGTTCCTGTCCCTCCGGCTTGAGGTGGTACCACTCGTCGCGGCGCGTGGTTTCCAGGAACTCGTACATCCACCGATCGGGATTGGCGAACCCAGGCCGGGCGTCGGGCTCGTGACCCCGGAACATCTGCGGCACGGCGTCCATGAGCGTGACAAAGCCCCCCCCGAACCGGGAGTTTGCCTGCGCCACCGCCGTGCGTTGTGCCTCAAGGCCCTCTTGCGACAGTGCCGCCAACTCCTGGGCAAGTGGGTAGGAGCGTATGCCGGAGGTTCCCACCGAGGCGATGCGGAGGTCGTCGCTGACCTCAAGGCCTGGATAGGACGCATAACCCACCTTGGCGTGGCCCCCGGTCTTGCGGTTGATGTCCTCGAACACCGTCAGCAGATCACTCGCAAACGTGTCTCTCACATAGTCGCGCGCGGTGTCGATCGCTCCTTCGCATGTGTCCGCATTGGCCAGGATGAGGCACTCGCGGACGATGTCGGGGAAGCGCACGTCGTTGCCGCCCACCGTCATGAGTACCAGATCGACATCGCGGTTCAGTGCTGCCGTTTGCGCGGGTAGCCAGCGCTCACAGGCCACTGACACGTTCGCCGAGCCGTCGGCCTGTCGCACCCGGTTCACGGTCGACACGAAGTACTCCTCGGTTGCCACCCTAGGGCTGCAGCGCGGGTCCGTGGCCGCCCACTCGACGTAGAACTGGTCCTCGCGTGGCGCAGCCACCGGTTCGGGCTCGGGGTAAACGACCACCCGGGTGTCCTTCATGGAGCGATCGTCGACGATCGCGCTGGTCGTGGCGGCTGAACACGCTCGGTTCAACAACGTGACTGCGTACCCGTTGTCCTCCATGATGCGCGCGTACTGCTCTGCCCACGTGTTGGCGCTGCGCAGGCACCGTTCGGGCCCGTAGTACACCGCGTTGCCCGCTTCATCGCGCGCGCCATTGCCCGACGTGTAGGAGTCGCCCATGAGGAGCACCGTCAGGGGTTGCGCCACCTCAGGGGCTGAGATGGCACTGGCCGCAGGCGCGAATTCGGGGCGTTCCGGCGCGCCCGAAGGCACGGCGGCTGAGCCGCCCAGAATGCCGAGCACCGCCACTACCGCGACGCCGCCGACGGCGTATGTAGCCAGCAACGCCCCAACCCCCGAGTCAGGGGCCCCCATGGACCCTCTTCGACCATAAGAAGATGCCCCCCAAACCGGTAGCCCCATTTATGGGGTATTTTCGACCGATGTGGCATATGTCACATTCTTCGCGACACCTCTGCACCGTGACCGTGCCCCATCCGCAGACGGCGAGTCTCGTCGCCCGCGGGCTGTTCTGGCGCCTCATCCGGACCCCGCACCGGCGTGAACCGCGACCTCGCCGGTGGGGTGGAGCACGGCGTGACACACTGTGGGCCGTGAACCCTGCCACCGCCATGCCGTCGATTGCGTTCTTCGAGCCCCGGATCCCGGAGAACACGGGCGCCGCCATTCGGTTGTCCGCCTGCACGGGCGCGCCGCTTCGCCTCATCGAGCCGCTCGGATTCACGCTCGAGGAGTCTCGGCTCAGGCGCGCTGGTTTGGATTACCACGACCTGGCCACGGTGACGCTTCACACCTCCTTCGCTGCGCTGTGCGACGAACTACCCGAAGCCAGGATCTTCGCGTTCACGGGCCACGCCCAGACCCGCTTCACGGACGCGCATTACGCCCCGGGCGACGTGTTGCTCTTTGGCCCCGAGCCCACCGGTTTGCCCGATGAAGTCCTGACCCACCCCCGCATAACTGCGGCCGTTCGCATCCCGATGCTGCCGCAACGACGTTCACTCAACCTGTCCAACGCGGCGGCAATCGCGATCTACGAGGCCGCCAGACAGTTGGGATTCACGGGTCAGGCGTAGGAGGCACCTGTTCGTCGGCACTGATGACTGCTGGTTTCCCCTTGCCGAGCCCGGCCCCACCGGCCAGGCCCCACTGGCCCAACCGAGCCCGGCCCAACGAACTACTCGAGTTGCTGTTCGGCCAGGCGAGCGTAGAGGCCGCCCGCGGCAAGGAGTTCCGCGTGGGTGCCCGATTCGACGATGCGCCCGTGGTCCACCACATGGATGGCGTGCGCATCGGCCACGGTGGAAAGGCGGTGGGCCACGACCAAGGTGGTGCGCCCCTTCGCGGCCCGATCCAGCGCGACTTGGACGACCCGTTCGCTCACGGTGTCCAGCGCGCTCGTAGCCTCGTCGAGCAACAGCACGGGCGGGTCCTTGAGGAGGACCCTGGCGATAGCGATGCGCTGCTTTTCCCCGCCGGAAAGGCGGTACCCGCGCTCCCCCACGACCGTGTCATACCCGTGTTCGAAACTTACGATGGTGTCGTGAATGTGTGCGGCCCGACACGCTTGTTCCAGTTCACGATCGGTGGCCTCGGGCCTGGCATACCGAAGGTTCTCCGCGATTGTCGCATGGAAGAGGTAGGTCTCTTGCGTGACGACACCTACCTGCTCGACCACGGACTCCGCGATCAACTCGCGCACATCCTGCCCCGCGAAGAGCACCCTGCCGGAGGACGCCTCGTGCAGTCTCGCGGCAAGGTAGACGATGGTGGTCTTGCCGGCACCGGACGGGCCTACGAACGCGTGCGTCTGTCCGGGCCGCGCGGTGAAGGAAACCCCGTCGAGCGTCGGCGGCGAATCGTCCGTCGCGTCGGCATAGCGAAAACTCACGTCGCGAAACTCGACCGTGCCCCACGGGCCAGGGGCGTCAGCCGCGGCTCGTGCATCGGGCCGGTCCGCGATGGCTGGGATGAGATCCAGGTACTCGAAGATGCGGGCGAACAAGGCCCGCGAGGTCTGCACTTCGAGCGCGACGCGCATGAGGGCCATGAGGGGGAACAGCAGACGCGCCTGGATGGTAGTGAAGGCAACGATGGTGCCCGCCGTGATAGCGGTGTCCCCGCCCTGACCGTTGCGGACCAGCAGCCACCCGGAGGCGAGGTAGATGACGGCGGGGACGGACGACATGATGACCGTGACGAGCCCGAAGAACCACTGACCGCTCATGGCCTGCTGCACCTGCAGGCGGATGAGGTTGCGGTTCTCTGCGGCATACCTGGCGGACTCGAGGCGCTGACGGTTGTAGACCTTGCTCAACAGAATCCCACTGACCGACAGGGTCTCCTGGGTGATGGAGGTCATCTCGGAAAGCGACTCCTGGGTCTTGGCCGCAATGCGTTGACGCACCAGCCCGACGCGCCGCTGCGCCACCACGAGCGCAGGCATCAGGATCACGGCGAGCAGGGTGAGACGCCAGTCGAGCACAATCATGGCGATGAGCGACGCGATCACCGTGGCCGTGTTGCCCACAATGCTCGACACGAAGGTGGTGAGCACTCCCGCGACGCCCCCCACGTCGTTCTGCAGACGCGACTGGATCACTCCCGTCTTGGTGCGCGTAAAGAACGCCAACTCCATACGCTGGAGGCGATCGAACAGCGTGACGCGCAAGTCTCCCGTCACCCGGTTTCCCACGGTGGAGGTCACCCAGGTTTGCCAGACTCCGAGCCCGGCCGACGCGACGAAGATGGCGATCATGAGCGTCACCAGTTGAGTCAGCAGGCCAAGCGAGGGCGGCGCGACACCGCCAGCACCGTCCGAGGGAAACAGCGCCTGGTCGAAGATGCGCTGCACGACGAGCGGCGGGACCACCGTGGCGGCCGATGTGGCGAGCACCAAAATAGCGGTGAGCAGCAGTTGCGCTCGATAGGGTACGAACAACGCGCCGACGCGCCGCCACAAGTACGGGACGTAGGGCGCCGCGGCGTTCTCGGCACGGATGTCGTCGGGATCGCGGCCGCCGGTGAGGCCCCGCCCACGCATGCCCCCGCTGGCGGCGCGGCGGGAACCCTGAGGCGGGTGGGACATGCAGACAGCCTAGGTGTGAGGCTCCTGCTCAGGCGCCCGCTTCGCCGCAGGCGTAGAGTGCCGCGGACAAAACCTCGTCGGCTAGAGCCCCAGTTCCCACAGGTCTTCGGGCGATGCCTCGCCAGCGGCGGCCGCGAACAGTTCCATCCCGCGCCTGACAGCGGCGCGATCCGCGTCCGCCAAGGACGTGAGCACACCCACAATCTGGGTGCGTCGCCGGTCCGTCACGTCTTTCACGAGCGTGTGCCCGCGGTCGGACAACGTCACATGCACCTCGCGACGGCTTTCCTGCGCACTGGCTCTGTCGATCCACCCGCCCGCCACCAGCCGGTCGACGGTGCGACTCAGGGTGGATGGATGCACGCCGATGCGTTCCGCCAGATCGCCCATGCGGAGGGGGCCCGTCTCGGCAAGCACGACGAGCACGCGGAACTGCGGCATCGTCAGTTCATCGAGCGCCGGGGCCAACGATTGCGCCACAATGCCCAGAAGCGAGCGCGAGGCGACGAGCGTGGCCATCGCGGCCGCGTCGACGTCGGGCACGCGAGGGGTCTTGTCATGCACGTTCACGGGTCCACCGTAGATCACTTTGCTGCTAATCTACAACTATTGTAGTAACACAAGTATTAAGGAAGCGTTTCGTGACTCAGACCGTGGCCGTCCCCTGGCGCCACCGCATCGTGGCACGCATGCGGCGCTCCGAGAACTCCGCTTTGTTGGTGCTGTCCGTCATTATCGGCGCCGTCGCAGGCCTCGGCGCCGTCGCGTTCCGCTGGCTCATCGAGAACGCCACCCTCGTTTTCTCCGGTCACGCCGACTACGCCGACGCTGGCCGCGAGGCCCACCCTTGGCTACCGTGGCTCGGCCCCTTCTTCGTGGTACTCGCCCCGGCCGTCGGCGGGCTCCTCTACGGCCCGCTCGTGCAGCGGTTCGCGCGCGAGACCCGCGGTTACGGCGTCCCCGAGGTGATGTACGCGATCAGCAAACGCGGCGGTCGCATCCCCGCCAAGGTGGCGGCCGTCAAGGCCCTTGCCTCCGCCATCACCATCGGCTCGGGCGGCTCGGTGGGGCGCGAAGGTCCTATCGTGCAAATCGGAGCCGCGTTCGGCTCCACCGTTGCCCGCTGGGTACGGCTCAACGAGTCCCAGGTGCGTCTCCTGGTCGCGTGCGGCGCCGCAGGCGGCATCGCCGCCACCTTCAATGCGCCCATCGCTGGCGTCTTCTTCGCGCTCGAACTGCTCCTGACTACCTTTGTCGCTCGCACCTTTGCGGCCGTGGTTCTCGCCTCGGTCACCGCCTCCGTTATCGGCCGCGCGATGCTCGGGAACGAGCCTTTCCTCGCCCTTCCCGAATTCACCGTGAACTCGGTGCGCGAGTACGCGCTGTACGCGGTGCTGGGCCTGCTCGCGGCGTTGGTCGCGACCAGTTTCACCAAGGTCCTGTACTGGTTCGAGGACGTGGCAGACACCATCTGGAAGGGCCCCGAGTGGCTACGACCCGGTGTGGGCGGGCTCCTGCTCGGCTTGCTGTTGCTCGCCATTCCACAGATGTATGGCGTGGGCTATCCCGTGCTCGAGAACGCGGTGATGGGCAAGTACCTCATCGGATTCCTGGTGCTGCTGTTGGTCGCCAAGATCATCGCCACCTCGCTCACCATCGCGATCGGCGGTTCGGGCGGCGTATTCGCGCCGTCGCTGTTCCTGGGGGCGGCACTGGGTGCCGCATTTGGCCAGACGGCAGACGCGATGTTCCCAACGCTTGGCATTGCGCCCGGCGCATACGCCCTGGTAGGCATGGGGGCCTTGGTCGCCGGAGCGTCTCGAGCCCCCATCACCGCCGTCATTATCCTGTTCGAACTCACCGGCGAATACTCGATCATCCTGCCGCTGCTCATGGCCGTGGCGATCTCCACCACCTTGTCCACAGCGATGTCCCGCGAGTCGATCTACACCGCCAAGCTCAAGCGCCGTGGCGTCGATCTGCTGGCGCGCAACCCACGTCCCGAACTCGCGGGGCTCACCGTCAGCGACCTCATGCTCCCAGCACCCACATCGGTCGGCACGCGCATGTCCCTTCCGGACGTGGTGCAGGCATTGCGGGCCTCGCGCCGCCCCGGCCTGCCCGTCGTCACGGAGCACGGCCAATACGTCGGCGTCGTGACGGCCGTAGGCGCGGCGGCGGCGGTCGGCGACGACGACGCCGACACCGTGACGGTGTCCCAACTCATCGAATGGCGGGACTACGTGGCGCCCGATGCGCCCATTGAGGAAGTGCTTGCCGTCCTGCTGAGCGAAGACGTGTACGACGGCGTGCCGGTGCTGGACGCCGACGGAGGCGTCGTGGGATGGCTGCGCCGCGATGCGGTACTCCGTCGCGTCACGGGGCGCGGCGTCTGACGCGCCCCGCAGGCGGGGATCCCACTCGGCTACGGCGTCGGCTTGCGGGCATCTTAGTGCCTGAAGGACCGCTGCGCACGGGTCACGACGGCAATCACAGCGACGATGGCGATGCCGCCGAAGAGTGGGGGGCTCCATAGCGCCAATGCCATCGCGAAGGTTCCGACGTATATGTCGCCGACGAGCACGCCGCGATCGCCGCGTACGTCGCGTTCCCGCTTCTGGAGCAGGTCTTGCGCGCGTCTTGCCACCGCCACTTTGGGCCAGCAGGGCGCATCGTCAAACCCTTCGACACGCCCGGTCAACGGTCCAACCGGCACTCCTACATCGAGGGCGGCACGTGTAGCAGCATCGGCGATCTGCTGTGGCTATTCCGGCATCACTACGCACCCTCCCAGATCGGGGCGGTCACACAGCGAGAACACGGTTCCGCGGAACATTCACTCGCGCACGCGTTCGCCGTCACCACGCTCGCACGACGCAGGGTCTATCTCCTTCCACGATGCTCCGACACGGTGCGACGCGCCGGTTCAGCCAGGGGCACCACCCCGCCGACTGGTGCCGCGGTACGGCCAAGCGGGAACGGCATTTTCGCCGCGACAACGCCCTCGACAGGTCCGCACCCTACCCCTGTGGGGGGTAGAAACTGGTGGAGCCCTGCCCGTTCTTGACGGCCTCACGCACGGTGGCCGCCGTTTCCTCGAAGTCGCCCTCGCGCCCCGCGAGCGCCACCAGGATCGCCAGGTTCAGGGCGACC
>JASBTB010000019.1 GCA_030148645.1 Demequina sp. | reverse complement strand
CCCACCTTCCCCGCTGCCTCGCTCAACAACTGCTCCGCCACCGAGTCGCGCGGCACCGGCATCTCCGCGCTCCACTCGCCCGCTCCGATCGTCGCCACCGTCACGGCGGGATAGAGCGGATGGGGCGCCAGGTCGAGGCGGTCGGGTGCTCCAAAGGGGATCACCAGGTGCGACGTGGAGTAGATCGCGGCGCGGCCCCGCACCAGCCACGAGTGCCGCCCAAAGACCTCCAGCGCATCCTCGTCGGCCGAAAAGAGCGCGCCATGAAGCGTCATCGGTGACAGTGCGTGCTTCAGGCGCTCGACGGACCCGCGCGCGCCGTTCACGTCCGGAGCGACACGCCTGCGCCCGTGTGCCGCCCACGCGGCAAGTCGTGGGTTGGCGCCGTGGGCCTCAAGGAAGGCACTCGCCAGGAAGGTGTCGACGCGCCCCGGCGCCCGTACCATCGCGGGCCGAGCGAGCGGACCCCCCGCAGCCAGGAGCGCCAAGCCGACCGGACTTGCGGGCTTCACGCAGGCGGCCTGCCGGAGCGCGTCGACCAGCCTGTCCACCATTTCCGCTGCCGAACCGTTGTACCGCACCGTGACTGGGGTCCCCTCGGCTGTGGAGACCGTCAGTCGCCCATCCAGCAAGTTGAGCATGTTGCCAATGGCGACGATGTCCGCGCACCGGGTGGAAACGACGTCATACCCTCTGCCGCTGTCGGTACTCGCTGCGTCGTCCGTGGTACGCGACGGCTCGCCCATGTGCCGGCTCAGCACCGTCAACCGTTCCTGCCCCACCATGATCAGGTGGTCGTACAGGTCCATGTCCGGCGTCGCGTTCCTGCGCGTGATGTTCCGCGGCACCTTTACCACGAGACGCTCGGCGTTGAAGTCGATCGCGTAGTCCCGATACAGTCGCGGCACATCGTCGGGTCCTTTGACCTCGTCGATCCAGGGTCCAAAACGGTCGTACTCACTGACTCCCTTGTATGCGTTCTTCATGACAACTCCCGTTCGCGGTGGGGGAGGGTGGGTGGGTAAGGCACCCGCTCTGAGTGGGTCCAGGGCGTGGCGTGTAGCCATCGCACGGGGGCGACGGGCGAGCGCCAGGGCGCGACCGACCTCCCGCAGGACATCGTGCTCCTCGTCGCTGAGGGGCAGAGAGACTTCGCCCGCATGGGCATGCTCACCACCTTACGCGCGTGGCGTCGTGGATGTCGGGGCAGTTCCGCAGGCGCGCCCGATCCGCCACGAAACCGAAGCCTCGTGGAGGGACGTTCTGCCGACTTCCCAAGGGTGGGAGTTTTCGGTGGTTGACGGTGCATGGTGGGGGTGTGTGGTAGGCGTGGTTCGTGCCTGTTATATGTGGTTGATGGTTTTTCGATACTGTGTGATTGTCTTAAATGTCAGTGGGTGGTGATGTACTGATGTTATGACGTCGAGCACCGTTTTGACCTGCACTGCGGCCGATGCTGTGTGCGCACGTGATGGGGTGGACCTGGAGGGGTTGGCCCGTGAGGAACTGGTGTCGTTGTCGCGTGACCTGGCAGGGTTGAGGGCCGCAGTGGATGTGGTGTTTGCGCAGGAGGCGGGACTGCTGCAGTCCCGAGTGCCCCCCGGCACGTGTCCTGATAGATTCTTCGGGACACACAGTGGCCGCGTGCCAGCCAGACAGCGGTGGCGCGGCCGGGCCGCCGGAGCCGATGGCGCACAAGACAGGAGACGTGGTGGGATTCATTCAAATTGTCGTCGGTGCGGGTTGGGATTCCCTAAGGTCGACCTTCGGCGACCAATTCCTTGACTTTCTTGTGCCGCCGCGCGGGCTCAGCGACACCGCCGTCGTCTTCCCTGCCGTGACGCAGGGTACGAACGCTGGCCGCGGTCGGAACACACAGGCGAGCGAAAACATCATCACCAACGGCTCCGTCGCCATTGTGCCCGAAGGCTACGGCCTCCTCACTTTCCAAGATGGCGCCATCACGGGCGTGGTGGCCGAACCTGGCGCCTACAAATGGGACAGCGAAGACCAGAACTCCACGTCGGTCTTCAGCGGGGGTGGGATGTTTAGTTCTACCTTCACGACCTCGTGGGAACGCTTCAAGTTTGGCGGTCGGCCTGGCAGTCAACAACTTGCGATCTACGTGAACCTCAAAGAGATCCCCAATAACAAGTTCGGGACCCAAGGTCCCATCTACTGGGATGACGCCTACCTCAACGCCCAGGCTGGCGCGGTGACGCGCGGCACGTATGTGCTCAAGGTTGTGGACCCCATCCTCTTTGTGAAGACTCTGGTCCCTGCGCGCTACATCAGTGCCGCGGCGCAGGTATTCGACATCACGGAGACCGACAACGCGGTGTCCGATCAACTGTTCAGCGAGGTGGTCGGCTCGTTGGCGGGCGCCTTCTCGCGTTACGTCAACGACGCGGACAAAGACCACCGCATCACTCGCATCCAGTCAGACTCTGTGGGTTTTGCGGCGTCACTTTCCGAGGAGATCGAGTCCAATTACCACTGGTCCTCCGAACGCGGACTCACTATCGTCAAGGCCACCATCGTCTCCGTGGAATACGACGCGGACACCACGGCGCTGTTGTCCGACGTGCGCAAGGCCGACGCTTTGAGTGGTGGCCGCGCCGACACGTTCCTCAAGCAGTCCGTGGCGCGCGGCGTCCAGGCCGCGGGAGAGTCGGACGGTGGGGGCACGGGGCTCGCGATGATGGGCGTGGGCATGGGGGCCATCGGCAATCTCGTCCAGCCCACCTCTGGCGCGGCCACGGGAACGGGAGTTCCTGGAATGCCTACGGGCTCGGCCGCACCTGCGGCACCCACAGATCCCGTTGCACAACTCACTCAGTATAAGAAGATGCTCGAGGACGGACTGATCAACGAGGACGACTTCGAGGCACTGAAGAAGAAGGTTCTTGGGCTCTAGGCTCGCGTCACGATGACCACGGAAGACCCTCAGGGGCAGTTCCTGCCCGAACCCCCCGAATACGTCGAACTTGCCACCCCCAAGGGCGCGGCCGACGGCGTGGTCCGCTGCCCGAAGTGCGGCGCCAGCGAAGTCAATTACGATCCAGCCACAGGCGAGTTCCGGTGCGCCTATTGCCGCTACGCATGGAAGGAAATCAGCCTCGATGAGGCAATGAAACTCAGTGAGGGCATCGGCGACTTGCGCGGCACGACCGTATCGAGTGCGGCCGTAGATATCATCGACGACTCGGCTTTGGTCACGGTCACATGCACGGGCTGCGGCTCCGAGGTGGTCATCGATACCGACCACAATCTGCGCGCTCGCTGTCACTGGTGCAAGCACGAACTCTCGCTGAACAACCGCATCCCCAACGGCGCGGTACCGGACGGCATCCTGCCCTTTATCGTCACCAAAGAGCAAGCAATGGCCTACATCAACGACTTCGTCAACGAGCGCAAGACGTTCGCCCACCCAGGTTTCGCCAGTACGTTTGTCCCGGAGAACGTGATGGGCGTGTACATGCCATACATGACGGTTGACGGCAATGTGGATGTGCGACTCGACGGCGAGGGCGAGGTGCTACGCCGGACGGTGCGCGTCAACGACAACCAGACGGAGTATCACGCCGACCGCTTCGCCGTGATGCGGCACCTGTCGATGGAGATCGACGACCTCATCGTGGAGACATCATCAGACCGAGCCAATATCCACTCCACCGCAAGCACCAACAACATCATCAACGCGGTACTGCCGTTCGACGTCAAGAGCATGGTGCGCTTCAACAGCAATTTCTTGGGTTCCGAGTACACGTCCGAACGGCGCGATATGGACGTCGACGCCGCCGAATCCTATGCGGCGAACCACTTCATGACGCTTGCCCGAGCGGGTGCACAGTCCAGTGTCAGCGGCTATGATCGCGGAGTCGCGTGGACGTCCGAACAGGCCAATGTGAAGGGCAGTCGCTGGACTGCGGTGTTGCTTCCCGTGTGGCTCTACGGCTTCGTGGAAACCCGGGGTAGACGCCAGATTACCCACTACATCGCGGTCAACGGTCGCAGCGGAACAACGATGGGTAGCGTGCCCATCAACCGAACCAAAGCCGCGTGGGTGGCCTGGGGGACAGCCGCGGCAATCTCCGCCGTGACCTGGCCCTTGGCGATCGTCGCGTTGGCGACGGGGTCATGATGACGCGACCCATCGCGGCGCTGTCGAGTTGCCGTGCGACACAGGCAGGAGTGGCTGGTGAGTGATTCTTCGGAAGGCTCCTCGGGGATAGCGCTCGCGCTCTTTGCCGCCGGTCCCGCAACGGGCATTTTCATCGCCGCGTGGATCAGGTCCAAGTATCGCAATCGGCGCGCCCGCTACATGCCGGAGCGGGTGGTGAAACACACCATCACCGCAATGGTCCAGGACGACACGTTTTTGCGGAAGGTCGTGTCGCGCTCGCGATCCATGTCCGGGCGCAACGACCAGGCACCCGCGCAGAGGGCCCAGTTCACCCGCACCACCAAGGAGTAGGCATTCGCGTCCTCCGGGCCGGTAGTGATGAGTCCAGGATTTCAGGTGGCCAGACGGCGCAGGCGGTCAGGGAACCGCCGCCCGGGCGGGCCCTGCGGTGATCGACTCACGGAGCATCGCGCGCACCGTGGTGGCGTCGTCGCCCTCGCGCACTCGGCGTGCTGCCGCAGCCACCAGGCCGTCGATGAGCGCTGCCCGCAACTCAGGATGGTCGACATCCAACGCGGTCAAGGCCTCGACCAGGGGGGCGGCCATGGCGCGGTGGTGTTGATCGATGCGTCGACGTTGGGCGTCGGTGAGGGTCAAGTCCGCCAGGGAGAGGAAGGCTCGGTGGGTCGTATCCGTAGCGCTGTCGAACGCGACGCAGGCGAAGTGCAGGACCCTTTCGCCAGGCAGGCGATCCCCGGCGAGGGCGGCGTGAAAACGTTGTTGCGCAGACTCGAAAGCGAAGTCCACAACCGCATCGAAGAGATCTTCGGACGAGGAAAAGTACTGGTAAACGCTCGATCTGGCGATGCCGACTGCCGCCCCCACCGCCTGTGGCGTGAGTCGTGCTGGCCCGCGCTCGGCCAGAATCCGTAGCCCTTCGCGCAGGAGCGACGAGCGACGCATCGTGTGATGCTCCTCGACCGTGGCGGCATCGATCCGTGGCATGGAAACCCTCCGTGATGAGCGTAGCGGCCAGTTTATCGACGTAGATGTCGATATGATGCCGACATGAGTGACGAGAAAATGGCATCGGGGTCGCGACTGGCCCCTCCGGAAAACTCGGAGGCCACGCGTGACCCGAGGCGCTGGTGGGCGCTGGCCGCCGTCGCGCTTGGTGTCTCACTCATCGTCATGGACGCCACCGTGGTGAACGTGGCACTGCCTGTGGTGATCCGAGACCTGAGCCTCAGCGCCACTCAAGCCGAGTGGATGAACGCCGTCTACTCGCTGATGTTCGCGGCGCTGCTGCACGTATCCGGCAGGGCGGGCGACATCTGGGGTCGGCGTCGGCTTTTCATCGTGGGCCTGGTCGTATTCGTGGCGGCCTCGCTGATGGCAGGGGCCTCGGATAGCGCCGCCGCGATCATCGGCGCACGCTTGGTGCAAGGGATCGGTGCCTCGCTGATGTTGCCGTCCACTCTTTCCACCCTCAATGCCATATTCCAGGGCCGCGAGCGGGCCAACGCGTTCGCGGTATGGGGCTCGACCATTGGAGGTATGGCGGCGATCGGCCCACTTGTCGGCGGTTGGCTCACGACGGACGCGAGTTGGCGGTGGGCGTTCTGGATGAACGTGCCCGTGGGGGCCGTGGTGCTTGCGCTGACCCTCTGGTCGGTTCCGCACACTCGCGACGAGACTGGAGGTCGAACGCTCGATATAACGGGCGCAATACTGTCGGCCACGGGACTCGGGTCGATCGTCTTCGCGCTCATCGAAGGCGAACGCTTCGGCTGGTGGTGGCAGACATCCGGATCGCTGTCTCCTGTACCGATTCTGTTGGCAGTGGGCGTGTTGGCGACGGTGGCCTTCATTCTCTCCCAGCGCCGCCGCGTTCGGGCAGGGCTGAAGGTGTTGGTCGACTTGCACCTGTTCGGCATTCGTTCCTTCCGTTACGGTGCCATCGCCGCGCTCGTCGTGGCGCTGGGAGAGTTCGGCCTGCTGTTCACTCTCCCGCTGCTCTTGCAGAACGCGCTCGGCTACTCGGCGCTGGGCACCGGCTGGCTCATTGTCGCGCTTGCCGCAGGAACATTTCTCGTCTCCGGGGCAACGCCACAACTCACGCAGCGCATGGGCCCCCGAGCGGTGGTGCGCACGGGGCTAGCGCTTGAGGCAATCGCCGTGGGCGGACTTGCGCTCACACTGTCCTCGCACGTTGCCAGCCTCGGCGTGGCCGCGTGGTTGTTCCTGTACGGCCTTGGCGTCGGCATAGCGACCGCCCAACTCACATCCGTGATCCTCATCGACGTTCCTGTGCACCAGTCCGGGCAGGCATCGGGCCTGCAGTCGACCGTCCGGCAACTGGGATCCTCGTTGGGTGTGGCGCTGCTCGGCACACTCTTGATCGTCTCGCTTGGCACCTTCACGTCGTCCAGGCTTGAGGCACAGGGCGTGCCCGCGGATCAGGTGCAGGCCATCACCGAGTCCGTGCGCGGCTCGCTCGGTGGTGTGATCCCCTCTCTGGAGGCCTCGAAGCAGACGTGGACGGTGGGCAACTCCGCCTCGGCCGCGCTCATCGACGCGACCCGGGTCACCACGGGTGCGGCGTCGATCATCATCCTGGGAGGTCTGGCCGCCACGCTGGCCCTACCCCGCGACCCTACTTCTCGCCGCCGCGACGAAGACGATGCGGACAGCAATACGGCGAGCGCGTAGCACACTGCACGTGGCCGTGGCGCGCGCTGCCCGCCACCTTTCCTGAAAAACGGCGACAGGCACGGGTCACGCGGCCGAGGCTGACGGCGATGCCGGAACTGTTGGACCCAGGCTCAGCCAGTCTTGACAGACCGATCGCACAGGTCGGATTCGCCTGACCCACACGAACGGGAGGAAGGGCCACTTCGGACGGGCGCGAAGCGCTCCACCGGGAACCTAGCGCGTTGGTGCGAG
Organism: Demequina sp.; assembly: GCA_030148645.1. Lineage (GTDB taxonomy): Bacteria > Actinomycetota > Actinomycetes > Actinomycetales > Demequinaceae > Demequina. The sequence continues at coordinate 3,245 of JASBTB010000019.1, read as the reverse complement.
GTCCAGCCACGCCGCGACTGCACCGTGCGAGACCCCGCAAGCAGGCACGGCCGTCATGGTGGCGAGGGGTGCGGGGCAGTGGCGTGCGCCGCAGGTGCGGCGGCGCATGGCCTAGGGCACGACCACGAGTTTGCCGCGTACGTGACCGGCCTCAAGTTCGCGATAGGCGTCGGCAGTGGCTGCCAGGGTGTACGTGCGCGCCACCTCAACATTGAGGTTGCCAGCGTCGAACAACGTCGCCAGTTCGAACAGGCCCAAGGCGTCGGGTCGGACCCACACCACGTGACCGCCCAGACGACGCGCGGCACGTGCATCGGCGACGGAGATGACGCGCGCGCCCTGCCGCATCGCTGCTTCCGACTCCGCCAGGGCGCCACTGCCCGCAAAATCCAACACCACATCGAACCCGTCGGGAGAAGCGGCGAGCGCCCGCTGGGCAAGGCCGTCCCGGTACTCAATCGGCGTAGCACCCAGGGACCGCAAGTACTCATGGTTGCGTTCGGACGCGGTGGCCACCACTGACGCGCCAGCCAAGCGCGCCAACTGGATCGCGAAACCACCCACGCCGCCAGCACCGTTGTGGATGAGCACGCGCTCGCCGTCACTCACGTTCGAGCGGCGCACACTCCGCAACGCCGTCAAGCCTGCCAGCGGAATTGCTGCCGCTTCCTCGAACGACGCGGACCGTGGCTTGTGGGCGAGGGCACGAACAGGAACCGATACGCGTTCGGCCAGCATGCCGCCGCCCAGCACGTCCTTGCGCGCATAGCCGTACACCTCGTCGCCCACCTCGAACTCGGGGACGTCTGCACCGAGTTCGACGACCACACCTGCCACATCCCAACCAGGGACCGCCGGGAATACGGTGTCGATCAGACCTTCAAGCATCCCTTGCCGCGCTTTCCAGTCCACAGGGTTGAGGCCAGCAGCACGCATCTCGACCACCACAGAATCGGGGCCGGGACGCGGCTCGGGCAACTCGGTGGGGGTCAGGACGTCGGAGGTGCCGAACTCGGCATAGGTGATGGCTCTCATGCGCGGTATAACCACAGGCCACCCGTGCGTGTTCCGTGAGAATCTTGTGAAGCCCACGGGGGAGTGGTTCGAGGGTGGAGCCAGCGGGGGTGTATCCATCGCGCTGCCGCCTTGGCAGGCGAGAACTCTTGGAGGCGCAAGCCGCCTGTTCCACCCGGCCCGCCCTCGCGTCGGCGAAGCCCCGGCGCGTGCTATGCGTTCGTGGCGACGTACACGGTGGCGGACGCGTCCCGCCCTTGCAGAGGATTCGGAAAGGTGATGACCTCGGCGGCGGCGTCGACAAACACCTCGGCGAGAATGTTCATGTACCGGGGTTCCGGAGGGTCGTTGGACCACATGGCGTACACGCCACCCGGTCGCAGATGAGATGCGACCGCGCGCATCCCCTCAACGGAGTAGAAGGCTGCGCTACCGTCATCCAGCACATGTGTGGGGGAATGGTCAATGTCGAGCAGCACGGCATCGAACAGTCTGCCTGCACGCGACGGGTCATAGCCGTCGCCGCGGGACATCGCGAAGAAATCGCCTTCAATGAGACGGCAGCGCGGGTCCGACGTGAGCACAGGCCGCACGGGCACCAGGCCGCGTTCGTGCCAGTCGATCACGGGTTCCAGCAGTTCGACCACAAGCACCTCACCGACACGCGAGTCCTCCAAAGCCGTCTGGGCTGTGTAGCCCAACCCCAGGCCACCCACCACGACCACGAAGCCGCTGCGCACAGGAGGGGCATCGTCCGCGGTGTCAGTACCCGCCGTGCTCGCGGTGACTGCCGACCGCGACGGGCCCGCCAGCCTGGCCAAACCCAGTCTCGCCAGCGCGACCTCGGCGACCGTGAACTGGCTGGACATGAGCCATTCGTCGTTGAGTTTGACCTCGAACACCTCCGCACCTGTCACGGGATCGACCCGCCGCCGCAGGCTGACTTCACCGATGGGTGTGGTGCTCCAGTCGAGTTCCTCGAACCTGGCGCCCACGCGAACCTCCCGAGCACGCGAGCGGGTCCGCTCGCCCCGCCCCACCCTAGCGGGAAGGCGATCCGGGCGGGGCGAAGGGGGACCCGGGCACGGCGAGCGCGGCCGACAAACCCAGTTCGCATGGACCACACCGGGCCGCGAGCGCTAGCGTGACCTCGTGAGCGACATCACCCCGCAGCAGATCCTCGTGCACTGCCGCGCGTGGAGTCAGCGGGCCGCCAACCTCCAGCGCACGGCGCGGGTGACAGGGGTGGCTCCACGGGTTCAGCATGCGTCGCCGCTCGCGAGTATCAGTGACGATCTCGAGATGGCCGACTACGACAGCCTCGGCGCCATTGTCGCCGGGCTTACGGTGTGTCTGATCCAGCGCAACAACGAGTTCACCGGATACGGGCGCGACTATCGAATGGTGTGGGCGTGGTGCGCCGAGTTGCTCGCGGGAGTGGGCGTCGACGCAGCGACGGGTGCGGGGAAAACCTCCGACCCGGAAATCCGAGCCGGCGAGCGGAGGCCAGCCAGCGTCGGCGTGGAGCGCGAAACCCCGTCGGGGCGCGAGTGGACCGTCGGTCGCCTGTTCGCTGTGGCCACCTACGCTGTACTCGCCCTGCCCGTTTCCGAAGATGTCGCTGGTGTGGACCGAAACACTCGTGCCCTCGCCGACGAGCACGCCGCGATCGCCGCGTACCTCGCGTTCCCGCTTCTGGAGCAGGTCTTGCGCGCGTCTTGCCACCGCCACTTTGGGCCAGCAGGGCGCATCGTCAAACCCTTCGACACGCCCGGTCAACGGTCCAACCGGCACTACTACATTGAGGGTGGCACGTGTAGCAGCATCGGCGATCTGCTGTGGCTATTCCGGCATCACTACGCACCCTCCCAGATCGGGGCGGTCACTCAGCGAGAACACGGTTCCACGGAACATTCACTCGCGCACGCGTTCGCCGTCACCACGCTCGCACGATGCAGGGTCTATCTCCCTTCACGATGCTCCGACACGGTGCGATGCGCCAGTTCAGCCAGGGGCACCACCCCGCCGACTGGTGCCGCGGTACGGCCAAGTGGGAACGGCATTTTCACCGCGACAACGCCCTCGTCAGCTCCGCACCCTACCCCTGTGGGGGGTAGAAACTGGTGGAGCCCTGCCCGTTCTTGACGGCCTCACGCACGGTGGCCGCCGTTTCCTCGAAGTCGCCCTCGCGCCCCGCGAGCGCCACCAGGATCGCCAGGTTCAGGGCGACC
>JASBTB010000014.1 GCA_030148645.1 Demequina sp. | reverse complement strand
CACAGCCTCGCCCACAGGGATTTCGACCGAGTCCCCCGTGGAGCGGTTCTTGAACTCGATCGTCCCGTTCTCGAGCCCCCGGCCCACCACCAGAATGTATGGCGCGCCCAACAGTTCAGCATCCTTGAACTTCACGCCAGGAGAGACCTTGGGGCGGTCATCGTAGAGCACCTCGACTCCTGCCGCCTCCAGGCCGGAGGCCACCTGCTCGGCCGTAGCGAAGACCGCGTCGTCTTTGCCCGTCGCCATGACGTGCACGTGATACGGCGCCACCTGGATGGGCCACGCAAGGCCCGCGTCGTCGTGATGGTGTTCGGCGAGCAACGCCACCGCACGGGTCACGCCGATGCCGTACGAGCCCATGGTCACCGTCACCTGCTTGCCGTTGACGTCCAGCACCTTGAGGTCGAGCGCCTCCGCGTACTTGCGTCCTAGTTGGAAGATGTGGCCGATCTCCACGCCGCGCGCCAGTTCGAGTGGGCCGGAGCCATCGGGAGCCGCGTCGCCCGTGCGCACTTCGGCGCCCTCGATCGTGCCGTCGGCGACAAAGTCTCGCCCCATGGTGAGGTCGAAGACGTGGCGACCAGGCGCGTCCGCCCCGGTCACCCAGCGGGTGCCGTCGACGATGCGGGGGTCTACGAGGTAGGCAATGGCGGTATCGGCAGTGTCTCCTCGCGAAACGCCCACGGGCCGCGCCTGCGGGCCCAAGACGCCGGGTCCAATGTAGCCCTTGACTAGGTGGGGGTGGGCTGCGAAGTCGGCGTCGTTGGCGGGCTCCACGACCGCAGGCGACAGGGCGGCTGCGAGGCGCGTCATGTCGGCTTCGCGGTCGCCCGGGATTCCCACCACCAGCAGTGATCGTTTGCCCTCGGGTGAGGTGAGGGCCAGGACGACGTTCTTGAGGGTGTCAGCGGCGGTCCACTCCCGGTCGGTTCGGGGGTGCCGCGCGTTCGCCACGTCCACAAGGGTCGCGATGGTCGGCGTGTCCGGAGTGTCCTCGACGTGCGCGGCAGGGGCGTCGACGATGTCTAGCGCGGGCGGAACCGGAGTCGTGACCGCCTCGACGTTCGCGGCGTAGCCGCCAGCCGACCGCACGTACGTGTCCTCCCCCACCTCGGTGGGCGAGAGGAACTCCTCGGACTTGGACCCGCCCATCGCACCGGACTGGGCCTGCACGATCACGTAGTCGATGCCCAAGCGCGCAAAAATCCTGACATACGCATCGCGTTGGGTCTGGTAGGACCGCTCCAAACCCGCGTCGTCGATGTCAAAACTGTAGGAGTCCTTCATGATGAACTCGCGTCCGCGTAGCAGGCCCGCGCGCGGGCGGGCCTCGTCACGATACTTGTTCTGAATCTGATAGATCGTCACCGGCAGGTCCTTGTACGACGAGTACAGGTCCTTGACCAGCAACGTGAACATTTCCTCATGGGTGGGCGCCAGAAGGTAGTCGCCGCCCTTGCGATCAGCCAGGCGGAACAGCGTGGGCCCATACTCCTTCCAGCGTCCCGTCACCTCATAGGGCTCCCGGGGAAGAAGCGCCGGGAAGTGCACCTCTTGGCCGCCCGCCGCGTCCATTTCCTCGCGCACGATCGCTTCGACCTTGGCGAGAACCTTGAGGCCCAGTGGAAGCCAGGTATAGATGCCCGGTGCGGCTCGGCGAATGTAGCCGGCGCGGATGAGCAGACGATGCGAGGCGACCTCGGCGTCGGCCGGGTCTTCACGGAGCGTGCGGACAAAGAGCGTGGACATGCGCAACATGGGGCCAGCCTAGTTGGAGGCTGGACAGACGGGGAGCGCCCGGGCCCTGCCGACTGCGAGTCCTATTCGTAACCCGGCGACGCCTCGATGTCGAAGTACTCCTGGAGTGTCTCGATGCCGGTGTTGCGCATGTCACCGGCAACCTTCTCGCCCACGTAGCGCACGTGCCAGGGCTCGTAGAAGTAGCCGGTAACGGCCTCCACGCCGTCGGGGTAGCTCACGATGAAGCCGTAGGCGTAGGCGTTGTCCCGCACCCATGTGCCCGCAGCGGACTCGCCGAAACTCTGGCTCAACTCATTGGTGGGCACGTCGTAGATGTCGGCCGCCAGGCCCGTCTGATGCTCCGAATGACCCGGTCTGGCGACGCGGCGATCTGCCTCGGCGGTGCCGAGCCGCCGGACTTCCCGCGTGTGCAGATACTGCTGAAGCCCGAAGGACCGGTAGGCCGTGCTGATGCGGAAGGGCACGCCCGCTGCGGTGGCGTCCCTGGACATGCGGGCCATCGCCGTTGCCGCCTGCGCACGCATTCGTTGACTATCGCCGCCCGGCACCCCACGTAGGGTCAGCAGATCAGCAGGGATGTACGACACAGGCTCAAGTGGTCGGAGTTTGGTCACCACCACGGTCAACGACGACGCACTCGTGATGTCGTAGGCGACACTCACGCCCGGCACCTGCGATGCCCCCTCAGCCGAAGCGGCCGCGCTGACCTCCCCCACGAGTGGCTCCGGTGGCAAGATCGTGCCACTGTCGTCGGCGGGCGCAGCGGGGGCGCACCCGGGCAACACGACAAACCACAGCAGGGCGACGCTCACGCGTCCCCGCTGGCGTAGAGCGAGCGCTGGAGGCACATCCTCACCCTACGGCGGGCCTCAGAACATCACGGTGGCAAAGGTGCCCACACGCTCAAAACCCGTCGACTCGTACGCACCCAGAGCCGCCTCGTTGAAATCATTCACATAGAGCGAAACGGCTGGCGCGTGGTCCTTGCGCACCTGCTCCACCAGTTGCACCATCCCCGCGCTACCGTATCCGCGGCCACGCAGGCTTGGCTGCACCCACACTCCCTGAACCTGCGCGACCCCGCCGCCCACGACGCCCACCTCGGCCTTGAAGACGACGTCGCGCCTGCCGTTGACATCGCCGTACATGAGGTAACTGCGCCCCGACCTGACCAGGTGCGCGAGACGTTCTTCATAGGCCTCTCGCCCGTGCTGCAGGGGGTCATAGCCAACCTCGCCCAGGAACATGTGCGCGGCCGCGGGCAGCAAGTGCGTGTAGTCCTCCATCGATGCCCGTCGCAGCGGTTCCATCGCGACCCGGGGGATTCTGTCCGGTTCGGGGTCGCGTCGCATCACCATCGAGACCTGGCTGGGGCGCACTTGCCGCGCGGGACCCCACCGCGGCTCCAGCCTGCCCCACAGATCCAGCGTGAGATTCGCCTCGCCCACAAGAGCGGCTGGCCGACTCAACCGCGCCACCATCGCCGAGGCGACCTCTGCCCTCGCATCGTCCGTCACGTCGCCTTCAGTGGGCAACACCGCCGTGAGGTTCGCTCCGCACCACAGCACGCCAGCCAGATCCGATGACGCGCGGCCGCGGCGACGCACCACCCACAAGCCCGTGGGGACGATTCCGGCGCGCGACGCGGTTTCGAGATGCATGGTCGGCACCACGTTCGCGACGGCGTCGAGGGCACACAACTCGAGCGCCTCGGCCACGTCGCGTTGTCGCGCGGGAGCGAGTGAATACTGGCCCCTGCGCAACAGCGAACCGGTCATCCCGCCGTGACCACCTGCGGTGCACCGCCCTCGACGGGCTCCATCGTGGCGGCGATCTTCATGGCCTCCTCGATCAGTACTTCGACAATGTCCTTCTCCGCGACAGTCTTGATGACCTCGCCCTTGACGAAGATCTGGCCCTTGCCGTTTCCGGACGCGACGCCCAGGTCCGCCTCACGGGCTTCGCCGGGTCCATTGACGACGCACCCCATGACGGCAACCCGTAGGGGAACCTCCATCCCCTCCAGTCCCGCGGTGACCTTTTCGGCCAGTTCGTACACGTCGACCTGAGCCCGACCACACGACGGACACGACACGATTTCGAGTTTGCGGGGACGCAAGTTGAGGCTCTGGAGAATCTGAATGCCCACCTTGACTTCCTCGACTGGAGGAGCCGACAAGGAGACACGAATCGTGTCACCAATGCCCTGGCTGAGCAGCGCACCGAAGGCGGTTGCGGACTTGATGGTGCCCTGGAAGGCGGGGCCCGCCTCGGTGACACCCAGGTGCAGCGGCCAGTCGCCACGCTCGCTCAACATCTCGTACGCTCGCACCATCACCACGGGGTCGTTGTGCTTGACGGAGATCTTGAAGTCGTGGAAGTCGTGCTCCTCGAACAGGCTCGCTTCCCATACGGCGGACTCGACGAGCGCCTCCGGGGTGGCCTTGCCGTACTTCTTGAGCAGGCGCGGATCCAGGGAGCCCGCATTGACGCCGATGCGGATCGACGTGCCGTTGTCCTTGGCGGCCTGGGCAATCGCCTTAACCTGATCGTCGAACTTGCGGATGTTGCCCGGGTTGACGCGCACGGCGGCGCAACCCGCCTCAATCGCGGCGAACACGTACTTGGGCTGGAAGTGGATGTCCGCGATGACGGGGATGGTGGACTTCTTCGCGATGCTGGCAAGGGCGTCGGCGTCGTCCTGGGTGGGACACGCGACGCGCACAATGTCGCAGCCGGCCGCCGTCACCTCCGCGATCTGTTGCAACGTGGAGTTGACATCCTCCGTCTTCGTGGTGGTCATCGTCTGGACGCTCACGGGAGCGTCGCCACCCACATAGAGGTCGCCCACCGTGATCTTGCGGGTCTTGCGGCGAGGCGCGAGCGTGGGCGGTGGCATCGCCGGGATACCGAGTCCAATAGACGTCATGGTTCTAGTATCACAAACCCGGGGACCGGTTCATTCCAGACGCGTGGGGCTCGCACATGGAACGACACGGTTTGTGCGCTCCAGACGCTAGGTGAGCCGCACGGGCGCGACAATGTCCGCCAACACCAGCACAAGGCTGACGACAATCAGGACGCCGAACACCGAATAGGCAAGCGGCATCATGCGCGCCACGTCCACGGGTGCGGGGCGGGCCAGGTTCCGGGCGCGCGCCCACCTGTTCTTGATGGCCTGCCAGAAGGCGGACGCGATGTGGCCGCCATCGAGCGGCACCAGCGGGATCATGTTGAAGACAAAGAGAGCAAGGTTCAGACTCCCGAGTAGCAGGAGCAGTTGCGCGACCTTGTCGACGATCGTCACACCCTCATTGTCGTTGGCGGCGACGTCTCCCGCGACGCGTCCCACGCCCACCAAACCCATCACCGAGTTTTGCGAGCGTTCCTCAAGGCCAAGCGCGGCACGCGAGATGTGCCACAACTGCTGGGGTAGCTGGGCAATGACCGTCACCGTCTGGGAGAGGTACTCCCCCGTCACCTCGAGGCCTGCGGTGAGCGGCTGGCGGACCCTCTCGGTCTGCGCGAACACTCCCATGTATCCGACCATCTCGGTCACCCCAGACCCGTCCCCGGCGGCCACCTCCCGCGCTGCGGGCGTGAGGGTGAGATCGACGAGCGTGTCGCCCCGCATCAGGGTAACGTCCAGCCCCTCACCTGGACGCTGCGCCACATAGTCAGCCACGGCGGCCCACGAGTCGACCGTGACGCCGTCGACCGACACAAACGTGTCGCCGGGCTGGATCCCGGCCGCGACCGCAGGCGACACCACGTCGCCCGGCGCACAGTCGACGGTGCCTGCTGGGGGAACGCACGCCACGGTGGCCCGCACCGTCGGGGTCTGCTCGTAGGTACCGATCCCCGAAAAGACGGCCGTGAACAACAGGGCCGCAAGAATCAGATTCACGAGCGGGCCGCCGAACATGACGATCGCCTTCTTCCACCACGACAGGCGATAGAAGGCTCGGTCGTGATCGGCGCCGATCTCGCGTTCCGACGACGCCCTGGCATCGTCGATCATGTCGCGCACCCAGCCCCGCACCTTGACGGGCTTCACCACATCGCCAGGAGGAACCATGCCCACGAGACGCACATACCCGCCCAGCGGGAACGCCTTGACACCGTACGTCGTCTCGCCTCGCCGTCTCGACCACAGCGTCGAGCCGAAGCCAACGAAATATTCGCTGACCTTCACGCCGAAGCGTTTTGCCGGAAGGAGGTGTCCCATCTCGTGAAGCGCAATCGACAGGATGAGGCCGATCGCGAAGACGACGATGAAGAGCACCTGGAGCATGGCACCACTGTAAGCCAGCGAGGGTCCGCTACCTGGCGGCGATGCGTGCGCCGGCGCGGGTTCTGGCCCAGGACTCAGCCGCGTCGACCGCCTCAAGCGAGAGGCCACCAGGCGCGACGTACTCCTCGACCACGGCTCGCGTGGTCTCCACCATGCCCAAGAACGGGAGCGCGCCGGCGACAAAGGCCGCCACACACTGTTCGTTCGCCGCGTTGAAGACCGCCGGATGAAGATCCGACGCCGCGGCGGCGTCTCGGGCGAGCGCAATCGCTGGGAACGCCTCGTCGTCCACGGGTTCGAATTGCCACGCCGATGCCCGGGTCCAGTCCAGACCTGGCGCAGCGTCCGCCACCCGGTCGGGCCAGCCGATCCCCAATGCGATCGGCAAACGCATGTCCGGCGGGGATGCCTGCGCAATCGTAGACCCGTCCACGAACTCGACCATGGAATGCACGATCGACTGGGGGTGAATCACGATGTCAATGCGCGCATAGGGCATGTCGAAGAGCCAGTGGGCCTCGATCAACTCGAGTGCCTTGTTGACCAAACTCGCGGAATTGATCGTCACCACTGGCCCCATGTCCCAGTTGGGATGCTTGAGCGCCTGTTCCACGGTGACGTGGGCCAATTCCGCCCTGGTGCGTCCCCGAAAAGCACCGCCAGAAGCAGTGAGCACCAGGCGTTTCACCTCCGCGCGCGCGCCGCTTCGCAACGCCTGCGCGAGTGCCGAGTGCTCCGAATCCACCGGCACGATCTGATCGGGTCGTTGCAGAGCCGCCTTGACGAGCGCCCCTCCGGCGACCAGCGACTCCTTGTTGGCAAGTGCGAGGGTCGAACCCGCCGCAAGGGCGGCCAGAGTGGGGCGCAAACCCACCGAACCGGTGATCCCGTTCAGCACGACATCCGCGCCCGAACCGGCTACGTCCACCACGGCCTGCGGGCCGCCCGCGACCTCGACTCCAGTGACCCCGGCCGCGCTCAGGGCGGCCCGCACATCGCCGACGGCGCCAGCGTCGGCGACCGCCACGATGGCAGGCCGCGTCGCCACGACCTGTGCGGCCAGTGCCATCGGGTTGCCGCCACCGGCCGCCAGGGCCATGACCTCGAAGCGGTCGGGGTTTCGCCCCATGACGTCGAGGGCCTGGGTGCCGATAGAACCTGTCGACCCCAGCAACGCGACGGTACGACGCTTCACTGGGCGCCCATCAGGACATCCACCGCACGCTCCACAAAGGCATCGACGGTGCGTTCGTCGTACGCGCCTCGCCTGCCGCGGCTGGTGAAGGTGGCGTGGCGAAGCTCCTCCGGAGTCAGGCTTGCGCCCGCGTCGAAAAACGCGATCAGTCGGTCGATCAGCGCGTCGACCTCGCGCGCGTCGTAGCCATGACGCGACTTCACCGGCGGGCGGAAGCGTTGACCCTTCGGTCGGCGCATCCTGGGATAGAGCACCTGGGCGCGTTGCACGAGTTGGCTCATCCATGCGTCGTGCCCGTGCGCGCGCACATACTGCTCGCGCGCCCGCGTCGCGAAGGCACTCTCGAGTCGATCGAGCGCGGCATCGACCGCAACGGTCTTGTAGCCGCCCCGCTTCATGTCGAATGCGGCCCGACGCACGTCCAACGCCGACAGCCCGTCGTCGTCGAGCATCGGCCGCTCGTAGGCGGCCCGCGCCCGGTCGAAGAATTCGTCCACCTGGCCGAGATGATACCCGGTCCGCATGAATCCGGCGTGCGGAAACAGGTCCCTCATGAGTCCTCCTTGATGGCCAACTGGCCGCAGGCACCATCGATGTCGCTGCCACGAGTATCGCGGACCGTGACGGGGATCCCATGACCCGCGAGCGTGTCGACGAAAGCCTGCTCGACGCGCGGGTCGGACGCGGTCCATTTGCTTCCCGGGGTGGGGTTCAGCGGAATGGGGTTGACGTGGACCCACCCGGCGCCGCGCTTGAGGAGTTTACGAGCCAATAGGTCCGCACGATGCGCCTGATCGTTGATGTCCCTCATGAGCGCATACTCGATGCTGACGCGCCTGCCAGTTGCGTCGAAGTACCGACGGGCCGCGTCGAGCGCCTTGTCGACGCTCCACCGTGCGTTGATGGGCACAAGTTCACTTCGCAACTCATCGTCGGGCGCATGCAAGGACAGCGCCAACGTGACGGGAATCCCCTCCGCCGCCAGGCGGTCTATTCCGGGAACCAGACCGACCGTGGACACCGTCACGTGACGCGCCGACAGTCCAAAGCCCCGAGGCGTGGGCGCGACGAGCGCGCGCACTGCGGCAATGACCGCCTTGTAGTTGGCAAGCGGCTCTCCCATGCCCATGAACACGACATTGGACAGTCGCACCCGCTCGCCCAGCGCACCGTCGCGCGCAGCGCGGGCGGCAAGACGGACCTGCTCCAGGATCTCCGCGGCTGACAAGTTGCGCGTCAGACCCATCTGGCCGGTTGCGCAGAACGGACAGGCCATGCCGCAACCGGCTTGACTCGTCACACATAGCGTGGCCCGTCCGGGATACTTCATGAGCACCGATTCGACCTTGACGTCGTCATGCAGTTTCCACAGTGTCTTCACGGTCGCGCCCTTGTCGGCCTCGAGCGTACGCACCTGGGTCATCAGCGGCGGGAACAGTACCGCTGCCATGTCTCCGCGAGCATCGGCCGGGAGATCGCTCATCTCGTCTGGTTCAACCGTGAGATGCGTGAAGTAGTGCGTGGTCAGTTGCGATACCCGGAACGCCGGTTGCCCCAGCCTAGCGATGGCGGCCGCCCGCTCCTGAACGTCGAGATCGGCGAAATGCGCGGGGGGCTTGCCCCGTCTGGCAGCGACCATCTGAATCACTGGCCCTTGTGGGTCAGTCGTCATAGACCACCGCCTCCCAACGTGCCCAAGAAGATGGCGAACACCACATAGCCCACAGGCGCGGCGAACAAGAGCGAGTCGATGCGGTCAAGAACCCCGCCGTGCCCCGGAAGCGCCTGGGACATGTCCTTCACTCGGATGTCACGCTTGAGCGCGCTTTCCGCCAGGTCACCCACCACGGCGGCGATGGCGGATGCTGCGCCCACCGCAGCGCCGATGTACCAGCGGTCGTCGAAGAAGAACCACGCGGCCACGGACGCGGCGACGGCCCCCACCACCACCCCGCCGATCGCGCCCTCCCACGTCTTGGCCGGGCTCACGCGCTCAAGGAGTTTGCGCCGACCGTACACCTTGCCCACCACGAGCGCGCCCGTGTCGTTGCCGACGGCCGCCAGCACCACGATGAAGACACGCTGCCAGCCATTGTCGGCAAGTTCCAGCAAGTACAAGAAGGACGCCAGGAACGGGATCCACAACAGGGTCAACACTCCTGCCAGGGAATCTGCCAGGGTATTCTCTACCCGTTCGTCTCCGATACGCCACGCCACCACCCCCGCGCCACCCACCAGCAAGGCCACGACCAGACCCTCGGGTCTCGCGAAATGCGTGGCGACTCCAAGGCCAACGGTCGCGGCAATGAGCGGGATAATCGGCACGCGGCGCCCGTGCCTCTCGAGAGCTCTCTTCCACTCGATCACCGCAGCGAGGGCGAAGCCATACACGACCACCGCGAAGGCGATGGGGTGAAACCACGCGGACGCGAGGGTGACCCCGAGCAAAGTGAGCCCAACAACGGTGGCGACCACAAAGTTCCGGGAGTTGCGAGTTGGCTTGCTGTCGGGTCCGCTGTCGGCGGCGGAAGTCGTGGCTGCGTCGACCGGTGCGGAGTCATCGGCCGATGCGGCGTTGCCGTCCGGTGAAGCGTAGTCGGAACCTTTGAACGCCCCGGTCGGCACATCGTGTGACGCCCCGACATCGTGCCCCTCGGCCTGCGACTCGAGCGCTCGGTGGCCGACGCTTTCCACCGTGGCACCGGCGGCGGTTGCCGCTACCCCCGTCGGCCCGTCATCCACGTGGTCATCGAGGTAGGGCTCGGGGTCGGTTTCGGACACCTCGTCCATCGGTTCGCTCGGCGACACGGGAACGGGGGTCAGCACGGTGCCCTCGTTCAGATGCACGGCCCCTGGAAGCACCTCGCGCGCTGCGCGGGCCGCGGGAGCGTCCGACATCAAGGGTGGGTCCACCGCGTCGTCTTCCATGGCGCTGTCGGAGATCTCGAGTGCGCTACCACCTCGCCGACGCTCGAACACCCTCAGTTGCATGGCACGGTATCGATGCGCAGAGAACAGGTCGGCGGCACGTTGCCTCTTGCCGGGAGCCGGTACGCCCGCCTCGGTGTTGCGATGCCCCTGGCTTGCGGGAAGCGTGGGCTCTGCGTCGTCGCGCGCCATCAGACCTCGAGGAGCTCGCTCTCCTTATGGGCGAGCAGAGCGTCGATCGCGTCAACGTGCTTCTTGGTAAGGGAGTCGAGTTCCTTTTCCGCGCGCGCACCCTCATCCTCGCCCACGTCGCCATCCTTGACGGCCGCATCGATCAGGTCCTTGGCCTTGCGGCGCATGTTGCGCACCGTCACCCGAGCATCCTCTGCGCGGTGCTTGGCGAGCTTCACGTAGTCGCGGCGGCGCTCCTCCGTCAAGGCTGGCATGTTGATACGGAGCACCTGACCGTCGTCGGACGGGTTCACGCCCAGATCGGACTTGCGCAACGCCGCCTCAATGTCCTTCTTGGCAGACGCGTCATAGGGTCCGATGACCACCGTGCGCGGCTCGGGAATGGAGATCGATGCCAACTGTTGCAGAGGCGTCGGCGCTCCGTAGTAGTCGACGGCAAGGTGAGCGAACATTGCGGTCGACGCGTGTCCGGTACGAATCCCCGCCATATTGTCCTTGGCCACTTCCACGGCGTTATCCATGTTCTGCTCTGCCTCAAGGAGGATCTCGTCAATCACGTCTGTCCCTTCGTGTGGCCACCTACGCGGTGACGCGCGTCCCGATTCTCTCACCCATGAGGGCCTTGGTCACATTCCCGTGCTCTTCCAGGCCGAACACGACCATGGGCAGGGCGTTTTCCATGCCCAGGCTAAATGCCGCGGCGTCGAGTACGTTGAGTCGGCTGTGCAGCGCATCCTGATACGTCACGTGTTCGAGCCGCACAGCCGTCTGGTCGGTGCGGGGGTCCGCCGTGTAGATCGCGTCGACCCCGTTCTTGCCCACGATGACTTCCGTGCAGCCCGTCTCTAGCGCGCGTTGCACAGACACCGTGTCGGTCGAGAAGTAGGGCATCCCCGCTCCCGCCGCAAAGATGACGACGCGCCCCTTCTCGAGGTGTCGGATGGCCCGTAGCGGAATGTAGGGCTCGGCGACCTGGCCCATCGTGATCGCCGTCTGAACCCTTGTGGCCACCCCCGACTGCTCAAGGAAGTCCTGAAGAGCCAGCGCGTTCATGACGGTGCCGAGCATGCCCATGTAGTCGGCCCGCGCACGTTCCATTCCAGAGGCACTCAGCTCCGCTCCCCTGAAAAAGTTGCCGCCTCCTACCACAATCGCGACCTGCACACCCTGGCGCACGGCGTCAGAGATCTCGCTGGCGACCCTACGCACGACAATGGGGTCGAGGCCGACGGCGCCGCCGCCGAACATCTCGCCCGACAGTTTGAGCAAAACGCGACGCGCCGCGGGAAAATCCACACCCGACTCACTGGTGACAACGGGCATGGAAATCTCCTCGCGGCGCGTGGCTAGACGGGTGGTGAGTCTCAGGCTCCCACGCGGAAACGCGCGAAGGCGACTACCTCGCCGCCGGTAGCCTCAACAACCTTGCCGACCGTGGTCTTGGGATCCTTAGCGAACGCCTGCTCGGGTAGCACGTTCTCCTTGAAAAAGCCGTTCATGCGGCCCTCAATGATCTTGGGTAGCGCGGCCTCGGGCTTGCCCTCGTTGCGCGAGGTTTCCTCCGCGACACGACGCTCGTTCTGGACCACCTCAGTGGGGACCTCATCGCGGCTGAGGTACAGCGGCGAATAGGCGGCGATATGCATGGCGATGTCGCGGGCGACCGGGCTGGCCTTCGCGTCGGAACCGACCAGGACGCCCACCTGGGCGGGTAGGTCCTTGTTGGTCTTGTGCAGGTAGTCAACGACAACGGGGGCCTCGACTCGCGCTACCCGACGTAGCACGATCTTTTCACCCAACACGCCCGCGTTTTCGTCGATGAACTCCTTGACCGTCTTGCCCTCGATGGGTGCAGTGAGCGCGGCGTTGACGTCGGTGGCGTTGGCGTCGACGACGGCCTTGAGGACCGCCTGGGCCAACGACACGAACGTGTCGTTCTTCGCGACGAAGTCAGTCTCGGAGTTGATCTCAATGAGCGTGCCCACCTGGCCCGCATCCGCCTCGGCGATGTGGGCGGCGACCAGCCCCTCGGAGGCCGAGCGGCCTTCGCGTTTGCTTACTCCCTTGAGGCCCTTGACGCGCAGAACGTCAACGGCCTTGTCCAGGTCGCCATCCGCCTCATCGAGCGCCTTCTTGACGTCGAGCATTCCCGCGCCCGTGCGCTCCCGCAGGGTTTGGATGTCGGCTACGGTGTAATTCGCCATATCAATCCTTACTTCTTGTCGGCAGGGGCCGCGTCATCGGCGGCGTTCTTGCTGGTCGTCTTCTTGGCCGCGGGCTTGGCGGCGGGCTTCTTGGCCGACGTGTCAGCGGTGACGGCCACGGGCGCCTCGTCCGCACGGTCCACGAGGGCAGCGGCGTCGGTGGCCGGCGCGTCCTCCCCCTCCGTCACGGCAGCGGCGTCGGTGGCCGGCGCGGCGGGCTTCTTCGCGGTGCCATCGAGCAGTTCCTGCTCCCACTCGGCGAGCGGCTCTGCCACATCGGTCGGCTCGTCAGCGTCGCCGGACTTCACGGCGTGGCGCTGCTTGATGCCATCGGCGATGGCGTCCGAGATGACGCGGGTGAGTAGGCCCACCGAGCGAATCGCGTCGTCGTTGCCGGGAATGCCGTACTGGACCTCGTCCGGATCACAGTTCGAGTCGAGGATGCCCACGATCGGGATGCGCAGTTTCTTGGCCTCGTCCACCGCAAGGTGTTCCTTGTTGGTGTCGACGATCCACACGATCGAGGGCGTCTTGGACATGTCGCGTATGCCGTTGAGCACCTTCGCCAACTTGTCCTTTTCGCGGCGCAGGATCAAGAGTTCCTTCTTAGTGTGGCCAGATCCCGCGACATCGTCGAAGTCGAGCTCCTCAAGTTCCTTGAGTCGCGTCACCCTCTTGCTGACCGTCTGGAAATTGGTCAGCATTCCGCCGAGCCAGCGCTCGTTGACGTACGGCATTCCTACACGTGCGGCCTGCTCCGAGATGGTCGACTGCGCCTGGCGTTTGGTGCCGACGAACAGTACCGTGCCACCGTGGGCGACGGTCTCACGCACAAACTCGTAGGCGGCGTCGATCTTCGCGAGCGACTGTTGCAGGTCAATGATGTAGTTACCGTTGCGCTCGGTCAGGATGAATCGCTTCATCTTGGGGTTCCAGCGGCTGGTCTGGTGTCCGAAGTGAACACCCGCGTCCAGCATTTCGCGCATCGTGACGACTGCCATGGCAGATCCTTATTCCGCGCGCTGTGTGCGCGCATGTGCGGGGGAACGGGCGAACCTGTTCCGGGTTTTCGGTTGATGGCCACCCCGCAGGGAGCAGCCCCTAGCACCAACGCGGTTCAGCACCGGGTTTCCCCGGACCATCGCTGTCCCGGCGCCCTACCTCATCGAATTGACGATGGGGCGGGCGAATGGCGCGCGTCGTCACCTTCGGCATGAAGGTGCGCCACCATGTTAGCCGATGCGGCCTGTTCTTGTGGTCGTACCCAGGCGGGGGGGTCGCTACGAACTCCCCGATCACACCGCACTGACCGACTTCTGGACAGCCCAACGCGCTGCAATCGAAACATGGCACCCGTCACCGTTCGCCGCCGTATCGTCGCCCTCGTCGCTGCGGGATGCCTGACGCTCCTGGTGGTTGCCCCCGCTGAGGCAACCACCGCCGTCGTGCTCGATGCCCCCGTCGAGCCGATCACGGTGACGAGCCTCGCTTCGCTACCGCCACAGAATTGGCTGGCGGGCCACCGAGGCATCGACTTGGAGGCATACGTGGGTGACACCGTGACCGCCTCGGCCGCTGGCGAGGTCACCTACGTAGGCATCGTCGTCGACCGGCCCGTCGTGTCGGTACAGTACGCGGGAGGCCTCGTGAGTTCCGTCGAGCCGGTCGACGCGCTGGTGCGCGTGGGTGATGTTGTGCGCGCCGGAGACAACTTGGGGACGGTGACCGCGGACGCGGGCCATTGCGCACCTGCGAGGTGTGTTCATTGGGGGCTGCGCCGCGAAGGCGTCTACGTCGATCCGCTCGACTACTTGCGCGGTTTTGGGCCGGTGAGGTTGCTGCCGCTTGACGTGCGAGTTCGCAGCCCTAGGCGAACGCCCCCGTTTGCTCAAGGCTCTCGCGGAGTTTCTTCACCGCCGCAGAGTGGATCTGGGACACCCGCGACTCGGTGACGCCAAGGATCTGGCCGATCTGCGCAAGAGTGAGGTTCTCGTAGTAATACAACTGAAGTACCTGCTGCTCACGATCGCGCACTCCCTGGACGGCGTTGGCGAGCAGCGAGTGGGTCTCCCGTACTTCGACGGAAGAAGACGCGCCCGGAACGGCGAGTTCGGCAACGCTTTCAATCGCCGTGGTGTCGTCTCCCACGCCGAACGAGTCCAGCGCGCCGATATGGCTGAGCACCACCTGAGCGCGCACTGTGCGCACCTCTGCCGTCGCCCACCCCAATTCCTTCGCCACATCGCAGTCGCTCACTTGCCGCAAGAGGTGTTGCTCGAGACTGCGGGTCGCCGTCTCGACCGCGCGCGCCTTCGATCGCACGGAGCGGGGCACCCAGTCGGCGGCGCGGAGTTCGTCGATGATGGAGCCGCGCACACGGGTCGCCGCGTACGTCTCAAACTTGAACCCGCGCTTTACTTCGAACTTCTCGATCGCGTCGATCAGGCCGAACATCCCGTACGAGACCAGATCGGCGAGTTCCACGGAGTCTGGCAGGCGACCAATCATGCGGGTGGCGATCTGTGTCACGAGCGGTGCATAGCGCGTGATGAGGTGGTCCCGGGCCTCGCGGCGGGCCTCCTGCGTCCCGGTCGCGAACACTTCCCAGGTGGCCGCCAACGGGTCGGTCTCCGCAAGCGCGTCCAGGTCGGCGTCGTAAGTAGTCATGGTGTGTCCCCTCATGCCCTGGGGTGAGCAAGTTGATAGGCACTGCGTAGTCGTTCCGCCGTCACGTGGGTGTAGCGCTGCGTGGTCGTGAGTGAGGCGTGCCCGAGCACTTCTTGCACGGTGCGCAGATCGGACCCCCCAAGCAACAGGTGGGTCGCAGTGGTGTGGCGAAGAGCGTGCGGTGCGACGTCGGGGACACCTGCGAGCGCGGCGAGCCTATGGATCACGTCCCGCACCTGGCGTTGGTCGACGCGACCGCCACGCCGCCCGACGAACAGTGCGCGCGGGTCACGGGGTGTGGACGCGGTGCGTCCCCTTTCGAGCCACGCGACCAGAGCGCGCTGTGCGGGGATCCCGAACGGGACGACGCGTTCCTTATCGCCCTTGCCGACAACCCTGACGGTCAGTTCGGCCAGGTCGACGTCGGAAATGTCGATGCCCGCCAACTCCCCCACCCGGATTCCGCTCGCATAGAGAAGTTCGACCATGGCCCAGTCGCGCAGGTCGAACGCATCCTCACTGTCTGCACGCATTTGGGCGACATCGAGCAGGACACTCGCGTCGCCCACGGTGAGAACTTCGGGAAGTGTGCTGGCCTGTCGAGCTGAGGCGAGGCGCACAGCGGGATTGTGGTCGACAAGGCCGGTGCGATGTGCCCAGGCGAAGAAAGTCCGAATGGCCGCGCTCCGCCTTGCCAGTGTGCTCCGGCTCTTGCCCTCGTGCGCCAGGTGCGCGAGCCATGAACGGAGGTCAGCGAGTTGGACGCAACCCCACGCGGCGTCATCGTCCAACTCCAGGTGGTGTGCCAAGTCGTCGACATCGCCCAGGTAGGCGCGTATTGTGTGCTCCGATGCGCCGTAGCCGTGGCGCAGGGCAGCCGCGAATCGCTCTGTCACCCTGCGCGCATCGGCCACCATGGGCACACTCTGGCACCGTCACTCGCGCCAAATCAACCCCGTGTGTCACATTCGTCACACATCTCGCTCAGAAATGTACCGCTTTGTACCGTTATTGCCCGTTTTTTCGGTGGCACCCTGACCCTGGGCCCGACGCCACCCGGACCTGTGTCGCTCCACCAGGCCCGCGGCCTCGAGGGCGCCAAGCGCAGCCCGCGCGTCGTTGAGCGTGAGCCCCGCGGTCACGGCCGCCGCCTCGATGGCCTTGCCTCGTGAGGCCAGGGCGTCGAACATCTTTCGTTCGCCAAGCGAGCCAAAATCGACGCGGAAAAGGTCGATCCCGCTCGCGCTATCGGTGCGAGAGGGGCTATCGGCCACGTCAGTCAACGCAGAGGCGAGTTCGAGAACCTCGTCGGCGTCGGTGACGAGCACGGCGGCACCCTCCCTCACCAACGCATGGCAGCCCGCAGAGGATGCGGAGGTGACAGGTCCGGACACCGCTGCGACGGGCCGCACCAATTCGGTCGCGTGTCGCGCGGTACTGAGCGCTCCGGAGCGCAACGCAGCCTCGACCACCACGGTCGCGCTCGCGCATGCAATGAGCCGGTTTCGGCTGAGGAACCGCGAGCGGTGCGGGGCGAATCCCGGCGGCACCTCGCTCACGACTGCCCCCGAGTGGGCGATGCGCTTCAACAGATCGTCGTTGCCCACGGGGTAGAGTCGGTCTACTCCCCCCGCCATCACCGCGATCGTTACCGCATCGTTGGCCAGAGCCGATCGATGTGCGGCCGCGTCGATGCCGTAGGCGCCCCCGGAGATGACGACACGACCCGCGCCCGCCACCCCGTGGGCGATATCGCCCGCGACCAACGACCCGTAGGACGTGGCCGAGCGCGAGCCCACGATGGCGACGGAGGGGCCCCACAGCGCGTGCAGGTCTTCGGCCCCGCGCACGTACAGGGCGAAGGGCTGGGTGTGACCGAGATCGGCCATCACGCGTGGCCATTCCGCGTCTTGCCGAGTGACGACGCGCCCGCCGATCGCGCGAGTGCGCCGCTCGTGCGGCTCATCGATCCGGTCGAGCCTTGCCGCCCACCTCTCGTGAGCCCGAGCGGCCGACCGCGCAAGATCGGGTCCAGCGCTATGCGCGAGACGTGCCGCCTCGATCGGCAGGCGGTCGCAACCGCTGATCACCCATTCGAGGGCGGCGCTCGCGCCCCACGCGTCGATAAGGGCACCCGCCACCACGTCGGCGGGTTCGGCAATGCCGCTCCACGCGATGAGCGCGTCGCGCTCCCCGCGCTTCACTGTGCGCCGTCCCGTGACCGTAGCATCATGGCCCGCGCCACGTGATCGCTCGACGGCTGCGCGACAGCGTCAAGGTCGGCGAGCGTCCACGCCACCCGCAAGGCGCGGTCTGCTCCGCGAGCCGAGAGCCGACCGCGCTCCATCGCGGCGTGCGCGACCGCGGCGGCCGAACGTGAGGTGTGCTCCCGAAGCCAACGACTCGGCACTTGCGCACTCGCAGTCCACGGAACATCTGCCCAACGGTGGCGCGCGCGCAGACGTGCGTCCTGCACACGGTTTGCGACCGACGCGGAGTCCTCTCCGGGGGTCGCCTGCGCACGCCTCACGGGCAACACCTCGATTTGCAGGTCAATCCGGTCGAGCAGTGGCCCGCTCAGCCTCGCGAAGTACCGCCGGCGTGCCATCGGAGTGCAGGAACAATCGCCGCCACGGCCAAAATAGTGGCCGCAGGGGCAGGGATTGGCCGCGAGCACCAACTGAAACCGTGCCGGATAGCGTGCGGCGCCGTACGCCCGATGGAGCACGACCTCACCGCTTTCGAGTGGCTGACGCAGTGTTTGCAGGACACCAGTCGGAAACTCGGGTGCCTCTACGACAGAGTGAATATGACACACTGACTAGACGGAGGCCATGATGACGACAAAGGCGGCGATCTACGCCCGCATCTCATCCGACAGAACGGATGAGCGAAACGGCGTCACGCGCCAACTCGAAGACTGCCGAGCACTCGCCGAACGGCACGGCTGGGAAGTCGTCCGCGAGTACGTAGACAATGACTCTTCCGCCTGGCGCAAGAACGCATCACGCCCCCAGTATGACCAGATGGTCGAAGCGTACGGCGCTGGCCAATTCACCACGCTTGTTTGCTACGACCTTGACCGACTGACACGCCAGCCCCGACAACTTGAGGACTGGATCGATGCCGCTGAGGAACATGGGCTCCACGTCGTCACCGCCAATGGTGAAGCGGACCTTCGCACTGACGCCGGCCGACTCTTCGCCCGGATCAAGGCATCAGTCGCGCGTAACGAGGCCGACCACATGTCGGCTCGTATCAAGCGAGCAGGTGAAGCCCGCGAGCAGGCAGGTCTCTACCACGGTGGGACAGTGCCCTACGGGTACAAGGTCGATGGCAAGCGCTTGGTGCCAAACCCGCCAGAGGTCGAGCGTGTACGCGAAGCCGTCGAGCGCCTCCTCAGGGGTGACACAGTCTCTGGCATCGTGAAGGACTGGCAACGCCGAGGGGTCATCACCCGGAAAGGCAAGATCTGGCGCGTGACGGGCCTACGCCCCATCCTCCGCAATCCCGCGATCATCGGGAAGAACAAGCTCGGCGAGGTGAAGTGGGAGCCCATCATCGATGAACCGTCATTTGACCGCCTCCGGTCCATGTTCGAAGACCCCACCCGCTGGACGACCATCTCCCCCGGCGTCAAGGGCGGTCGCTACTCCCTCGGCGGTGGCCTCGTTGTCTGCGGCGAGTGCGGCCAGAGCCTGACCAGCTACAAGCGTGAGGCGAAGCGCGGCAGTCGGCCAGGTTTGCGATGCGCGCGCCACACAGGCGGTTGCGGTGCGATCAGCATCGACTACACGCGGTTGGAGGCGTACGTCTTCGCCTACATCGAAGAGGCGCTGACGTCCTCTCCCAGGTGGAGCCTGCGAAGCGCCGAGCGAGGGTCGAAGGAAGAAGCCGAGATCGCGCGGCTCGATGCCGAGCGGGCGACATTGGCCGACAAACGCGCGCGCGTGCTCGATGCTCACGTGGACGGCCTCATCGACAAGGCAGACACACGCGCTCGGGTCGCCCAGATCGACGCACGGGCTGACGAAATCGAGCAGCGTAGCGCTTCGCTGCTCGGAGCGTCCATGTTCGACCAGGACGTGTCCCAGGGGCTCCAGATGGACGGCTGGACGGCCGAGCGCAAGCGGAACTTCGCACGCCTCTTCATTGAGCGGGTCGTGGTGTCACGCTGGCCCAGCGACCTTCCCACAGGGCTACCCAGGCGGCGCGGCGAGTCTGAGCAGCAACACAGCGAGCGGTTCGAGGCGGGACAGATGGAGGCACTCAAGAGGCGTGTCGCGATCGTGCCGCGAAGCGAGTAAGCGCAACACTCCCATCGAACACCTGTTCGAATAGCGTCGGATTCGATACCCTGGGCAGTGTCGGAGAATGGAGCGGCGCGGGCGTGCCGCGCGCAGGACCCCGAAGCCGTACGCATAAGGTTGAGATCGGACACCCGCGAGGTGTCTTCGCTACATGTAAGGATGGTCGATTGTGCTCACGGAGGCCCGCGAGGTGAGTGTCGAACAACCTGCGCGCGACGGCAAGCGCAAGGTCGTGCGTGCGATCAAGACAAACCCAGGACCCTCCCGCCTGCGCGTCGCGAGTTTCTTCGCTGGCATTGGCGGGTTCGATCTCGGTTTCGAGAATGCTGGTATGGAGACCGTCTGGCAGTGCGAGAAGAAGGACTTCTGCCTCGACATCCTGGCGAAGCACTGGCCCGATGTTCCACGAGTCGAAGACATCACGGAGGTAAACGCTGATGACATCCCCGAAGCGGAAATCTGGGTCGGAGGCTTCCCCTGTCAAGACGTCAGCCTCGCCCGAATGGGTC
Organism: Demequina sp.; assembly: GCA_030148645.1. Classification (GTDB taxonomy): domain Bacteria; phylum Actinomycetota; class Actinomycetes; order Actinomycetales; family Demequinaceae; genus Demequina. Next base: position 66,102 of record JASBTB010000014.1, on the reverse strand, counting down.
CACGCAGTGGGCTCCGAGGAAGCCAATCAGGACTCTTCTACGACTTTGCTCGACTCATTGAAGCGCGTCTCCCCAAAATTGTCGTCCTCGAAAACGTTGCGGCACTCCTCTCTTCCCACGATGGACGAGATTTCGGAGTCATCGTTCGGACGCTGGCCGACCTCGGGTATGGCGTCGCGTGGCGAGTACTTGACAGTCGACACTTCGGCGTCCCCCAAAGCCGAAGTCGAGTCTTCATTGTCGGAGCTCTTGGAGGAGCAGAGGCCGCCGCGTCGGTACTTTTTGAGCCCGAATGCGGCGACAGGGATTCTGAGAAGAGCCGACCGAATGGGACGAAACCTGTTTCCCCCTTTGCGATCAGCGTTGGAAATCCTGAGCAAGGATTCGTGAAGAAGCTGGCCCACTGCCTCTATGCCGAGTCAGCGCGCCACACGGGTACCGACTGGTCTCGAAACTATGTGTCGTATCCAGAGGGGCAGGTCCGCCGCTTGACGCCCTTAGAAGCGGAACGTCTCCAAGGATTCCCTGATGGCTGGACTCTTCCGATCAAGGAAATTACGAACGTCGATACTCTCGATTCTGCCCGCTATCACGCATGTGGCAACGCGGTATCTGTACCCGTCGTCCAGTGGATCGGCGAGCGCCTCGTCGCCCAGTTCGCGGACCTCGCGGACCAGATCGAGGATCAGGCTGTGAACGAGATGGCCAAGTCCGCGTAGAGGTGCTCGAGGTACTTTTCGCTCGGCCACTGGGCCTTCGACGCGGGCAGGAACACGGGGTCCACTGGTGCGCCATCGATGCCCAGCAGGCCCTTCGAGTGCTGGTCCATCGGGACGGTCAGTTCGGTGAAAGACACATAGAGGTCGCCGCCCTTGTAGACGGGCAGGATTAGCGCTGCGTCAAAAGCCCAGTGGTGAAGTTTGCACAGGCTGAGCCCATTGATGACGACGTCCAGGTTGTACTTGCTCCAAGCCAGGATGTGGGCGGCATCCACACCAGACACGACGTCGGGGATGTCGCCAAAGCGCCCGCCACAGAAAAGGCACCGGTGGTTATACGCCGCACGCACGTCCTTGCGGAACGTCACAGCGCCCGGACCGCGCGTCTTCGCCATGCGGTACTCGGACGCGGCCCTCACCGCAATCTCTGGGTCCTCCTCGCCGATTTCGTCCGGCGGCGGGAGATTGGGTGTCGCGAACACCTGCAAGTTGAGCATCTGTTCGAGCATCGGCAGCGGGTCGCCGTCGAAGGTCGTGCCGACAGTACCGGCCAGCTCCTTGATCAGGGACGCGACGATGCTCGTGAGGTCTGCCTTGATCGGCCTTCCAGATGCCAGGTAGTCGCGATGCTCGGTGACGAGTGAAGCGAGTGACGGAGGCAGGAGGTGCACCGCGTTGTAAACCCCTTGGACCCTGAACCACCGCTGCGCGATACCGATCGAGTCGTCACCTGCTCGGTTCGCGAGCGTCACAAACGACGCATCGATAGTGACCTGGTCCGTCACGCCGGTGAACTCGGTGTCAGGACCGAACCCGATGCGCGACAGCACGTAGCCCTTTGCACGGGCGACTGGCAACGAGTCGTTCGTTTGGGCGTACTCACGGCGCGGGTCAGGAAGGAGCAGCATTGCAGCGACCATGCGGCCGATCTGGAATTGGGGTGACCACGTGGAGCGGAGTCGGGGTTTGCCACTGTCGGCCGGCTCGAGTTCAAGCCCAGTCTCGCGAACGATGCCGTCGGGCCAGCGCAGGAAGAACCGCCAGCCCTCAAGGCTGATCGCCGTGTAGCCCGAGTGGCTACCGACGACCTCGTACTCGCCGCGACCACCCGATCGCTGGAACCCGATATGCAAAGCGGGCCTCACCTTCCCCTGTCCGACAGAGCCGCCGGTCGAGACCAGGCTATTCATGTCTGTAGACGTGGCGAGTGCGCCACGCTGGAGGCCTGGCCGAGTCTTGCTCCCCTTGCTCCCCTTGCTCCCCTTCCTCGTCTCATGTAACGTCACTTGGGACGGCAACCCTGCGTCGTCTGTTGAGACCCGGCCAATGGCCGCTGCATCCCGGGCGCAGGTCCTAATAGAGGCGCTGTGCCAGGATGACAAACCTGGCCGGCGTCTCTTGCTGTCCAATGAACCTGACGTCGGCCACTTCCTGGCACTGCTCCGCAACGTAGTAGGAGGAAGACATGGAAGAGAACGACATCAACGCACCAGCCAACGGCCAGATGCGACAGGCGCCAATGCAGCCACACCTCAACGGTGCCCACCACTTCACGCCAGCGGGTGAACTCCAGGTCGCGAGCGCCGAGAGGCTCCGCCGGCTGGCGCTGAAGCTCGCCAACGATGACTTCGACAACCCCGCACCGGAGCAGGTCGCAGCACTCCGCAAGACGCTGGACTGGTGGGACTACAACCGCATCGACGGGGGCAACCCTCGTATGGTCAACCAGGCGTTCGATGATCGCCTGCGCGCCAATGCTCCTGGCCGGATGGTCGCAGACATGGCCACCCTCATCGAGGAACCGCACGTGGTTCGTTGGGTCTTCGAGGACTCAGAGGGCAACGAACTCGGATCGGGTTCCCTCACTCAGGCGGAGGCAGGCGGGATGGACATCCGCCCAGACGCCGTCTAGCACTACCTCATCACCCTCGCGAGGTTCTGCCGCGTCCACGGCTTCCCGTTGCGCTGCGTGATCTGACGCGCGTTGAGGTCTGCGGCGATCGCTTCCCAGGAGCGTCCCTTACGTTTCTGGGCAGCGGCGTCGCGCATGACCTCCAGCTCAGCAGGGATCGGTCCCTCCTTGGCGAAGCCATACGGGTAGCTTCCATTTGCCTTCCCACCCTTTGCCTCCTTCGCGCGCCTACCGTCACGCAGGCGCTTGACCGTCATGGCACGGTCCAACTCGGCGAAGACGCCGGCCATCTGGCGCATGGCAGTTCGCATCGGGTCGTCTGGGTCGTCCCTGAAGACCTTCCCGCTTTCAGCAGTGTGGACCTCTGCACCGTCCTTCCACACCTCGGCGAGGATGACCTCCTGCGTGGTGAGCTGGCGCGCGAGCCGGTCCAGGCGGGCAACGATCAGCACGTCTGCGTCCCCGTCCTTCAACATGCCGAGCGCATCCATCAGACCAGGCCGCTCATGGGCAGGCAGCGTGCCAGATACCGCCTCGTCCCTGAACACCTCGGCGACGCTGAACCCGCTCGACTCGCTGTATGCCCTACATGCCTGCTCTTGGACGTCAAGGCCGTACCCATCGACCGCTTGGCCCTGTGTTGATACCCGCAGGTAGATCACCGCTTCCATGCGATCAACAGTGTCGCGATTTCGGCCGTTATGACACCGATCCTCTAGGAGTAGCTGCGGAGCCATACGGGCTCCACAGGACTCACGAAACGCTCAGGCCCTGGTAACTAGCCTCTGGAAGCCTCCCGTGAGCCCACAGGAGACCGTGCGGCTCCTGGATGTGTGCCAGCGAAACGGAGCCGACCTGCGGATGCGTGCAGGTCCCGTTGACCCCTGCAGGTCACCCCCAGCCAGCCGACCACGCTCACACCCCCTCCCAGGTCCCCACCAGTCACACCCCCAACCCCCGCCACCAAGCCAAGTGCGTCCCACGCTGCGTCCCTGCGTCCCCCCTAAAGGGGGTGGACGCAGTGGACGCGCTTTCGTGCAGCCTGCGTCCAAGGCTCCTGGACGCACCTTGGACGCGGTGGACGCACTCAGCCGTACATCATCTTTGGAGGGTCAGTAGGGGTAGTGATTCCCTCTGATCCGGTGGGACGATCGACAGCGAAGAACTGAGAGCCAGCCTTCGTGCCCTTGTCTTCTATCCATCCGAGCTTCACGAGGGAGTCGATAGCCTGGCGGAGTTGGGCAGAGTTACCACCCACGCACTTCTCAATCCCCCTTCGAGAGCAGCCAGGCGACTCCTTGACGACCGCAAGAATCTCTTGCTGCATGCGGGTCTGCGTCACGAACACCGCTTGAGAGCGGCGAGCATCAGCGTCAAGCAGTTTCAGCTGCCGTCCCTCGTGCCACTCAAGGGGAGACTTGTCGAGACTCACGTCACGACCGTCAGCCTTGAAGTGGCGCTCCCCTGAGCGCTCGTTCTTCGTCATGGTCCAGATCGCGTCAGGCCAGTCATTGAGGGCAGTGGAGCCACGAGTGCGCTCCCCCTCCCAGCCAGCGTGAGCGGTCAGGATCACGTCACGAGCGCCCACGTCAGCACGAGCGAACTCGTCCAGCGTCGCAAGCCAGGCGCCAACCTCTGACGCGCTGTCCTGGTTCTGACCGCTGAAGGCACGACCGAACGGGTCCACGATGAGCGTCTCGACACCGGCGTCACGGAGGTGAGCCGCGAGCGCTGCCCGATCGTCAGCGTGAGCGAACGGGTTGCGCCTGTCTCTCAGGTTGACCAGCAGGAATCGGTCATGAGGGACGCCGGCCTCGTCTGCCCACTGTGCGATCTGGCCACCGGACACCTCGTGATTGAGCATGGCCACCTTCTGCTCCACCGGGTCAACGTCTAGTTCACCGAGGAATGCAGACCCCGTGAGAAGTGACCTCACCAGGTTGAGCATGAGCGTCGTCTTGCCTGTCTTGTGCTGGGCGACGACGAGCGTGCTGGCGTCCGCCGGCATGAGCCGATCAATCCGCCAGGCTGACTCATCAGCGCGAGCCAGCACCTCACCGAGCGTTGCCACGTCGAAGCCAGGAGCCTCAGGGCGTGACTCAATCTCGAAGCGCTGCTTCGCCTCGCGTTCGACGCGGTGCCTTATCAGCCGCTCCCCAACCATGCGCTCGAACTGATCGACTTCCTCAGGGCTCGCCAGAGGCCACGAGATCGCCAGGTCGACGTGAGGCAAGCGCCAGGCACTTTCGATGGTCCGAGCGATCTCCTGGTCATCCAGGCCGACGCTTCTCCCCCAGCCCCACGCAAGGTGCTCTACCGCTGGCCTGTCATCATCGAGCTTTCGACGCCAGATGCCGAGATTCCGTATCAGGGCGTCATTGCGGCCGCCCTCAGGGACGGGGTCCATGAGCGACGCACCTTGACGCGACAGTGCCGGCTCCTTGGGCCGTGTGAGATAGCCGCGCAGCTCAGGAGAGACGGACACTGGCTCATTGAGGGTGTGCCACTGGTACGAGCTTCCGCTCTTGTGACGACTCGGCGGCAGGATGACGTAGCCACCGTCTGTCTTGAAGTCGATGCCCGGCAGCAGGGGATTGTGGTTCTTGAACCCTGCCTCATACGCCACGAAGACGTGCAGTCCACCACCGCCCGTGAGTGCTTCCAGCCCCCCGCGCTCAAGTGCAAGCAAGTCGAGCGAGTCGAAGCCGTCGATGCCGCCACGACGGTCAACGTCAACGACCATCACCCCAGAACCAGCACCACACGCGAGAGCCCAGTTGGCATCCGGGTAGATCTCGCGCCACATCGCGATGGTCTCTTGATCGGCCGACGCGTCCTTCACGCCGTTGAGTGTCCGCGGGTGCTTGCCAGCATGGGGGCAATCCGCACCCTTCGAGCACGTGCACTCGCCGCGCGTAATCGAGTGGCAAGGAAACAATTTCCAGCCACGCGCAACGGCGATTTCCAGTGCATAATCGAAAACGTCTGAATCTGCTTGTTCACCCTTGGTGAGGCCCTCCGCGGTGCGGGGGGCCTCGTCATTTTCGCTAGTCGTCACAGCGCGCCTCCGTTGCTCGTACGAAAGCGAATGCGCGGTCGATGACGGAGTCAGGCACAACGACGCCCTTGGTCGCCTCTCGTGCCGCCTCGCGGTACATCTCTCGCAACCACTCGGGTTGCTCGGTGTTTGCCACGTCACTCACCAGCCTTACGGCGAGCGCGTTGCGTCCGTGGCCTGGCCTTGAGCGCCTCGACCGTGAAGAGCTTCTCCAGCGGCACATCGAGCAGCGTGGGTAGCGCGTTGCGGAGGTGGATCGTGGGCGTGATGCGGCCGATGACCGTGTTGTAGAGCTGCGGATACTCGACGCCCAACTGTCGAGCGGCAGCGGCAACAGTCCAGCGCTGGCGTGCTAGTTCCTTACGGAGCGGCTGGACACCGTACTTGTTTGGGCGCCTTGGCGCCTGGGTTCGCGACATTGGATGGTTCTCCAGACACCGCCGTGCCTCTGTGGGGGCTCAAAGAGCCTCCGGCATCTGATGTCCATCGAACGCGAACCTGTCGTTGCGAAGAGCGGTCATTCTCCCTTGCGGGACCCCGGTCGCTGTCGGGGTTGATTCTGGCGGGTTGCTTTCTCTTAGGTCCCACAGGGAGCGGGAGTGATTTGACTTACATGAAAATTATAGCGTGATGTTCAAGATTCTCTACAGAATGTGTAAAGAGAACTGCGCGACGCTGACGGGGCCGGCGGTCCCCGTCAGCGTCGCTAGCTACCTCAGGTGGAGCGGCGGTTGAGCTGACGACTTGGACCGCTTCGGCCCTGCCGAGATCGGCAAGACGTCGGCTAGTTGTTCGATCGCGCGAGGCGTGCCATCGTCCTCGGGCTCGTCGTCGTCATAAACCACCTCTGCATCAATGATTGGCAGGTTCGGGTCGTCGGGAAGGTCCCGAACGATCTCACCGCCAGTCAGGGCCTCCCACGGCTTGAGTTCTGCATCAATCGTGAGCTCAGTCCGTGCGTGGTAACCCGTGCGGTCCAGCACCAACTGAATCGCCTTGAGCCGATCCGCATCAGATGTCGTAGAGCTGTCGATGATGCGTTGAAGCTCTGCGAGTGCTGGACTCACCAGATTGAGCAGCCGTTGCCTCGCCGCGTTCTTCACGCCGGGAAGATTCCCTCCGTGACGCGTGCAGACGGTCGAGCCATGAATCGCGTAGTTTCGACACCGCTCCCCGCTGCGCTTGGTCGCGGAGCACTGAACCCGCGGTCGATCGATCCGGCCGATTTCTACTTTCGCGGGCAGGTTGGTGCGGTCACTGTGGACGAAGCACCTTTGCGTTCCATGCATGGCGAGTCGTTGACACTGCTTCCCAAAGTTGGGACTGTTCGGTGTCGATACGGTTTCCTCACACCGTGCCATGACCGATCGGCCTCCAGTCGAGCGTGCCGTACTGAGCCTCAAGACGATCAGCGCAGGAGTGGCACAGGCTGAACTGCACGAGGATTGCACCCGAGGGCACCCAGAGCGTCTTGATCGGAACCAGCTGAAACTCGGCATCCTCGATGTCTTCAGCGAGAAGTGCGTCAAAGACTGAGTGGTTGAAGCACCACCCGATGGGCTGGATGACGACCTGATCGACCGGTGTGACCATGTCGGTCATGTGGGCAGTGGGTCCAGGAATGACCGCCCCGGATTCTGGGTCGATGGTCGGCTCGAAGGCGCGCACGACCACGAGCTCTACGAGGTCTGCACGTCCTGTCACTTCGTGCGGGTCCACTCCCTGACCGCGGGATGAGTTGAGGATGGCCTCACTGATCCGCTCGTCCTCGTGGAGGATCGCGTTGACCCATGCGAGGCGCTGGGCGTGGCCCATTGCGGCTAATACCTGATCTGCTTGCTGGCTTGCACTCATGATGGAACTCTCCTTGGTTGGTGGTTGGGTGGTTGGTTTGAGATGTACCGAGGGCGCCGAACCCCAACCAAAGCTCGGCGCCCTCGGAGTCCTAGATGGTCGGAGCCGTGTACGTGGTGCTCACAGTCACCTGCATCACCGCCGCGGCTCCACGGTGGCGTACGCCGACCCCGAAACCCCGCGAGTAGTAGGCCTGGGCGAGCGGGTACTGCGCGTTCGATCCAGGGATCTGGCGCAGGCCCGAGTACTCAGGTCGAATGTGCTCGCGGAATGCGAGGGGGTTGCTGGGCGAGTTGCGCCCAGCGGTCGCGAGCGCGATCACGTAGCCAGACGGCACGAAGTGGTCCTCGACCACCCACGCATCTCCGAAGCTGCCGATGACCTTGAGCCCCTCAAACGTCGACGGAGGACGCTCACCGACCAACGACTCAGTCGTGAGGTACGCCGGGGCACCGTCAGACGTGATGAAGTCGAAGGGCGACCCATCCGCGACGCGCAAGCCGCGAATGTCCTCGGTCTGTGCAGGGTTGGCAAGCACAATCACACGCTCGCCAGGGTTGGTCCCGTAGCCGTGGTGGGTGATGTGCGTGATGAGGTCCTTGATGTCCTCGCCGTCGATGTTGGCGGAATTGGTGGTCAGGTAGTGGGTGTGCGTTCCCGCGAACGTGTTGCCCGCGAAGGCTGGCGGCACAACGGAGTCCGCGTTCCACAGCGGGTAGACCGCAGTCCCCTTCTCGTTCTGGCGGGAGACGCCACCGAGGAGCGCGTTCATCACGCCACGGAACACGAGGCGGTTGTCAGCCTCGAGCGCCTGGGAGTGGACTGTGCGCACTTGCTCGGAGGTGGCGTCCCTGAGGAACTTCCACGTGAAGCGGGTGGCCTTGTCGAACCAGCTCAGCGGGAAGCCGATACGCAGCTTCTCGAAGTTCTGGTTGATCGAGGTCGGGACACCGAATTCTGAGGCTTCCTCGAAGTCATCCTCAGTGCTCATCTGAGCGACGAGGTCGGACTCGAGTGTGGTCGTGTAGGTGAAGAGCTCGGCGATCGCAGAACGGTGCTCGTTCGCGAGGTCAAGCGTGGCCTGGAATTCGGCCCAGATGGTGTTGATGTCTTCGCCGTCGATTGTGGTCGAGGGGACATCCGATGCAGACATGATTCCGCGCGTCATGGCGGTACCTCCAGAGGGGGTGGCGTGGCCAACTGCGCTGATAGCGCGGGCCGGTTGCTGTGAACTGTGCCGCTGGCACATGCCGGTCTGGCCGGCTGTCCACCGCCTCTGACGGTGTGTGACTTGCCCTCTGGGCTTCGTCCTTGGTTCAAGTATATCGTGAACTGTGGAGCGTTGCGTACAGGTAATATCAACTTTCCCGCATCATCGAGGAACAGCACGCCCCCGTGCGCACGCGATATGGCCCCCGGCCTGGCCAGCCGCGCACCTCCCCCGACGATTGCGGCAGACGAGGCCGAGTGGTGGGGCGCCTCGAACGGAGGGCGCGTGAGCAATCCCTGCGAAGCATCCAGGGTGCCGGCGACGGAGTGAATCGAGGTCGCGGCCAGCGCGTCGGCAGGATCCATGTCGGGCAGGATCCCCGGCAGGCGCGAGGCAAGCATCGTCTTCCCGGCCCCTGGCGGCCCGACCATCAGCAGGTGGTGACCTCCTGCAGCCGCCACCTCTAGCGCCCAGCGGGGCTCCGTCTGGCCGCGCACATCCACCATGTCAGCTACAGGCTGCTCGGCGGCCGCATCTGACTGTCGAATCGCGGCGGGGCCCCTGGCGGTGGGACGGGCATCGCCGTTGCCGTACATGGCCGCGAGTTGCGCGAGCGAATCCACGGCGGTGACCGCCGCACCGGGCACCAGGCTCGCCTCGTCGGCGTTCGCCTGGGGAACGACGACCTGGGGACAACCCGCCTCGACGGCGGCCACCACGGACGGCAGCACGCCGCGCACGGGGCGCACCTGACCGTCGAGACCAAGTTCGCCCAGGTGAACCGCTCGCGCTGCGGACGCTGGCGCGATCATTCCCGCGGCGGCCATCACCGCCACTGCGATCGCCAGGTCCGTCACCGACCCCGACTTGGGTAAAGAAGCGGGCGAGAGGTTGACGGTGATGCGCCGCTGCGGCCACACCAGACTGGACGACGCCACGGCGGCCCGGACGCGGTCGCGTGCCTCGTGAAGGGAGGTATCGGGAAGTCCCACCAGGGTGAACGCCGGGAGCGATGCCGCGAGGTGTGCTTCCACGTCGATGAGGTGGCCGCGCACGCCGGTCAGCGCCACGGACCGAGTGCGGCCGATCATGCGGCGCCCCGCACGTGCTCAATCTGCGCGGCCCCGGCAGCGGGCAGCGTGACCCCGACCACGTCGATGCGCATTTCGGTGAACGTTCGAGTTTGCGATGCCAACCACGCGGCGAGCAACCTACGGATCCGGGCGACTTTGACGGGTGTGACCGCCTCGAGGGCAGAGCCGTAGGTCACGCTGCGCCTGGTCTTGACCTCGACCGCGACGATGCAGTCATGGTCGACCGCGACGATGTCGAGTTCGCCGATGGCGCATCGCCAGTTGCGTTCGAGCACTTCCCAGCCGAGCGTTGTGAGCCGCTGCGCGACCACGCGTTCCCCGTATCGTCCCACCGCGTCCTTCGCCGCCATGTGCCACCTCCCCCACTACCGTGGCGGGGCTGCGGACTCGACTGCGGGTGCACGCAGGCACGGCTGGGGAAGACGCCGCCGCAGGCAACCTGGGTACGACCAAGTCTCCGACGCGGCGGCGCCTTCGTGGGGGTGTCGCCGCGACCTTGGGGAGCGTCACGGTGGCGTCAACACGCCGCGCTCGCACATCGGTGTACCCGAGCCAGGCCGAGCAGGCGCCCGCTGTCGAGTTTTAGCGCCCGCCACGCAACTGACGCATGTCGGGCATAGCGTCGTCGTGGTCGAGCTCTTCCACGTTGACGTCCTTGAATGTCAGCACCCGCACGTTCTTGACCAGCCGCGCGGAACGGTAGACGTCCCACACCCAGGCATCGGCCATGGTGACTTCGAAGTAGATGTCGGCGCCAGCGGAGCGCACCTGGAGATCCACCTTGTTCGCCAGGTAGAAGCGCCGCTCGGTCTCCACCACGTAGCGGAACAGCCCGACAATGTCCCTGTACTCGCGGTACAGGGCCAGTTCAGCCTCGGTCTCGTAGTTCTCCAGGTCTTCGCTGCTCACCCCCCCATCATCACTCATGCCATGCCGCCACGCGGCACCGCGACGCCGCAGTGGGCCACGATTGACATGCCCTACTACTTAGTTGTAGTTTTTCTTTAGTTGTAAATAAAGGAGTTCGACTGTGGCGATTTCTTCGGTCCGCACCGACACCAATCGGGCAGCCATCCTCGCGCATATCGGCGCGCATGGCGCCTCCTCGCGCGCCGACCTGGCTCGCAGTCTCGGACTGTCCCCCGCCCTCATCACCAAGTTGACCAGGGACCTTCTTGGCGACGGCCTACTCACGGAACTCGAGCACAGCCCGTCCCGTGGCGGGCGCCCAGCCCAGTTACTCGGTCTAACGGCTGGCAGTTTCGGCGCCATCGGCGTCAAGGTCGCACCGGATCACCTCACGCTCGTCGAAGTGGGCCTCGGCGGGGTCGTGACCCGCACCGCGACGGAACCATTCGATGCGGGACACACCATGGCGCTCGCGCGACTGACCGACACCGTGAGCGACTTCTGCGCCAACTCCACTCACACGAACCTCCTGGGAGTCGGCGTAGGACTGCCCGGCAACGTCCTCGAGCAAAGTGCGGGAGTGGTCGACTCAACCCAACTCGGCTGGAGCCAACTACCCTTGGGTCTTGCCCTGCGCAAAGCGACCGGCCTGCCCGTGCTCATCGACAACAACGTCAACGCTCTGGCTCTCGCGGAGTCGCTGTTTGGAACAGGGCGCGGTCACGACAACTTCCTGGTGGTCACGATCGGAACCGGCATCGGCGCAGGCATCGTGGCTGGCGGCGCCGTGGTACGCGGCCACTCGGGAAATGCCGGCGAGATCGGGCACATCCCCGTGGCGGAGAACGGGCCGCGCTGCCAGTGCGGCGCGCTCGGATGCCTTGAGTCGCTCATCGGCCAGTCGGCGCTCATCGAGACGGCTCGCCGCGAAGGCGTCATCGGCGCCGACGCGGGCATCACCGCCCTCGCCACGGTCGCCAGCGGCGCAAACGAGGCCGCGCAGCGCATCTTCGCGGAGGCGGGACACCTCTTGGGACGCGCCATCGCTGGCGTCGTCAATACTCTCGATCCCGAACTGATCGTCATCCTCGGCGAGGGAGCCGAGTCGTGGACGCACTGGTCCATGGGCTTCGAGCCTGCCCTGCGGGCGTCCGTCATGTCCCGCAAAAGGGGCATCGAGGTCGCGGTCGAGGGCTGGCAAGACGACCGCTGGGCCCAAGGCGCAGCCTCTCTCGTGCTGTCCACCCCGTTTGACGCCGACGGCGTGTCGGGCGAGCAGGGAAGGCTCGTGCGCGCGCGACTCATCGACTCCGCCGCAAGTGACCCGTCGTGAACCGCAGCGCCACCGTCGGCACGGCAGCCGCCCCCGTATCGCCAAACCCGGCGAAGCCGCTGAGCCGCGTGCGTCGACCTGGCCCGACGTCGCGAGCCCGTCGCGCCAAGACCGCAACGATCGCGTACCTGTTTCTTGCCCCCTCGGCCATACCCTTGGTCGCATTCGTGGTGGTCCCGATGTTCCGCGCAGCCTGGGCAAGCCTCCACACGTGGAACCTCATCAGCCCTATGCGGTGGACCGGCCTCAGCAACTATCGGGACCTTTTCGCCGACCCGGACACGCTCGTGGTGTTCGGTCAGACGCTGTACTACGTCGCTGGCACCCTTCCACTGACCTTCGTCGGCGGCCTGACGCTCGCCCTCGGACTCAACCGTGCGTTCCGTGGCCGCAACCTGCTTCGCGGCGTCTACTTCCTGCCCGTCGTCACCTCGTGGATCGCCGTAGCGATCGTCTGGCGTTGGCTCCTCAACCCTTCGGTCGGCATCGTCAACACCGTCTTGGCGAACTTCGGTATCGACGGGCCCGGATGGTGGACGGACCCCGCGTGGTCGATGCCGTCGATCATCCTCGCGTCGGCGTGGAAAGACCTCGGCTATGTGATGGTGCTCCTGCTCGCAGGACTGCAGACCATCCCCACGGACGTTCAAGAGGCCGCCACACTCGATGGAGTGGGCTGGTTCAGCCGCCTGCGGTCCGTCACGCTGCCGCTCCTGTCGCCCCAAATCTTCTTTGTGGTGATCATCTCGCTCATCAACGGCTTCCAGGTCTTCGACCAGGTGTACGCGATGACGGGAGGGGGACCGAACGGCTCGTCCGAGGTCGTCGTCGCGCGTGTGTACGACCTGACGTTCCGGTATGGCCAGGCTGGGATGGCGTCCGCGCTGTCGATGCTGCTGTTCGCCGTGATCCTCATGATCACCCTGATCCAGATCCGCGGCGAACGGAAGTGGGTGAACTATGCCTAGGTCGAGGCGCTCATGGATCCTGGCGTCCGTCCTGTCGGTCGGCGCTCTGGCGATGGTGTTCCCCTTCCTGTGGACCGTCATCACCTCGGTCACATCTGGTGCAGGCCTGTCCGCGACACCGAACCTCATCCCCGATGAACCGTCGCTTGACGCCTACCGCACGCTCTTCTCCGCCACCAGCTTCGGCCGTTCCGTGGTCAACTCGGTGGGGCTCGCGATCGCTGTGACCGCTATCCAGGTGACCACGTCCGCACTCGCTGCGTACGCGTTCAGTCGCTTCGATTTCCCGGGCAAGCGTGCCGCGTTCGCGCTGTACCTGGCGACCATGATGATCCCGATGCAGGTGCTGCTGGTGCCGCTGTTCGACCAGATGAAGTCACTTGGCCTAGTGAACTCCTACCTCGGCGTGCTGCTGCCATCGATGGCGAGCGCGTTTGGCGTCTTCCTGCTGCGCCAGGCGATGGCGACGGTGCCACGCGAGCTCGACGAGGCGGCCATGTTGGACGGCGCCAGCCATGTCCACACGTTCGCGCGGATCGTCATGCCCAACGTCCGCCCTGCGACGGCCACCTTTGGCATCTTCGCCTTCATGAGCAGTTGGAATGCGTTCCTATGGCCGCTCGTCATCCTGCGCTCCGACGAACTCAAGACTTTGCCGCTCGCCCTGGCATCCCTCCAAGGGCAATTCACCACCCAATGGGACGTCATGATGGCCGGCTCCGTGGTGAGCATCATACCCATGCTCGCCCTCTACATCTTCGCCCAGAAGTACATCATTCAGGGCGTAGCAGGCTCGGGAATCAAGTAGCCCGGGCACCACCCAGAAAACGAAGGAAATCCCATGAAAAAGTCAGCAATCGCCGGGGTCGGCATCGCCGCCGCCCTCGCACTGGCGCTCACTGCGTGCTCGTCGAGCGCCGAGCCCACCGCATCACCGGGGGACGCCACCTCCGGCTCAGCCGAGCCGGTCACCATCACGTATTCGAACTTCATCTCGAACGGCGGCAATGAAGACAACCTGGCCACCATCGTCTCTGCATTCGAGGCGGACAACCCCGGCATCACCGTCGAGGTGACGACGTTGCCCTACGCCGACTACTTCACCGCCCTCCAAACCGACCTGGCGGCTGGCACCACAGCCGACGTGTTCGACATCGAGTACGCCACCTACCCGACATACCAGTCGGCTGGCGCCTTCGCCGCCCTAGAGGGCGTCGACACCTCGGTGTACCGCGGCGACATTGCCGCGGCATACCAGACCGACGGCGTCTCCTATGCGCTGCCGACGTCGTTCTCGACGGTCGTCCTGTTTTTCAACAAGGACCTCTTCGATGCTGCAGGCATCGGCTACCCGACGTCCGAGTGGACGTGGGCTGACGAGAAGGCGGCCGCCGAAGCGTTGACCGACACTGACGCAGGAGTGTGGGGCGACTACCAGCCGATTTCCTACTACGAGTTCTACAAGGCACTCGTGCAGGCGGGCGGCCAGTTCCTCAGCGACGACGGCACCTCCGTGGCGTTCGACTCGCCCGAGGGTATTGCCGCTGCGCAGTGGCTCGTGGGCAAGTCGGGGTCGACGATGCCCACCGCCGAACAGGGCGCCGGCACCCCGGACTTCGACACGAGCCTGTGGGCCGACGGCAAACTTGCCATGTGGCACTCGGGCATCTGGATGTTCGGCGCGGCCGCCGACAGCAGTTTCGCGTGGGACATCGCGGTGGAACCAGGCGATGCCACCAACGCTTCAGCCGTGTTCTCCAACGCCGTGGCCGTCTCCGCGAACTCGGCGAACACGGATGCGGCGCAGAAGTTCGCCGAGTACCTCACCAGTTCTCAGGTGATGGTGGACACACGTTTGAGCACCGGTTGGGAACTCCCAGCCATCGCAGACGACGCGCTGCTGGCCACCTACCTCGACCAGGGCGCGCCTGACAATCGTCAGGCCGTATTCGACTCGCTCGACGGCATTGCGTTACCACCCGTCATCGGCGACAACCAGGCCGAGATGCAGGACATCGTCGGTGCCGAGTTGACGGAAGCAGCTGCAGGTCGCAAGTCGGTGGAGGACGCCATCGCCTCTGCCGCCTCACGCATCAACGACCTCCTCGGCTGACGCAACGAGGGCCCGGTGGCGGCGCCCAGAATTCGCCGCCACCGGGCCCTGCGAGCCTACCCCGACGTCCAGAATCGAGTACCCTCATGACCCCGGTCGCATCCTTGCCCGATCGCGCCCTTCTCGACCATTCCCGCGCCCTCATCCGCTCCCTCCAGACCCCGGAGGGCGCCTACCCGGCCAGCCCCACCTTCCCCGCGTATCAGGGATTCTGTTGGTTCCGCGACGGCGCCTTCATCGCCGACGGAATGTCTGCGGCGGGCGACGTCGCCTCCGTCGACGCCTTCTTCGCGTGGTGCGCGCGTGTGGTGCGCCTGTACCGCGACGACATTCGCGCGGCAGTGGCGGCAGCAGGCGCGGGTGAACCGCTCGCCGACCACGACATGTTGCCCGCCCGCTTCACCTTCGACGGTCACCGCGGCGCCAGCGACGAGTGGTGGGACTTCCAACTCGACGGGTTCGGCACCTGGCTGTGGGCGCTCGACGCCCATGCGACGCGTCACGGCGTCGACCTTTCCCCCTACACGGACGCCGTCGCCCTCACAGTCGACTACCTGGTTTCCTCATGGGATCGCCCCTGCTTCGACTGGTGGGAGGAACACGACGAACAGATTCACGTGTCGACGCTCGGTTGCGTCGGCGCCGGTCTTGAGGCCGCGTCCCGCATGGGCGTGCTCGATCAGGCGCGCGCCCATCTCGCCGCCTCGACCGCCGCTGCGATTCGCGGCGTCGTCCTCACGGAAGGGGTGGTCGACGGCCACCTCATCAAGTGGGTCGGCTCTACGGCCGTCGACGCGTCGCTCACCGCCCTCATCGCACCGCTCGGCTTCATCCCCGCCGACCACCCGGTCGCTCGAGCCACCGTCGAGGCGGTCGAGTCTGCACTGGCCGTGGACGGCGGGATGCATCGCTTTGCCGCAGACACGTTCTACGGAGGCGGCCAGTGGCCGCTGCTCAGCTGCTTCGCGGGCCTCGCGCGCGCCGCGCTCGGCGACACTGATCGCGCAGCCGATTACCTCGCGTGGGCGATGTCGACGGCCACCGCGTCCCTCGAGCTTCCCGAACAAGTTGACCGCCACCTGCTGGCACCCGAACACCGCCACCAGTGGATCGACAAGTGGGGTGAGGTTGCCACACCCCTGCTGTGGTCGCACGCCATGGTGCTCCGCCTCGGAAGGGAACTCGACCAATGATGATCCAGCACAGCCCCCTTGGTTCGGGGCATCCGTACTCCGCCGACACCGACCAACGCTGGCCCGTGCTACCGATCGCGGGCGAGAGCCTGCGCATCGGCTCTCGCACATCCGCCGACGTCCGCGCCGTCATGCTCCATCTGACCGAGACTCGCGCCGACGGCTCCCGCTCCACGCGTGACGTGCGCTGCGCGCCGGTCGTGAGGTTGGCGCGCGGCCACCAGGTCGATGGCGGCCACCTCGCGTCCGCCCAGGCCAAAGTGGCCAGAAGGTCGGGCGGCTGGGAGGCCACTGTCGACGTCGCCGCCGACACCGTGTCGCTGTCGTACCGACTCAGCGCCTCCGATGGCGAGACCACGCGCCTCACCACTATCTCTCACGCCGAGGTGGCACGGTGGGAAGACGCGCCCGATGGGCTGGTCGCGATAGAGGGCCCGGTCGGCGTCGTCTCCGGTTCGGTGCGGGCGCTGCGCACCGCGACCCACGTCGCAACGGTGCGCTTTTCGCTCCCCCTCGCCGACGGGGAGCACGTCGTCGGGTTTGGCGAGCGCTTCGACCGCCTCGATCACCGCGGCACGAGCCTCGACTCTGTGGTGTTTGAACAGTACAAGTCCCAAGGCGCGATGCGCCGCACCTACATGCCGATGCCGTTTGCCCACGTGGTGGGAGGCTCCGGCTGGGGATTTCACGTGGACACGTCGCGGCGCGTGTGGTTCGACGTCGGCGAGACCGCTACCAACCTTCTCACTGTGGAAGCGGAAACCGCCGCGCCCGCCGATGCACCAACGCCCCTGACTGTCCGCACCTTTGGCGGCCCACCCACGCAGGTGCTGGACGCGTTCTTGGCGCACGCCGGACGCCCCAAGGAGCTTCCCGACTGGGTACTGCGCCTGTGGGCTAGCGGCAACGAGTGGAACACCCAGGCCGAGGTGGAACGTCAAGCGGCATTGCATGCGCAGCACGGGATCCCCGTCGGCTCCATTGTGATCGAAGCCTGGAGCGATGAAAGCACCTTCACGGTATGGCGCGACGCCCAGTACCAGCCCCGCGAAGACGGCGGTCCCTTGCGCCTGGAGGACTTCACCTACCCTGCCGATGGCGCGTGGCCCGACCCCAAGGGGATGGTGGACTCGCTACACGCGCAGGACACGCGCCTGTTGCTGTGGCAGATCCCGCTGATCAAGATGCGGCCCCACCCCAAGGGTCAAACCCGGCACGACGCCGATGCTGCGATCCGGGAGGGGCGCGTCATCCGGACGCGCCACGCGGACGGTTCGCTGCGGCCCTACCGCAACCGCGGATGGTGGTTCCCCCTCAGTCTCATGCCCAACTTCCTTGACGACGACGCGGCCCGGTGGTGGACCCAGAAGCGCCGCTACCTGGTGGAGCAGATGGGCGTGGACGGCTTCAAGACTGATGGCGGCGAACACGCGTGGGGCTCCGACCTGGTCTATCGCGACGGACGCACTGGCGCAGAGGCCAATAACCTCAACCCGGTGGCCTACGCGAAGGCCTACGGCGACCTCATGCGGCGATGCGGCAAAGCGCCGGTAACGTTCTCGCGTGCGGGATTCACCGGCTCACAGGCCCACGGCGCGTTCTGGGCAGGCGACGAGAACTCCACCTGGGACGCGTTCCGCTGGTCCATGTGGGCGGGACTCAACGCCGCCGCATCGGGCATCGTCTATTGGGGTTGGGACATCGCAGGTTTCTCGGGGCCCGTGCCCGACGCCGAACTCTACGTACGCGCCTTCGCCGCGAGCGCGTTTGTGCCGATCATGCAATACCACTCGGAGTTCAACCACCACCGCACTCCCTCGCGGGATCGCACTCCGTGGAACATTGCTGAGCTCTCCGACGACGCCTCCGTGATTGACGAGGTGCGGGAGATCGTGGCTCTTCGCGAGCGGCTGCTGACCTACATCGCCGAGCAGGCGAAGAAGGCTGT
This sequence comes from Demequina sp., assembly GCA_030148645.1. Taxonomy (GTDB): domain Bacteria; phylum Actinomycetota; class Actinomycetes; order Actinomycetales; family Demequinaceae; genus Demequina. Next base: position 47,791 of record JASBTB010000014.1, on the reverse strand, counting down.
CGACACCTCGCGCCCACTCATGCGCCCGCTGTTCTTCGACCATGCCGACGACCAGGCCGTGTGGTCCGCGCCGCCCGAATGGACGCTGGGCGACGACGTGCTCGTGGCCCCCGTTCTCGCGCCAGGCGAGTCCTGGGACGTGTACGTGCCGCGCGGCGACTGGCGTGATGCCTGGACGGGCGAGCCGGTCGAGGGCGGACAGACCATCACCACTCACACGCCTCGCCACAGGGTGCCCGTATACGTCCGTGCGTCTGCTTGGGACAGGCTCGGCCCACTGTTCACGTCGGCGACATGACACCCGAACAGCACCACGAGTGGCTTCAGGGGGTGCTCGCCACGTTGTCGGCACGACGCGACGTGGTGGGCGTGGTGGGCATGGGATCGACGGCCGACTCCTCTTGAGTGGATGAGTAGTCGGACCACGACATCGCCATCATCGCCAAGCCCGAAGCGACAGCAGTATTCCGCGACGGTCTCGCCTGGCTGCCCTACCCTGAAGATCTTGTCCTGCGGACCGTTGAGCACCACGGGGGCGGGAAGGCCGTCTACGGCAACGGACACCTCGTCGAGTGGGGTGTCGCCACTCTCGAAAGCCTGCGCACCTGGGTCGCCGACGACTATCTCGTTCTCTTGGACCGTGGCGGCGTAGTGGAGACCATGGCAGAGATCGCTTCCTGCCGGTTTGCGGCGAACGAAGCGGACGCCGACCGCGACATTGCGGTCTTCCTCTTCGAACTCCTCCATGGAGTCGGACGGTGGCGCCGCGGCGAGCGCGTCAGTGCCGGAAACGTCATTCGCAACGAAGCCGTCGCGGCACTGCTACGCGCCGTTCGTGCCACCCTTGCGTCGCACGAGGCAGCAGCACTTGACCGCCTCGACGGATTCCGACGCGTCGAACGGGCCTACCCAGAACTCGCGGCACAGATCGCCGAGGCGGTCGCGCAGTCGCCGGAGACAGCCGCGCGAACACTGCTCGACATCGCCGCGGAACACCTTGGCGTAGGACCCACGGGACTGCCGCCGGCCGCCGTACGGGCCGTGACACGTCGACTCGGATGGGATGGCGACGCCTAGCTGTCGGCCCCCACCCGCTCGGGCAGCTTCCACGACACCCGGTGCAGGGGGCTCGGGCCGATCTCCCGCAGGGCCGCCAGGTGCCCAGCGGAACCGTAGCCTTTGTTGCCCTCCCAGCCGTAAGCGGGGTGTGACACGTGGGCCTCGCGCATCAGCGCGTCGCGCTCCACCTTGGCCACGATCGAGGCGGCCGCAATCGACGCGCACAGCCGGTCGCCTTTGACGACCATGGTGACAGGCGCGAGGGCCGTGGCATCGGCATCGTCCGCGAACAGGTCGGCGGCGGGTGGGGTCAGCCAGTCATGGCGACCGTCGAGCAGAATCGCATCGGGCACGATGCCGTCGTCCGCCAGGGAGGCCAGGGCCCGCATCCCCGCCAGCCGCAGAGCGGCGACGATGCCGCGCTCGTCGATCTCTGCCGGGCTCGCATGACCCACCGCCCGGCCCACACCAAAATCCGGGATCGCCGTTGCGATAGCCTCGCGCGCCGTGGGGCTCAGTTCCTTGGAGTCCGCGAGCCCGGCGGGCCACGTGGTGCACCGCGTGAGTACCGCCACGCCCACGCTCACGGGGCCAGCCAGCGCACCTCTGCCCACCTCATCGATTCCCGCTACGAGGCGCGCGCCCGCGTCCCACCGGGCAGACTCGCGGATAAGAGTCACTGCCATAGCCCCGACCCTAGCCGGGGTAGGGATTGCCGAACGTCTTCCAGTGCTCAAGCGGCCATGCCGTCACGAACGCCGTACCAACCACGTTGTCGATCGGGACCATGCCCCCACCGGGGTCGCCTAGGTGAGCACGCGAGTCGGCCGAGTTGGAGCGGTTGTCGCCCAGCACCCAGATTCGGCCCTCCGGAACGGTGACCTCCCACCCGTAGGTGCAACTCGAGGTGCCGGGCTTGACGTAGTTCTCGACCAATTCGACCCCATTGACCATGACCGCGTCGTCGGCAGTGTTGCACGCGACCGTGTCGCCGGGAAGGCCTATCACTCGCTTCACCAGATGCTGGCCAGCATCCTGGGGCAGCAACCCCACGAACGTGGCGAAGGTGCTCCAGCCCTTCGCAAGCCCGGTGGGTTCCACCTGCGGCGGCGGGCTCAGCCAGCCGCCCGGGTCCTTGAAGACGACGATGTCGCCGCGACGCAGGTCGAGTGGACCGGGACGCCACAACGACACGAGAATGCGATCCCGCACCTCAAGGGTGTTTTCCATCGACCCCGAGGGGATCCAGAACGACTGAAACACGAAGGTCTTGAGCAACAGCGACAAGACGAGCGCGCTACCCAACACGATAAGGACCTCGCGCAGCCACGCCATGACACGGCGACCGGCAGAGAGGTCAGACCTCTGCGCTGGCGCGACGTGTGACGGAGAAATGGCTAGTTCTCGCGCTTCTCGCGGATGCGAGCAGCCTTACCGCGCAAACCGCGCAGATAGTAGAGCTTGGCACGGCGAACGTCGCCGCGCCGGTCTACCTCGATCTTGTCGATGGTCGGGGCGTGCAGGGGGAACATGCGCTCCACCCCCACGCCGAAGGAGACCTTGCGGACCGTAAAGGTCTCGCCCACGCCCGAACCCTGGCGGGCGATCACGATGCCCTGGAACACCTGGACGCGAGCGCGGGTGCCCTCGACGACCTTGACGTGGACCTTGAGCGTGTCTCCGGCACGGAACGCCGGAATGTCGTCGCGAAGCTGGCTTGCGTCGACGCCGTCGAGCTTGTGCATGTCTGACTCCTCGCAGTTGCCACAGGTCATCCACGATCTCTTGCCTTACGGCACTCGATAAAGGGTGTTACGCCGCGGGAACCGCTGAACCCCCTGTGGCAGGTTCAACTCCGCGCGCACCGACGCACTATTGTGCCACACCGTCGTCATCGTCGGCGAGCAGGTCCGGACGGCGCAGGCGCGTGCGTGCCATCTGCTGCTCGCGACGCCACCGCGCGATCATGCCGTGGTGGCCACTGAGGAGAACGCGAGGCACCTCGAGACCCCGCCATGAAGCGGGCCTCGTGTATGGCGGGTACTCCAGCAGACCGTCGGCGTGACTCTCCTCGACGACGCTGGCTGCATTGCCCATGAATCCTGGAATCAGCCTGGCGATGGCCTCGATCATTGCCACCGCCGCGACTTCTCCGCCGTTGAGCACGTAGTCGCCAAGCGACAACTCCGCGACGCGAAAACCGGCTGCCTCGTAGTGCTCGGCCACCCGGGCGTCGATGCCCTCGTAGCGTCCGCAAGCGAAGGCGATCTGCTCGGCCTGAGCAAGGTCGGCCGCGAGCGCCTGGGTGAAGGGACTACCTGCCGGACTTGGGATCACCAGCACCCCGCCGGGTTGGAGCACATCGTCGAGCGCTCTGCCCCAGACGTCGGCCCTCATCACCATTCCCGCTCCCCCCCCAAAGGGAGAGTCGTCCACGGCGCGGTGCACATCGGGCGTGCCGTCCGGCTTCACGTCAGCCCACTGGCGCAAATCGTGGACGTGCGCCTGCACCAGTTCGGCCTGGCGGGCCTTGCCCAGCAGGGACACATCCAACACCGAGAAGAATTCGGGGAAGATGCTGACGACGTCGATACGCACTAGTGCGGCTCCCCAGTGTCCGCCTGCTCTTCACCACCAAGAAGCCCGAAGGGCGGGGTCACGACGACGCGGCCGCCCTCGACATCGACCTCCGGAACGAAGTCCTCGACAAACGGAATCATGGAGCGGCGCCCCGACGGCTCGCGGACAATTAGCAGATCCTGGGCGGGCATGTCCATCAGGTCCACCACGTCGCCCACCAGGGTGCCGTCCGGGCGCTCGGCACGCAGCCCAACCAGTTGGTGAACGTACCAGGCGCCGTCTTCTTCATCCTCGTCCGCCTCGACCATCAACTCGAGGCCCCTGGCCGCCTCGGCGGCTTCGCGGCTTGCGATCCCCTCAAGCCTCACGTACCAGCGGCCAGACTGGGTCCGGGCGGAGATCACCGTGAGCGGGCCTGCTGCGGCTGGCTCAGTCTCCAGCACAGCGCCCGGCCGAAGTCGCTGCTCGGGAATGTCGGTCCTCAGTTCGACCGACACCTCGCCCTTGAGTCCATGGGCGCGGCCGACGCGCGCGACAGTCACCTTCATGGGATCAAGACTAGGGTGCTGCGGGTGCGGTCGGGACGCTACGTGCCCTCCCCAGCCGCGCCCCGACGCCCCGAACCAATTTGCGCGCCGACACGCCAGCACCCTTTGCCAAAAGGGTGCGCCACGCGGCGTGGCGCGCACGGATCCGGTTCGTACCGTCCGGAAGGCGCCCGGTTCGTACCATCGGACACGCGGAAGGCCCGGTCCCTCGGAAGGGGCCGGGCCCCGCGCACTACGTAACCGTTAGGCGACGTCGACGATGTTGACGCGGACCTCGTCACGCGCGACCGCATCGACGACGGTGCGCAACGAATTCGCCGTGCGGCCGTGACGGCCGATGACCCGCGGAAGATCGTCCGGATGGACCACCACATTCAGGGTCACTCCGCGACGCCCCGCACGCTCAGTGACACGTACGTCTTCCGGATTGCGGACGATCGAACGCACCAGGAACTCCAGGGCCTCGAGGACCATGCGCTACTTCGCTTCCACGTCGTTGGCGCCCTCGACCTTGTCGTCGCCTTCGCTCGGGTTGCCCTCGGCGATCTGGACATCACCGTCATTGGCTTCGTCGGTGGGGACCTCGGAGGACTCGTCGGCGACGGCGTCGGCCTCAGCCTTCGAGGCGGCCTTGGCTGTCGCTTCGGCCTCCTTGGCGGCCTTCTCCTTGGCTGCCGCTTCGGCCTCCTTGGCGGCAGACTTCGCGGCCTTGCGCTTCTCGGCCTCGTCCGCGTGCGCCTTGATGGCGTCTTCGGCGTTGACCCTGCCCGGCGCTACCTTGACGGTACTCGTCGCATCCTTGTCGCCCTTGAACTTCCCCCAGTCGCCAGTGAGTTTCAGAAGCGCTCTGACCTGATCGGAGGGCTGCGCGCCCACCGAAAGCCAGTACTGCGCACGCTCGGAGTCGATGACAATGACCGAGGGCTCCTCGGTGGGGTGGTACTTGCCGATCTCTTCGATCGCACGGCCGTCGCGCTTGGCACGCGAGTCCATGACGACGACGCGGTAGTACGGTGCACGCTTCTTGCCAAAGCGCTTGAGACGGATCTTGGCTGCCATTTTCGGTACTGCTCCTCAGGATTCGGTGTGAGTCGGGCAGCACCGGTCCGGGAAATAGACCGGGACGCCTGACAAGACGAATAGTCACCTGCGGGTAGAGGGCCGCAAGCGCCAACCGACAAGTATGCCAGAGGGTGGGCACGCTACGCGAACGCTACGCGGGCAGGATCGAGGGCCAGCCCGACGATGCATACGCCCCATAGGTCCCGTCGTCGCGTTCGGCGGTGATAGCCATCGCCTCCATGCCAGCATCGAGCGCGGCGGACAGGACCCTCTCGCCGCCCGCCGCGATCGCCGTGGCCCAGGCATCGGCGTCCACCATGTTGGCGGCCATCACCGAGACCTGGAGGTAGTGGTCGGCGCCTTGTCCTGTCACCGGATCCCAGATGTGTAAGCCTTTGTTGGCGCCACCCGACGTGGCCAGCGCCCTGAGCCTTCCACCAAGCATCACGACATCCACCACGGCACGTCCGGTCGGATCGCCGACGACCCGGGGGTCGGCGATACCGATGCGCCACTCGTGCCCCTCGCCGGACACCAGGACATCGCCACTGGCGCCAATCATCCAGGATGCGGCACCGATGGCATCGAGCGCTGCGGAGCCGCGCGCCACCGCCCACCCCTTGACGATGCCGCTCGGATCGAGGTGGTCGGGGCGGCGCGCGTCGAAGCCACCCAACGTCTTAGCCCGATACCACTCGCAGGCGTTCAGAATCTCGAACATCTCCTCCGGGCAGTCATCGATTGAGATCTCGCCACGGTTGAGACGGGACAGGTAGGAGTCGTCTTTGAAGAGGGAGAAGACCTCGTCGGCCCATGTGAGTTCGGCGTGGAAACGCTCCACCGCGGCGGTTGCCACCGTCACGGACGCTGGAATCTGCATCTGCACGACGAACGGCATGCCCATGGCCGTCACGGTCGATGTGAAGGGTGGCACCGCCGTCACGAGTTCGCCTCCTGAGCGTCGTTGACAAGGGCGGGTGCGGACCTCGAGTGGTGCCCGCCGGGACGCGGTCGCGACACACGCGCAGGTACCACGGCCGCCATCTTGACACCACCGATCGCCATCGCCGCCTCCTGAGACGCCCTCATCGCTATCGTGCCGCTTCGTGCACATTGCCAGCAACGGACTCAACCGCCACGGGTGACGTGATCGAGGCGCCCAAGACGAACTCGACGTCGGCGCGTTGAACCCTGGGCACCCTGTGCACGATGGTGGGCATGGCCCAAGCGTTGACCCGGGATACCAGCACACCACGAAGGAAGAAAGCCACACCGATCGCGGCAACCACGCAGATTGCGACGGAAGCCATGTCGGACCACCGCGAAGGCACCACGATCCGAACCGGGCTCAGCGCCAGGCTCGCCCTCATCGACGTTCCTTCCTCGCGTGATCTCGCATGGCTTCGTAGGCTGCACGTGAGCCGTTACCGTCGTGCGCAACGCGGGACGCGGCGCTCCCATTCCCCCGAGACGGTCGCTACCAGGCGAACTGCTCGTAGTGGAGGTGCTCTTGGGGCGCCCCACAGGCGCGCGCCTCATCAAGCACGGCCTCGGCCCAGGCGGCCGGGCCGCACACATAGATGTCCGACCCGGCGATCCTTGGCACGAACTCCGTCATGGCACCGGTGAGGCCCTGAGGACGCCAGCCCTCGCCCCGCCGACCTTCGAGAAGGTACAACGTGGCCCCGCGTTCGTGGGCGAGTTCCCTCACCTCGTCCAGGTGCGGGATTTCCGAGGCGCTGCGGGCCCTCAAGAAGACCACGATCGGATCTGAGGAGTCCAGTTCCTCAAGGATGGCCACGATGGGAGCGATGCCGGAGCCAGCGCCAGCCAAGACGACTCCGTGAGTTCGCCGGTGTTCCGTGGTGAAGCGCCCCAAGGGACCCTCCGCCATCACCTTGGTGCCGGGAAGCACCTGTGCCAAGGCGGCCGTGTGGTCACCCACCGGCTTGACGGTGATGCGGAGGGCATTTCCGCGTGGCACTCGGGACAGCGAGAACGGATGGGCCTCAGTCCACATGCCCGGAGCGAGGAAGCGCCACATGAAGAACTGACCGGCCTTCGGGTTCATCCGCTGGAGCGCGCGGCCGGTCATTTCCACGGAGATGGTGCCGTCGCTATTGCTGTCCACCCTGGTGACCGTGATCTGGTGTCGCATCAGGTGCCACAGCGGGCGTAGCCACCGATACAACAGGAACCCTCCGACACTGACGGTCCACAGCGCGGCCCAGTACCAGCGGGCAAATGTGTCGGTGGGCGTCGTGGCGACCCCGGAGAAGGTGGTCCCGTTCACGAACTGGTGAGGAATGCTGATGGCGACAGTCACATAGGTGAGCAGATGAACCGCGTGCCATCTTTCATACCTCCACCTGGTGCGCACGGCGGCCAGTGACGTCACCACGATCGCGATGAGCAGCCAGAACCCGATCACAGCGATGGTCATCTCGTTGCCGTATCGCAGGGCGAACGCCCACGCCTGGTCCCACCATCCCGTGTTGGTGCGTGCCGCATAGCCGAGGACGAGCGTGGCCACGTGGACAAAGATCACGATGAAGCCGATGCGTCCCAACCTGCCGTGCAGCGCCGCGGCGCGGTCATGGCCTAGGCGCCGTTCGATGAACGGCACACGGGCAATCACCAGAAGCTGGACCATCATCATGGTCGCCGCGACGATTCCCGTGACGCGGCCGATGGTGGTCAGTGCGTCGCCGAAACTTCCGATGGGAGCACCCGTGGCAAGCATGAGCGACACGGCCCCCACGCCGGAAAGCCAGAAGATGCTCTCAAGGGTGTCCCGCCATGCCGAGTCAGTCCGGACGCGGTCAGCGAAAGTGTCCCCGGTGATGGGCACGCGCACGTCGACGCTCACGCGAGACCCGCCGCCTGCATCGCCGACTGGACCGACGTCTCAAAGCCTTGCGTCGTGTAGCTCGCACCGGACACGTAACCCACATTCGCCGTTTGCTTGTGCAGCACGGCGCTGATCAGCCGTGGCAGGGCGTATCCGCTGATCTGTCGCGACGTCCCGTCGCTACTGCCGCTTTGCAACATCGAGATGTCGGTGATCGTGCCGGCCGCGACCGTGATCTCGACCTGGTAGTTGCCATAGCGGGTCTGGGTGGTCGCACCGTCAAAGGTGCCGCTGGGTGCCGCTGGCGCGGACGAGGGTGCGGCGGCCGCTGGCGCGGACGCCGAAGCCGACGGGGCGGCGCTTGGAAACGTCGAGGCTCCAGTCGACGTTTCCACGGAGGACGACTGCGTGCCTGCTGCGCCCAGGGTGGCGGTCGACGCGGGGTCCTGTGCCGCGAACGCCGTACCGACGACGCCTGCCGCCCACCCGGCACCCAACATGGCCGTTGACACCGAGGTGACAAGTGCCGCTCGATTGCGCTTCACGATTTCTCCCTGAGGCCTGGCCCCGCCCGATGCGGTGCGATAGGTCCACAGTGGCGGCACATTCTCACAAGTGCCTCAGAAGGGCCTCAGATTATGGTGACACCGTCGAGCATGACAACGGTGGGAGCGGCGAGCACGCCGATATCTTCGCGCGGGTCGCGAGCCAGGACCACGAGGTCGGCCGGTTCCCCTTCCGCCAACCCGGGGGCACCAAGGAAGGTCCTGGCCCGCCAGGTGGCACCCGCCACGACGTCAACCGCGGGGATGCACCGCGCCATCTCGGCCGCCTCCCGCGCAAGGTCACCGTGGGCGATGGAACTGCCTGCATCCGTGCCGGTCAAAAGTGTGATGCCCGCCTCCCACATTCGGGTGACATGCTCGTGCCTGGCCTCATACATGCGTCGCATCCGCTCGGCAAACCGGGGGAAGCGCTCGGAGGCCAGCGCGGCAAACGACGCGAAATTGGCGATCTGGAGCACCGTGGGAACCACCGGCGTTCCAGACGCCGCCGCACGTGCCATGTGGCTGTCGGTCATGCCCGTGCCGTGTTCGATACAGTCCACATCGGCGTCGAGCAGAGGCTCCAGTGACTCGGTGGCGAACGTGTGGGCGGTCACTCTGGCACCCTCGGCATGGGCCGCAGCCACCGCGTCGGCGAGTTGCGTCGGCGACCACAGCGGCGTGAGATCCGCCTCGTCGCCAAGGTCGCGGTCGATCCAGTCGGCGATGATCTTGACCCACGAACCCGATGCCCTGGCCTGGCGGGCCGCCTCGGCCGCCAATTCGTCGGGTTCGACCTCGACGGCGTAGCCCTTGAGGTATCGCTTGGGACGAGCGATGAACCGACCCGAGCGATACACCTTGGGAACATCGTTTCGACCGTCGAGCACCTCCAGTGACGATGCTGAGCCCGTGTCCCTCACCATGAGGACTCCCGCGTCGCGCTCGGTCAGTGCGTGCTTGAGCACCAGGTCGCCATCCACGGGACCGGAGGGACCAACCGACAGGTGGCAATGCATGTCGACAAGCCCCGGAATCACCCAGCCACCGATCCGCGTGACGTCGGTGTGCCGGGGCCGTTCGTAGGTGACACGTCCGCCCACCACCCAGGCCTTGCCGACGGTCCGGTCCTCGGCGGCGAGGATCGGACCCGTCAACTCGTATGCCGTCATCCGCGCAGGTACTTGTCCAGGCTGGGAAGCTGCGAGGGATCAAACTCCGGCTCGTCGGAGGTGGGGCGACCCAGACCAAAGGCGCTTCCCGATGCCGGAGCGGGCGCACCGTGCTCACGCAGCGCGCGTTCCTGGGCGGCACGCTTAGCCGGGTTGCCCGACTTGCCCTTCACCTTGCGTTGCGGAGCCTGCTTGCCCTTGGACTTCTTGCCGCCTGGCATCGCGCCCGGAGCCATCGTGGGCAGGCCGCCCAGCCCGGGCATCCCCCCGCCCCCAGCCATGGCCTTCATCATCCGCTGCGCGTCTTCAAAGCGCTTCACCAGGGCGTTGATCTGTGCGACCGACGTGCCCGATCCGGCGGCAATGCGGGATCGGCGCGAGCCGTTGAGCACCTTGGGATTGTCGCGTTCAAGAGGTGTCATCGACTGGATGATGGCCTCGGTGCGCGTCAGCTCGGCCTCGTCCAGATTGTCGATCTGATCGCGCATCTGCCCCATACCGGGAAGCATCGTCAGCATCTTCTTCATCGAGCCCATATTCTTGAGCTGCTGCATCTGGCTTAAGAAGTCGGTCAGGGTGAAGTCCTCGCCCTTGGACATCTTGTCGGCCATGCGCTGTGCCTCGGCCTGGTCGAAGGTGGCCTCAGCCTTCTCGATGAGCGACAAGACGTCGCCCATGTCGAGAATGCGCCCCGCCATCCGCTCGGGATGGAACACCTCGAACTCGTCGAGTTTCTCACCCGTCGACGCATAGAGGATCGGGACGCCGGTGACTTCGCGCACCGACAGCGCCGCACCGCCACGCGCATCGCCATCGAGTTTGGTGAGCACCACGCCCGTCATCGCGACACCCGCCTGGAAGGCCTGGGCGGTGGCGACCGCGTCTTGACCGATCATCGCGTCGATGACAAAGAGGACCTCGTCGGGATCGATCGCCTTGCGGATGTCGCTGGCCTGCTTCATCAACTCGCGATCCACGCCGAGCCGACCGGCCGTGTCGACGATCACGACGGAGTGCTGCCGCCTGGTCGCCTCCTTGATCGCGTTGCCCGCCACCTTCACCGGGTTGCCGCGCACCTTTTCGTCCTCGCGCGTCACGCCCGGCTCGGGAGCGAACACGGGCACCCCAGCGCGCTCTGCCACCACTTCGAGTTGCGTCACCGCGTTGGGGCGCTGCAGGTCTGCGGCCACGAGAAGCGGCGTGTGACCCAGAGCCTTGAGATGGTACGCCAACTTGCCTGCAAACGTCGTCTTGCCCGCGCCCTGAAGACCCGCAAGCATGATGACGGTGGGCCCTGTCTTGGCGACGCGCAACGGCCTGGCACTCCCACCGAGGATCTCGATGAGTTCCTCGTGCACGATCTTGACGACCTGCTGGCCTGGGTTGAGAGACCGAGAGACCTCGGCGCCGACGGCACGGGCCCGGATCCGCTCCGTGAACGTGGTCACCGCTGGCAGGGCAACGTCGGCGTCCAATAGGGCACGCCTGATCTCCAGGACGGTGCCATCGATATCGGCGTCAGTGAGCCGTCCCTTGCCACGAAGAGTGCGGAACGTGGCTGTCAGTCGGTCGGACAGGCTGGCGAACACGGCTCTCCCTTCGGGGCAAACGGTGTCGACTAGCCTACCTGCGGTGCGTGGGCGAAGGTGGCGCGCACGCGAGCGGTGAGGGTGTCGATGAGTTGCTCGCGCCACGTCGTCCAGGCTTTGGGACTGGCCGCCTTGGCGTCCGCCTCGGTGAGTGCACGAAGCGTCTCGAAAAGGTCGGCCCGGCCGTCGAGCCTGCCGATGAGTTCCGTTGCCACGGCGGGGTCTGCCGCGTCTTTGGTGGTGGCGAAGTGGGCGAGCGTGAGATGTTCACGCACCAGAATGTGGATGTCGTTGCCTTGAGACTCGGACAGGCCCATACGGGCGACGATGCCGGGAATGAGCCCGGCGCCAAACTTCGAGTGATTCGTGACGCCTGCTTGCTTGCCGATGTCGTGGAAAAGTGCCGCATACAGCAGCAGATCCGGATCGACCACCTGCCTACGCAGTGTGCCTGCGAGTGCGACCGTTTCGATCTGGTGGCGGTCCACCGTATAGACGTGGAAGGGGTTGCGTTGGGGGCGGTTTCTGACCGCAGCCCACTGGGGAAGCCACCGGACAATTTGTCCTGCCACGTCGAGCGTCTCCCAGACATCCACAAGGTGGTCACCCTTGCGGAGAAGTTCGCTGAAGGCGCCCAGCGCCTCAGGTGGCCAGGGGTGTTCCGGCTCGGGGCACCGCGTGAAGGACTCGAGAAGGCTCGGCGTGAAGGTGAGCCCCGCCGATGCTGCCGCGGCGGCAGCGCGCATGGGAAGGACGGAGTCGGCCTCAGCCGAGTATCCCGGCGCTAGCGCCAGTTCGCCGTCCACGTCGATGAGACCTTGGGCGACGTGGACGTGACGTGGTGCGGTACGCAGACGTTTGGCCAGGAAGGCACGCGACCCCACGCCGGACTTCTCCAACGAGCGGCGGGCGCCACGTTCGGTGGTGCCGACTGCGAACGCTATCGTGCGGCCAGCGTCGGCGATCGATGCGAGCAGTTCGTCCGTGTCGTCCATACCGAGCGCGTCGGCGACGTCCACAGCCACGTGTCGGCCGACGATCTGGGCGGGCCTGCCCGACGCCGTGTGGAGCGCGTCGCGCACGTCGAGAAGGTGTTGTGCGGCTTCGTCGACGGCGCCGTGCGGACGATCGGTGAGCCAGGTCGCCGCGAGCGCGGTGAGGCTGACGTAGTCGCGCAGACCGCCGCGTGACTCCTTGATGTTGGGCTCGATGAGATAGGCGAGTTCACCACAGCGTTCGGCCCGTGCGCGCGAGGCCGCGAGCAGTTCTGGCAGCCGCTTGCGCGCCGCGGAGCGCCAGTCGGCGAGGATGGCCGAGCGTGCCTGGAGCGCGAGCATCTCGTCTCCGGCGACGTGGCGCAGGTCCAGCAGGCCCGCGGCGGCCGCCAGGTCCTTGGAGGCCACGTGACGGCACTCCGCGAGAGACCGCGTGGAGTGGTCCAGGTGCAGGCCAGCATCCCAAATCGGATACCACAGGCGCTGTGCAACGTCGGCCGCGACCGCCTTGCCAGCCGGGGATCCATCGTGGAGAAGCACCAGGTCAAGGTCCGAATGGGGGCCCGCGTCTGCGCGTCCCACGCTGCCGACTGCGGCGAGCGCGATGCCCTCGACACCATCGGCCGCGGCACGGAAGTGTTCGGTCAGGCGTGCGAGGACCAGATCGCCGAGCGCCTGCCTGCGCTGGCGTCCTGGCTGGCCCGCCAATGCGACGGCGAGTTCGTGCCTGTCGCGCTTGAGGTCCCGCACCCCAGCGGGGTGCGGGACCTCCGCGCGTGAGGCGTCCCGGTCTCCGCCCGAACGACTCATCGTGACGTGGGTCTCTAGAGGGCGTCGGCGCCGTGTTCGCCGGTGCGAACTCGCGCCACGTCGTCTACTGGAACTACCCACACCTTGCCGTCACCGATCTTGCCGGTCTGCGCGGCCGAGACGATGGCGTCCGTCACCGCAACGGCGTCGGCGTCCTCGACGAGGATCTCCAGGCGTGTCTTGGGAACGAGGTCAACCGTGTACTCGGCACCCCGGTAGACCTCGGTGTGACCCTTCTGGCGGCCGTAGCCCGCAGCCTCGGACACGGTGACGCCCTTGACGCCAACGGCCTCAATGGCGGCCCGGACCTCGTCCACGCGGTGTGGCTGAATGATTGCAGTCACTAACTTCATGGTTACCTCACCTCCTCGTAAGCGGTCTCACCGTGCTCGGCGAAGTCAATGCCCGCCACTTCAACATCTTCGCTCACACGCAGACCGATCGTGAACTTGATCGCGTAAGCGATGATGGCCGTCATGATGCCCGAGTAGACGATCACGATGAGGGCCGCAAGAGCCTGGGCTCCCAGGAGTTGCCAACCGCCCCCATAGAGCAGACCCGGGTCGGCGTATGCGCTCGTGTCAGTCGACAGGAAGCCGATGAGCAAGGTTCCCACGAGACCGCCGACGAGGTGCACACCGACCACGTCGAGCGAGTCGTCGTAGCCGAACTTGTACTTGAGCCCGACCGCCATGGCGCATGCCACGCCCGCGATGAATCCGACCACGATGGCTCCCAGGGGCGACACGGACAGTGCGGCAGGCGTGATGGCCACAAGTCCAGCGACGACACCGGAGGCGGCGCCGAGCGAGGTCGCCTTGCCGTCGCGGATCTTCTCCACCAGGAGCCACGACAACATGGCCACGGAGGGTGCGACCAACGTGTTGATCCAGATCTGCGCCGCGAAGTTGTCCGCGGCCCACTCGGATCCGGCATTGAATCCGAACCAGCCAAACCACAGCAATGCCGCGCCGAGCATGACGAACGGGAGGTTGTGCGGCCGCATCGGTTCCTTGCCGAAACCCTTGCGCACACCCAGGACCAGTGCCAGCACGAGGCCCGCAATGCCTGCGTTGATGTGAACCACCGTACCGCCGGCGATGTCTTGCGGGCTGGTGAGGAAGTTCTTGAAGATCCCGTCGGAACTCAACAGACCGCCGCCCCAGACCCAATGCGAGATGGGGGCGTACACCAATACTGCCCACACCGCCGCGAACACCACCCATGCACTGAACTTCATGCGGTCGGCGACCGAACCGGAAATGAGGGCCACTGTGATGATGGCGAAGGTGCCCCCGAACGCTGCCAAGATGACGGCAAGTCCGTCTTCGTTCTGGAAGATTCCCTGCATAAACCACTCGCCGCTCGGGTTGCCGAACAGGCCTCCCGCGGTGGTGGTTCCTGCCGAGATGCCGAAACCCACAACAATCCACAACAGGCCGACGACGCCAACCGCGCTGAACGACATCATCATCATGTTGAGGACCGACTTTGTCCGTGACATGCCTCCATAGAAGAACGCCACGGCGGGCGTCATCAGGAGCACGAGCGACGCGGAGGTCAGAATCCACGCGATGCTACCGCTGTCCATGTTTGTCTCCTTTTCACCAGCCGTGTGGCCAGTCACGTGCCACCCTTGCGCACCATGGTTTCCCCTGAACGCCGCGCACGTTTCCGCACCGTTACGAAACGGCGGGGTAGGTAAAAGCCATGTTGCGGCGAGCGTGTAGCGATGGTCGTCCTCACCAAGGTCGCCGCGATTGCGCGCTGCTGCGGCGCCCCCTACCCCGCCGATTCACGCGCGGATGACAACGCAGCGTCTGCGGGGTTGACGTGTGGTTCAGGGACCCAGAAGCCCGTCGACAAAGCCCTCGACATCGAACGGCGCCAGGTCGTCCACTCCTTCGCCAAGGCCGACGAACTTCACGGGTACGCCCAGCGAGTTCTGGACGGCAAGAACGATTCCGCCCTTGGCCGTGCCGTCCATCTTGGTGAGCACCACCCCCGTCAGGGGTACGGCCTCGGCGAATACGCGGGCCTGAACCAACCCGTTTTGGCCGGTGGTGGCATCGAGTACCAGCAGCGCCTCGCGCACGGGAGCGACCTTTTCGACCACGCGGGCCACCTTGCCGAGCTGATCCATGAGACCCGCCTTATTCTGCAGGCGACCGGCCGTGTCGACGAGCAGCACGTCGACACTGTGTTCCTGTGCGGCGTGCGCTGCCTCGAAGGCAACCGACGCTGGGTCCGCGCCATCCTTGTCGGCTCGGACCGTGACGACGCCGACGCGCGAACCCCACGTCTCGAGTTGGTCGGCCGCGGCCGCGCGAAACGTGTCTGCGGCACCGAGCAGGACCGAGTAGCCGTCGGCCACCAGCACTCGCGCGAGTTTGCCGACGGAGGTGGTTTTGCCGACGCCGTTGACGCCCACCACCAGCACGGGAGCCAGGTCTCCCGACCCGGGGCTGCCGAGGTCGAGGCGCCGGTCGGCGTCGGGATCCATGGCCTCGATGAGCGCCTCGCGCACCGCGTCGCGCGGCGAGGAGTGGCCCCCGTGAACGCGCGCACGAACCGCGACGAGAATCTTCGCGGTCATGGTCGCTCCGACGTCGGCGGTCAGCAGCGCCTCCTCCAACTCATCCCACGCGGAGTCGTCATAGTCGCCACGGCCGAAGAACAAGGCAATGCGGGCGCCGAACGCACCGCCGACGCGCGAACTCCGGCGTGCGAACCGCGCCGCCGGGTCTTCGGGGACCTCGGCAAGCGCATCCACCGCAGTGTCCGCCGCGGCAGGCGTGGTTGCGGAGGGGTCGAGGGTCGCGGTCTGACCCGTCGCTTCGTCGCCACGCCGGTTCACCGGGGGGCCGGGGCGGCGCGACCGCCATCCCCACCAGCCTCCCGCTACGGCCAGGAGGGCGACAATGCCGACGACGATGCCGTCGGCGCTTCCAGGTATCCACGAGACATCCACGGCCTCAGTGTCCCAAAGGAAGGGAGTGAAGACCTACACGGGCGCGCCGGGGCGGCGCGCAGCATCGTCCTCACGATTCGAGAGGTTCGGCGCTGGCCGGGACTGGCGTTGCGGCTGCTCCAGTACGGACAGCAGTCGCCAATCGCCTTCGTCGCGCGGCACGGTTTCGAACGCTTCGAGCCCACGCTTGCGTGGCGCAAGGCCGAGCGCGACGCGCATGAGATGCGCGCCCCGACCCTCGGAGAAGAACGCGAGGATGAAGGCGAGGAACGACACGGCGACGGCCCAGGCGATCACGGTGAACATGGAACTCAACATCGGCGACCCTCCATACCGAACATTTGGTACATACTACCCTCGCCGTTGAGAGGATCTGACACGCGGGCCCACTCCACCTGTCCACCACGTACAACGCATCGGGGACGGCGAGGTTCCCGCCGATCGCTACGAGTGGGCCTCCATGCGCTGACTGACCACGGTGGTGACCCCGTCGCCGCGCATCGTGATGCCATACAGCGCGTCCGCGACCTCCATCGTGCGCTTCTGGTGGGTGATGATGATCAATTGGGAATCGTCGCGAAGTTCCCTGAAGATACCCAGCAGGCGGCCCAGGTTGGTGTCGTCCAGGGCCGCCTCCACCTCGTCCATGACGTAGAACGGGCTGGGGCGTGCCTTGAAGATCGACACCAACAACGCCACCGCCGTGAGTGAGCGTTCGCCACCCGACAGGAGTGAGAGCCGTTTGACCTTCTTTCCAGCCGGTCGCGCCTCCACCTCGATGCCGGTCTCCAGCATGTTCTTCGGGTCCGTGAGCACGAGTCTGCCTTCGCCGCCCGGGAACAGCCGCGGAAAAATGCGCTCGAACTGTGTGGCCGTGTCGGCGAAGGCCTCGCCGAAGATCTTCTCAACCCGCTGATCGATCTCCGTGACGATGGCCAGGAGGTCCTCGCGCGAGGACTTGATGTCGGCCAGCTGGTCCTGAAGAAACTTGTGACGCTCCTCCAGCGCCGCAAATTCCTCGAGCGCAAGGGGGTTGACGCGTCCCAGTTGCCCCATGGCACGCTGCGCGGCACGCAGCCGCTTCTCGACGACCTCGCGCACAAACGGCTCGAACTCCTCGTCACCCGCGTCGCTGACAACAGGCACGTCGTGATGCGGACCAAACTCGGCGACGAGTTGTTCCGGGTCGAGACCCAACTCGTCAACGGCACGCACCTGCAACTGCTCCAGGCGTACCTGTTGCTGAGCGCGCGCCACCTCGTCGCGATGCGACTCGTCCGTCAGCCGCGCGTGCTCGCCAGTGAGTTGGTCGACCTGGATGCGCACCTCGGAAAGCGACGCCGTACGTTGCGCGCGGGTGGCCTCAACCTGTGCGCGAGCGTCGTCCGCCTTCGCGACGGCCGTGTCCATGTACGGCATCGTGGCCTGGACCCCGGCAATGACCTCGCGCGCCGCTTTCGCCTGGCGCTCCCGCCGCTGAGCGGCCTCCTGAGCCCTCGCCCGCGCGTCCCGCTCCGCGGACACCGTGCGCTCGAGGCTCTCCGCCCTGGCCACCAGAGCTCGTGAACGCTCCTCACCGGTGCGCAGCGCGAGGCGCGCCTCCATCTCGTTGGCGCGCGCCTGCTGGGCCGCCGCCGCATCGGCATCGCGTTGGCGCTGAGCGGCGGCCGTGTCCGCCTCAGTCTGCTCGGGCTCGGCCTGCGCGGCGTCCAGCCTTTGCACCAGGGCGGCAAGCTCCTCCTCGTCGCGCGCGATGCGCGCGCTCGCCTGCTCCACCTGCGAGGCAAGCCGTGCCGCATCCGCGCGGGCCGACCGCGCGGTGGCGGACAGGTGGCCCAGTTGCTCCGCAACCGCGGCCATGCGGGCATCCGACTCATTCAGCCGACCGAGCGTGGCATCGTGCCCCTCCCGTGCCTGAGCCTCGGCCTCCGCGGCCGTGCGCTGCTCGAACAGTGCCTCCTCGATGAGGCGGGCCGCCCGATCGCGCCCAGCGCAGGCGTCGTCGTACGCGGCCTGTAGGTGCATGATGCTGGGGGCACCCCCCGCGCCACCGGACGCGGTACGCGAGCCAAGCAGGTCACCACGCCTTGTCACGGCCGCCACATCCCGATGTGCCATCACCAATGAACGCGCGGCCGCGAGGTCCTCCACGACCGCCACGCCCGACACCAGGGACCGCACCGTCGTCGCAAACGCATCCGAGCCCGAAATGAACTCGGAGGCCCACTGCACACCTACGGGCAAGTCGATGCGTGGGTTGATCACCGGGGCGTCGGCATCCGCCACCACAAAACGCGCACGCCCGGCGTCCTCGTCGCGTAGCCAGCGGATCGCGTCGACCGCGTCTCCGACCGAATTGACGGCGGCGGCCTCCGCGAGGGGCCCCAACGCGGCCGCGATCGCGTCCTGCGCGCCGTCGGTAACTTCGATAACAGAAGCGACGGTGCCCCGCACGGATCTGACACCCGCCGCAAGGAGTTCGCCTAGCCCGTCCTTGCGTACGAGCGACAGGCTGAGCGCCTCCACCTTCGCCGACCACGTGTCCCGTTGCCGCTGCGCCTCGCGCAGCCGCTGCTTCACGTCCTCCAGGTGCTCCTTGGCGGCGTCCCACGCCTCCACGGCGCCCTCATGCGCCAGGTCGAGATCCTCCTCGCCGCGCTCGACATCGGCGACGGTGGTCTCCAGGCGCTGAAACTCGGTCGTCGCCTCGTGGGCACGCTTGTCCGCGTGCGCTTGGGCCTCTCGCAGGCGGCCGATCTCGGCCTCCATGGCTTCGATCCGCGACCGTCTCGCCGCCACATCCCCCGCAAGCCGAGCGACGCCCTCGCGACGGTCGGCCACGGAACGCAACAAGGTGGCGAGATGGTGCTCGGAGGTCTCGGCGGTGCGCTCCGCCTCGCTGCGCGCGACCTGTGCCCTGTCGAGAGCCTCGGCGGCGTCGCGCACCTGCGCGTCGAGTTCCTCATGTGCGGCGTGCGCCCGCTCCAGTTGCTCGGCGAGATCGACCAGGTCAGTGGGCGGCGTCGAGTCCGTGGACGAGCCGAGCACCCGGACCCGCTCCTGCGCGAGCTCACCCAAGTTTCGTAGCCGTTCGCGGATCGATGACAGCCGGTAGAACGTGTCGTTGGCGCGCGTCAGCGCGGGCGTCGCCTCGGCCGACGCGCGCTCCAGTTCCGCGAGGGTGCTGCGGTGCTGCGCGAGCGCCTGCTCCACCTGAGCCCGGCGCTGCGCCAGGGCCGACTCGTCGGCCCGTTCCTCGGCCATCGCCGCGGCCAGGGTGGCGATGTCGTCGGCAAGCAGCCGCGCGGTGGCATCGCGCACGCGAGATTGAATGGTTTGTGCCTGACGTGCCACCTCGGCCTGCCTGCCCAGCGGCCCCAATTGGCGGCGAATCTCGGCCGTGAGGTCCTGAATGCGGGTCACATTGCCTTGCATCGCATCGAGTTTGCGCAATGCTTTGTCTTTGCGCCGCCGATGCTTGAGGATGCCAGCCGCCTCCTCGATGAAGTGTCTGCGTTCCTCCGGGGTGGCGCGCAACACGGCATCGAGTTGCCCCTGGCCGACGATCACGTGCATCTCCCGACCCAGGCCGGAGTCGGACAGCAGATCCTGGATATCGAGCAGCCTGCACGACGATCCGTTGATCGCGTACTCGGAGCCGCCCGAACGGAACAGGGTGCGGGTGATCGTCACCTCCGAGTACTCGATGGGCAGCGCACCATCGGCGTTGTCGATGGTCAGCGATACCTCTGCGCGGCCCAACGGCGGGCGTCCCGATGTGCCTGCGAAGATGACGTCGGCCATGTTTGCGCCCCGCAGCGTCTTCGCGCCCTGCTCGCCCATGACCCACGCGAGGGCGTCCACCACGTTGGATTTTCCGGACCCGTTGGGACCCACGACGCAGGTGATGCCGGTCTCGAACTCCAGAGTTGTCGCCGAGGCAAAGGACTTGAATCCCCTCAGCGTCAGCGTCTTCAGATGCACGGGCTAAGCCTAGTGAAGGGCGACCGCACCAGTGACGACCGCCACAGCGCCGGTGCGCTGCGGCCCGCGGCCACCGACATCGTCCCTACAGGGAAGGAAACCACACACCGATCTCAAACTCGGCGCTTGCCGAACTATCCGACCCGTGCACCAGGTTCTGCAACACCGTGGTCGGCCACTGCCGGCCAAGGTCCCCGCGAATCGTCCCCGGTGGCGCCGTCGTGGGGTCCGTGGGGCCCGCGAGCGCGCGGAAGCCTTCGATCACACGGTCGCCTTCTGCGATGACGGCGAGGGACGGTCCGGACATCATGAATTCGACGAGCGGCTCGTAGAACGGCTTACCGACGTGCTCAGCGTAGTGCCTGGCCAGCACATCCTCGGTGGCCGTGCGCAAGTGGACCGCAACGAGCGTGTAGCCCTTCGCTTCGATGCGGCGCAGGATCTCCCCTGCCAGGCCGCGCTTCACGCCGTCAGGCTTCACAAGAATCAGGGTGCGTTCTGTCATGCACGCGAGCCTAACGGGTTCCCGGCTCGGCCAGGATGGCTCCATAATCACGCTCGACGATTTCGCCATGTACCCCGACTTTCCGGTGGAGGGCATCCTTTTCTACGACATCGCGCCAATCCTGGCGAGCCCCGAGCGTTTCCGCGCCGCATGCGACGCCCTGACCCCACCATCCGGCGAGGGCGTCGACCTCGTCGCGGGTGGTGATGCGCGCGGATTTATCTTTGCGCCCGTGATTGCGCAGGATCTGGGCGTGGGTCTCACGATGGTGCGCAAAAAGGGCAAACTGCCAGGAGAGTTGCTTGAGGCCGACGCGACGATCGAGTATGGCACATCTGAACTCACTTTCAATCCCGACGGGATCGACGGCAAACGAGTCCTCGTGATCGATGACGTGTTGGCCACGGGAGGCACCGCTGGCGCGGTCGCCGACCTGTTGACCCGAGCGGGAGCCGCGTCGGTATCTTTCGCCTTCCTCATGGAGATCACCGCATTGCCCGGTCGCGATGTGCTGGCGGACTACGAGGTCCACGCGGCGCTCACCGTCTGACTTCCGGCGAGTCCGCGCCTACAGCGCTGGGTTCGGCTGGTGCTTGTAGCCGGGCGACCATCGCGCGCCCAACAACACGAGCGGCATGAGTACCAGCATGGCGGCCACCACTTGCCAGACGATGTAGCCCCAGTGAACGCTCAGCGGCGCCTCGTCCAGCGTACGCAACCAACTAGCATGTGTGGCCAGGGCCCACACCATGGCACCTCCGCCGAGCAAGAGCAACCCGACCAGGAGCCACACGGGCGCCTGCGGAGTCCTGGGGAATTCTCTTAAGAAGTGCGCCCACTGAAACAGTGCGAAGAACGCGGCAAGGTTGAGGAGCGCCAGGCCGACGAACAGGGACATCTGCACGGTAGCGGGAGAGCGGCCGTCACCTTGGTCAAGGGTGTGGGCCAATTGGATCAACGACAGGCGCTCAAACGAGTAGAAGACCATGCTGAGCCCCACAGCGGCGACAGCAAACGCCACTGCCATGCGAGCGAGAAAGCCGCTCACGTCGTTCCTCCCTGCACGCCGTCGCCAGCGGCGTGCTGGGCCCGTTCCTTGTCGATCCGCGCACCGAGCCGCACGCCGAGCGCATAGAGCCCTAAGAACATGAGGCCCACGAACGCGATCGCGGGTACCCACAGCCCTCCCGCGACGAGGGGGATATGCAGGACCCAACCCAGAATCCGGCCCCATCGTGTGTTGGCTCGACCCGAGGCGAAGGCGAAGGCGGCGGCGAGCGCAGATCCGGCCACCCATACCGCCCCGGTGGACACATCGACCACGCTTGCGCGACCAAGGCCCCACGTGACGAGCATAGCGAAGAAGGTCGCGAGCGACTCAAGTAGCAGTGTGGTCTGCGTGAAGACCACAAGTGCCGGTCGCTGCCTACGGGGCACCTCGCCGTGGGTCATGAGCGCGCACCGTGGCGCGGCAACGAGTCCACGCCCAACAGCACTCTGGCGTCGGCCACCAAGGTGATCGAGCCCACCACCAGGACTCCCCCGCCCATGTCGTCGTCGCGCTCCGCTCGCTGCACAGCGGCGTCGAGCGCGCTCGGCACGTCGGCGGCAGTCACCACGCGGTGCTCGCCAAAGTGCGTCGCGGCCACGCGCGCAAGTTCCTCGGGATCGATGGCCCGTGGGGAACTCGACCTGGTCACGACCACGCTGTCCAGGAGCGAATCGAGGCCCGCAAGGATTCCGTCGGCGTCCTTGTCGTCGAGCACGGCCACCACCCCCACGAGGGTGGAGAAGGCGAATGACTCTTCCATGGCCTCGACAAGCGCGCCGATGCCGTGTGGATTGTGCGCGGCGTCCACCACAATCGTGGGCGAGGTGCGCACAATCTCGAGTCGGCCAGGCGACGTCACGGCGGCGAATCCGGCCTCGACAGTGTCCCCCGCGAGCGACTGCAACTCGCCTCCGTCTGCCAGCAGCGCCTCTACTGCGGCGAGCGCCATGCTGGCGTTGCGCGCCTGGTGAGCGCCAAGGAGCGGCACGTACACTCCCTCGTACGTCGCGGCCGGGGTGCGCACGGTCAGCAGTTGCCCGCCGACCGCGGCGGCGCGGTCCACCACCTCAAGATCCTCGCCCTCGCGGATCACGGCGCGCGCTTGCGGCAGCGTGGCCGCGACGATTTCCATCGCAACGTGCGCCTGCTCCGCGACGACTGCCACCGAGTTCGGCTTCACAATGCCAGCCTTCTCGGCCGCGATCTCTGCCAGCGAGGCACCCAACCACCGTTCATGGTCGAGCGCGATGGGCCCGATGACCGCAACGTCGGCGTCGGCGACGTTGGTGGCGTCCCAGATTCCGCCCATGCCCACCTCGATCACGGCGACGTCCACCGGGGCGTCGGCAAAGGCCGCGAAGGCGAGCACCGTCAACACCTCGAAGAAACTCATGCGTGGGCCGCCCGCATCTGCGGATCGCGCGTCGACGATCCGGATGAACGGGGCCACCTCCGACCACAAGCGCACGAAGGCCTCTTGGCTGATCGGTTCGCCATCGATCGCGATGCGTTCGCGCACCGAACTGAGGTGCGGTGACGTGAATAGCCCGGTGCGCAGCCCGTGCGCGCGCACGAGCGACTCCGTCATCCGCGCCGTCGAGGTCTTGCCATTGGTGCCTGTCAGATGAACGACCTTGTAAGCATGCTGGGGGTCGCCCAGCAGGGTGCATGCCTCAAGAACACGCTCGAGGGTGGGCTCGAAGTCGTGTTCCGGGTTACGGGACAGAATCTGGGCGTAGATTTCGCGCTCGGCCTGTTCGAGGCCGAGGCCGCCGAGTTCGGCTTCGCTCATGGTCACTACTCTCCCATGCGCCACCGGGTCACGGTAACGCTGCGACGAGTAGCATCGACGCCGCGTCGTGACCCGTGCCGCGTGCACCGTCGCACGCTAGGCCTGGGCGACCACACCCCAGTAGGAAGCCCACGGCGACTACGTGGTCGGCCCCGCGTCGTCGAAAAGTGACGTCGACAGGTAGCGGTCACCCCGATCGCATGCGATGAAGACGACGGTGGATCCGGGAAACTCGCCAGCCAAATCGAGTGCGATGGCTGCAGCCCCGCCGGTACTCATCCCCACGAGAAGCCCCTCCCGCGCGGCGAGGGAGCGCGTCATTTCCGTGGCGCGGGCGGCGCTCACTCGGCGAATCTCGTCGATGTGCGTCGGGTCGTAAATCGAGGGAAGGTACTCGCGGGACCACGCTCGGATGCCGGGGATTTGCGAACCCTCTTCGGGTTGAACGCCCACCACTGCGACGGTGTCGGATCTCTCTTTGAGTACCCGAGACACGCCCGTGATTGTACCCGTGGTGCCCATCGCGCTGACCACGTGGGTCACGGTTGCGCGCGTCTGCTCCCAGATCTCGACGCCTGTCGTGGCGTAGTGCGAGGCGGGGTTCGCGGGGTTCGCGAATTGGTCGAGGCGCAACGCTGCGTGGTCCGCCGCGTACTGCTGCGCAACATCCCTGGCGTGCTCCATGCCAAGTTCGCGCGGCGTCTCGATCACCTCGGCCCCGTAGGCGCGCATGGCCCCGAGCCGCTCGCGCGACGACCCGGCAGGCATGACGAGGACCATGCGATAGTCCTTGGCCGCGGCCGCCGCGGCCAAGGCGATCCCGGTGTTGCCCGACGTCGCCTCCACCAGCGTTCCACCCGGTCGCAGCCTTCCGGTCTGCTCTGCGTCGGCCAGCATGCCAAAGGCGGGTCTGTCCTTGACGGATCCCGCGGGATTATTGCCCTCGAGTTTTGCCAAGACGACGCTCCCATTGGCTGGCGCGAGCCGTTGCAAGCGCACCAGGGGTGTGGCACCCACCACCTCCTCAAGCGTCGGGTACGTGACCGGCGTGGACGGCGCTGCGCTGTGGCGACGCGGATGGGGATTCACGAGGACTCCTTTCAGTCGTGGTCGCAGCGCGCGCCCTGTGCCCCGCCGCCGCAATCCGGTCCGTGCGATCCGGCCCGCGACACCTGCGCCCGTGACGATGAGGGTAGGGAACGTAGACGCATGAGCATAGACCCCTCGTGCACAGGTGTCGGAGATGTGCAGCGACCGGCATGGTGCCTCACGCCGGCCCACTGTCGCCCTGAGCCGCCCCACCGTGCGTTGAGACCGGTACGAACGCGGAAGTGGCGCGAAACGACGGGCAGCGCTGCACCGACACCGCGAAAGATCATGTGGTCCATTACGTGCGCGCCACCACGATCGCCTCCTCGCCAGCCGACACCTCGCACACCGTGGCCAGCA
Source organism: Demequina sp. (assembly GCA_030148645.1). Taxonomy (GTDB): domain Bacteria; phylum Actinomycetota; class Actinomycetes; order Actinomycetales; family Demequinaceae; genus Demequina. Next base: position 22,828 of record JASBTB010000014.1, on the reverse strand, counting down.
CCTCTGCCGCGATGAGGTCGCGGTGTCTTTCCACAGCGGCAACCCGATCTTCGGGCACCGTGAGCGTCAGCGCGATGCGGTCGCCCACATGGAGACCCGCCGCCTTGCGCGTGTCCTGGATCGAGCGGATCAGGTCGCGCGCATAGCCCTCGCCTTCCAATTCCGGGGTGAGCGCCGTGTCGAGCGCCACGAAGCCGCCGGAGGGTAGCACCGCCGCCGCCACGGCGTCGTCCGTCTGACCACCGATGACGGTGGCGAGCTCGTACTCGGGCGCCTCGAGGACGACGCCGCCGGACGTGACCACGCCGTCGGCCTCGGACCAGTCGCCCGTCTTGGAACCCTTGATGGCGTCCTGAACGGATTTGCCGATGCGCGGGCCGGCCGCGCGGGCGTTGACGGTAAGGCGCCGCTCGACGAGGTTTGCGGCCGTGAACTCATCGACGGTCAGCAGGCGCACGTCCTTGATGTTGAGTTCGGCGGCGATGAGGTCGGCGTAGGTTGCCAACTCCTCCGGGGAGCCCACCGCCACGTCGAGCGCCGCGAGCGGTTGGCGCACCCGAATCTGCGCCTTCTTGCGCACGGCGTGGGCGACGGACACGACCTCGCGCACCTGGTCCATCGCTGCACCAAGGCTGTGGTCCACCCATGCCTCGGACACCACCGCGTAGTCGGTGAGGTGAACCGACCGCCCGCCGGTGAGCCCGCGCCAGATCTCTTCTGTGGTGAGCGGCAGCAGCGGCGCCGCCAAGCGCGTCACGGTCTCGAGCACCGTGTAGAGGGTGTCGAACGCGTCGGCGTCCTCGTCCCAGAACCGGTCGCGCTGGGTGCGCACGTACCAATTTGTGAGCAGGTCCATGTACTGCGCAAGCGCTTCGGAGGCGCCCGGAACGTCAAACGCCTCCATCTGCTCCGTGACGGTTCGCACCAGTTCGGCCGTCTTGGCCAGCACGTAGCGGTCCATGACGGGAAGCGAGGCGACCCGCGCGTCGTCCACGGCCTTGCCGAGCACGCCAGCGCCGCCGTTGGCGGCTCCCGCGTACAGGGTGAAGAAGTAGTACGTGCTCCACAGGGGCAGCATCACCTGGCGCACGCCCTCGCGGATGCCTTCCTCGGTCACGATCAAGTTGCCGCCGCGCAGGATGGGCGAGGACATGAGGAACCAGCGCATCGCGTCCGAGCCGTCGCGGTGGAACACCTCGTTGACGTCCGGGTAGTTGCGCAGGGATTTGGACATCTTGCGGCCGTCGCTTCCCAGCACGACGCCGTGGCTCACACACGTCTTGAAGCTGGGGCGGTCGAAGATCGCGGTGGCGAGCGCGTGCAGCGTGTAGAACCAGCCGCGGGTCTGGCCGATGTACTCGACGATGAAGTCGCCGGGGTAGTGGCTGTCGAACCACTCCTGATTCTCGAACGGGTAGTGCACCTGTGCGAACGGCATCGAGCCGGAGTCGAACCACACGTCCAGCACGTCGCAGATGCGGCGCATCGTCGAGGCACCGGTGGGGTCGTCGGGATTGGGGCGCGTGAGGTCATCAATGTACGGACGATGCAGGTCCGGCTCGCCGGCCTCGTTCAGCGGCAATCGGCCAAAGTCTCGTTCGATCTCGTCGAGGGAGCCATACACGTCGATGCGTGGGTGCTCCGGGTCGTCGCTCACCCAGACCGGGATGGGCGTGCCCCAGTAGCGGTTGCGGCTGATGGACCAATCTCGCGCGCCCGCGAGCCAGTGGCCGAATTGGCCGTCCTTGATGTGCTCCGGCACCCAGGTGATCTGCTGGTTGAGTTCGACCATCCGGTCGCGGAACTCGGTGACGCGCACGAACCAGGAGCCGATCGCGCGGTAGATCAGAGGGTTGCGGCAACGCCAGCAATGCGGGTAGCTGTGATTGTAAGTCTCATGGCGCAGCACTTTGCCCGCGGCCTTGAGGTCCCGGATGATGTTCGCGTTCGCGTCGAACACCTGCTGGTCTACATAGTCCGTTACTTCACTGGTGAAGCGTCCCTTGGAGTCGATCGGGATGACGGGTTCGATGCCCACCTGGGCGCACACCGCCATGTCATCCTCTCCAAAGGCGGGGGCAAGGTGCACGATACCCGTGCCGTCCTGCGTCGTCACGAAGTCGGCCGAGACAATCCGGTGCGCGTGGGGGTGGCCCGCGAAGTAGCCGAACGGCGGGTCGTAGCGTAGGCCCACGAGGTCGGGGCCCTTGACCGTCGCCACCACCTCGACATCGGCCCCGAGTTCGCGGGCGTAGGCGGCCACGCGACCGGTCGCCAACACGAGGGTGCGGCCCGCGAACGGGCCTTCCGAGGCCACCACCACCGAGTAGTCGATGTCTGGCCCCACTGCTGCGGCCAGGTTGGACGGCAGCGTCCACGGCGTCGTCGTCCACACAAGCACCGATGCGCCAGCAAGATCGCCGGGCGCGTCGACCAGCGGCAGGAGCACCGTGAGCGCGGGGTCTTGGCGGTCGGCGTACACGTCTTCGTCCATGCGCAACTCATGGTTGGACAGCGGCGTCTCGTCGCGCCAGCAATACGGCAGCACGCGGTAGCCCTCGTACGCGAGGCCCTTGTCGTACAACTGCTTGAAGCCCCAGATCACGGACTCCATGAACGTGACGTCGAGCGTCTTGTAGTCGTTCTCGAAGTCCACCCAGCGAGCCTGACGCGTGACGTAGGCCTCCCACTCGTCGGTGTACTTCAGCACCGAGTCGCGGCACGCCTTGTTGAACGCGGCAATGCCCATCTCGTCAATCTGCGACTTGTCGGTGATGCCGAGGATTCGCTCGGCCTCGAGTTCGGCCGGAAGCCCATGGGTATCCCAACCGAAGCGGCGTTCGACCCTCTTGCCCCGCATCGTCTCAAAGCGTGGGACGACGTCCTTGGCGTAGCCGGTCAGGAGATGGCCGTAGTGCGGTAGCCCGTTGGCAAACGGCGGGCCATCGTAGAAGACAAACTCTTGCGCCTCGTGCCGGTTGTCGATCGACGCCTGAAACGTGCCATCGCTCTTCCAATACGCCAGGACGTCCTCCTCCAGCAGGGGAAAACTGGGGGACGGAACAATCTGTCCGGTGGGACGATGCAACGGGTAGCGGGCGTCGCTCACAGAGATTCCTTCGGTGCAACAGGCGTTGGCGGTACGGGCATCAGGTCAATTCGTGCGAGGACGCCTCGCCCGCAGGGGATGTGTTCCCTGGCGAGCGCCGCGCGGTACCACCTCGCTTGCCCACTGTCCCGTGGCGGGACAACGAACCGCTCATGCCCTCGCTCACACGAGGACGCCGCTGTGACGGGCTGCCCGTCCGGTTCTACTCCCCCACGACGCGGCGCAGGGTTTCTTCCGCAAGCTCGCCGGTGATGGCCGGGTCGACGCTGTTGGGAGCATTCTAGCGCGACTCCTGCACCGCGGCGTCTGTCACGTCTGCGCATCCGCGCACGTGCGCGGAAGGTCTTGCCCGCGGGAGACGTTGCACCCCAACGATGGCCACCGACCACGGCGATGAGGATCCAGCATGAGCGCCTACGACCCACGACGCGCCAGAGGACCGCTCGCCCTGGTCGGCGTCTTCGCCATCATCGCGGCCTGCTCCCCCACCCCCGGTGCGGACCGTGCCACGCCCACACCCCACAGCGACGCGCCCCAGACCATCGGGGAAGGTTCGCCGGTAAGCGTGACGAACCGGCGGGACGTCGCCACCGGCCTCGACGTGCCCTGGTCCATCGCCTTCACCCCCGACGGGGACATGCTCGTCAGCGAGCGCGATGCGGGTCGCATCCAACGCATCGCACCCGACGGTTCCTCCACTGCCCTGACGGGACCCGGAGCGCAAGACATCGCCTCGGCGAACGACCCACAAGGCGAGGCGGGGTTGTTGGGCCTGGCATTGCACCCCGAGGACCCCTCCCTGCTGTACGCCTACCAGAGCCGCCCGGACGGCAACGCGGTGTTGCGCATGTCGCTCACCGGCAACTCCCTGAGCGCACCCACGATCGTGCTCGATGGCATTCCCAAGGCGCGCAATCACGACGGGGGGAGGCTGGCCTTTGGCCCCGACGGCTACCTCTACGTCTCCACCGGCGACGCAGGAAACGGCGATCTGGCTCAAGACAAGGGTTCTCTCGCAGGCAAGATCCTGCGCGTCGTGGCCGAGGGATCCGCCGCGGACGGGCGGGCCGCGCCAGGCAACCCCTTCGACACCCGCGTGTGGACTTTCGGCCACCGCAACGTGCAGGGCATGGGCTGGGCCGCGGACGGGCGCATGTACGCCTCCGAGTTTGGCCAGAACTCTACCGACGAGATCAACCTCATCCAGCCGGGTCGCAACTACGGCTGGCCCGTTGGCGAGGCCCGCGACGGCGCACCACCTGGCACGCAGTTGGGGCAGACCGTGGACGGCCTGACGTACCCCGTGATCGAATGGGCTACCGCCGAGGCGTCGCCCTCGGGGATGTCCGTCACGCGCGAGGCCCTCTACGTGGCGGCCCTGCGCGGTGAGCGGGTGTGGCGAGTCCCGCTCACGGCGCAAGGCCTGGGCAACCCCCAAGTCCTCGTGGACGGACTCGGACGCATCCGCGATGTCGCCGTCGGCCCCGACGGCGCGCTGTACGTGATCACCAGCAACACCGACGGGCGAGGGGACGTCCGCGCCAGCGACGACCGGATCGTGCGCCTGAGCGTGTCCTCGTAGCGTCCGGGGTCACTCGGCGAGTTTGAAATCGAGCCGGACGTGGCGTCGCGACACTCGAGGCTCGCGGGCAGGGTCCGTCAAGTAAGTCTCCAACCGGGCCGTGAACGTGTTGCCCGTGTCGTCCCTGAGCCGTTCGATCTCGAGTCCCTGCGCGGCACACCAGTCGGTCAGCACTCGGTTCGCCTTGAGTCCGTGGTTCACGTAGGTGAGGGTGGCGTAGCGCCCCGCAGGAATCGCGTCCGCCACGACACGCGCGTCGGGGTCGGACTCGGCCGACACGAGGGCCGCGTCGGTGCTCGCCACCGCGACTCCCACCGACACCGTCGCCCGGTCGGACAGGTCGATCACGTGCAGCCGCAAGAACTGGGGACCGGCTGGTGCGACGGGGTGAGCCTGGAGCCACCGCGCCAGTTCCGCACGCATGGAGGCCGCATACACCGCAAGAGCCTTGAAAGGCACACGATCCCTGAACGCGATGTACGCAACCTCCCGCCGCTGCACCACTTCTGGCCCGGAAACGATCTTCATGGAGCGAGTCAACCATTGCTTGGGCAACCTCGCTGCAGCACGGCGCTCACAGTGGGCCCCGGCCGTGCTCGTCACGATCGGGGCGGCCACGCTACGCGCGCCACAGCGGTGCGTGGCGATCGTCAAAGCGACGAGTTTGTGCGCTCCGGGCCATCGTCGCCAGTTCAGGGAAGCGATCCCGGGCGTCATTCGTTGAGCCCCGAGGGTCGTACTATCGATTCCTCGCGCGACGACGCGCCCGAACGGGCTGCTCCACGCGAGCGGGCCGCTCGGTCATTTTCCTTCCGCCCCGCCACGCTTGGGAGTACACGCTTGCCCGCCACCCTCGAACGGACTGTCTACGACGATCCGGACCCGACACGAGAACTGCCTGAGGTGTCCGACCCGGAGGCCTGTGACGCGTCATCCCGCGCCGACGCCGAACCCCAAGACGACGTCACGACCGCATCGATGCCGATCGTTGCGAGCACCAGTTCCGTGGTTGTCGATAACGCGGATGCGGGCACCAGGTCCTTCGAGGCGCTTGCACTGACCCCGCGGCGCGCGAACGTCGCGTTGGCGATCCTGGCCACCGCTGCCTTCGCGACTGGTGCTAACGAGGCCTCGATCGTGGCGCTCAGTCAGTCGATTTCCAGGGGACTTGCCGTGCCCGTGGCGTCGATCGGTCTGGTGGTCACGGTCTTCGCGCTCACGGTCGTCATCGCCTCGACGCCCCTGACTCTGCTGACCTCGCGAGCCAGCAAACGCCTCACCCTGTCCCTCACACTGGGCGTGTGGACGGTGGGCGTCGGTGTTGCCGCCGCCTCGCAAAGCCTCATCCAGTTGGCGGGTGGGCGCATCGTCTCCGCGGCCGCACATGCGCTGTTCTGGGCGGTCGTCGCCCCGACTGCAGCGAGTCTCTTTGCACCTCATCTGCGCGCTCGTACCGTGACTCGCGTCATGGTCGGCGCGGCCGCAGCTGGCGTCGTGGGAACCCCCGTCATCACGCTCGCGGGCACCACCATTGGCTGGCAGGCCCCGTATTGGGGCCTGGCCGTGATGGGAGCACTCCTGACGGTCGCTCTGGCCGTGGCGTTGCCCAGTGACCATCGCCATGCGCGGACCGGTCGCACGCCACATACGCGCGGCGACCTTCCGTCGCGTCGCATGTTTGCCAAGGTCCTCGCCGTGGCCTTCACCGCCACCGTCGGCATGAGCGTCAGTTGGACCTACATCGTGCCGTTCTACACCCGCGAGGCGGGCCTGAGTGTGGTGAGCATTCCCGGGCTCTTCGCCCTGGGCGGCATCGTGGCGGTGGCGACCACACTGGCCGTCACCCGGCTGCTTGCGCGCAACGTCGTTCACGCGGTGCGCGTGGGCCTCGCATCGCTCATTGCGGCCTGGGCGCTGCTCGCCCTGGCGACCACCTGGTCCGCGATCGCCGCACAGCTGCTGCAGGCCGCGGGGTGGGCCGCACTGTTGGCGGCATTGCTGAATTGGGCCATGCGACACACGCCCTGGCGTACTGACGTGGGCGCGAGCATGTATTCGGTCGCAGTGAATTTTGGTGCAGCGGCCGGTCCCGTCATCGGCGCGACGATCGTGGCAACCTGGAGCATGAGGGCGCTACCGTTGGTTTCGCTGGCCATGACGATCGCCGCAGGAGCCATCACCACCACCGTGGATACAGCCATGCTGAGGCGACTGCGGGTTCCGCGGCGACTGCGAGTGGCCGTCCAGGCGCGATTCGCGTTGAGGCAGCGTCGTGAGGCGTGGGTGCGGCGTACCGGGCCGACGGCGCTGAGGCCACGCGGCCGCGCAGTCGCCTTCACGCAGGGCGCGGCACGGGCGCGCAGGTCGCTTCGCTATCGCAACCGCCACCTGCGCCGCTGAGCCCGGGCCGTCCTTGACCCCGGCACGAGCTGGCGCGTATTCCCGTGACCACACCCACGCGGTTCCCGCGCGTCGACACGCCCTAGTCCCCGCACGTAGGCACGTCCGCCGATGCCGGGATTGCCGCGATCGTGACAATCACTGCGGTGGCGTCGTGGGGCCTGTCGTCAGCGGTCGCTTCGTCCAAACCCTTGTCCACACGAGTCGTGAACCGTGCAAACTGTTCCGTGCTCAGATGCAGAACCTCCCGCCGCAGGTGGGCCTGGTGCGGTTGCCATCGGGGACTGGCGGCCCATTGCGCCGCATCGACCGACAGCGCTCTGGCAAGCGTGTCTGCGGCGGCGACAAAACCGTGCGTGGTGGCCGCGACGTGCCCCACGTCGGGCGCATTGACGACTCGATACACACGCTCCATCGCTCCGCCGCGTTGACGGCGCTCGACGACAGCAATGATCCCGGCGTCGACGAGGCGGGCGATCGCACGGTAGAGCGACGCCTGGGCGACATCGGGCATCTTCGCTCGCACCTGCTTGGTGGTGAGGTCCTTCGAACCCAGCGCAAGCACCACGCGCATCCTGACCGGATGCAAGAGCACTTGCCTTTGGACGTTACCCACAATCTCTATTGTAGAGAAGTGCGGCAAGCCAATGGTGCTCCTTGTGAATTTCCATTCATATTCACCATTGATAATAAACAATGTTCACATCTCGACACTTTCGTACGACCGACTCAATTCGCCCGCACAGGGGCCGAGGCGGCGGTGCGGCGGTGCGGCGGTGGCCCACCAAGGACCGCCTCGCGGATAGGCGCGGCGAGTGAGGCGTCGACGTCGGCGGCGATCACGCTGGTGTTGCGCGGGCACGACGCGGGCTCACGGCCCGTCGCGATCGGTGCCATGGTTCTTGGCTAGCGAGGCCCCCACCGCCGCGACTCACCCGCCCAAGGGTCGCGCATCTGCGTTTCGAGGCGCACACTGGAGTGGTGGCCGAGATCTTGCTCTTCCATCACGCGCAGGGCCTTACGGAGGGACTGCGCTTGTTGGTCGAGCGCCTTAGCGCGGCAGGCCACACGGTGCACGCGCCCGACATGTTCGGTGGCAAAGTCTTTACTCACCTCGACGAAGGACTCGCGCACGCGGGCCGCATCGGCCACGATGCCATCGAGGATATTGCCCGTCGCACAGCCCTTCATCACCCGACGGCCGACACGGTCATGGGGTTCTCTTTGGGCACGTTTCCCGCCCAACTACTTGCCCAAGAATGGCGTCGCATCCGGCACTGCATTCTCATGGGCGGAGCCATACCGCCCGAAGAGATCGGAGGCGAGTGGCGGCACGACGTACGGCTCAGCATCCACGTGGCCGACCCCGATGACTGGGTTCCGGCCTCCGACGTGACACCGCTGCTCCTCCACGCCTCCAGGACGCACGTGCACCGCTACCCCGGCAAACGCCACATGTTCGTTGACCCCTCGTGCGCCGACTACGACGCCGACGCGGCCGATCTCTTCGAGGAACGCGTCCTGGAATGGCTCGACGCGATCCCGCATCGCGAACCCGATCGCAATTGGCAACGGCTCTGACACGTGGTGCGCGCAAGGCAAGCGGGCGCCTCCGTGTTGCGCCAGCGGCAGCGCGGCGCGCGCAGACGGTGGCTTAGCGAAAGGCAGGCGCGATGAGCCAGGAGCCCTGATCTGCGCCCGACGCGGGCTCGGGCTCGGGGATGAAGGTGGTGCCGTCGAGTTCCGCACTGAGCAGGGCCACGTCGAACTCGCCGGTGTCCGACAGATCGGCGCGGGGTGGGGCGCCTACCGCTTCCGGCATCGGCGCGACGGCCCATTGCGCCACCTCCGGTTGTTCTGGGGCAGGAAGCCATACGGCATCGGCGTCAACCGGGCAGGGGTCGGACAGGTCGAATCGCTTCCAGATGTGCGGTGCGATGCGCCCCACCACGACGGCCAGGAATTCGAGCCGCACACGCGCGGTGCCCCACGACCCGCTGTCGTCGGCCCACGATGACACGTACTCCCCGTGGAACGTCACCGCCCGACCCTGAGCGGCAGGGTGCATGAACGCCTCGCGCATGCCGGGACTGAGCAGTTCAGCGGCGACGCGTTCATTGTCTGTCGTGACGCACCAGCGGCGATCGAAGTCGGGGTCGCCTGTGGTGGTGCCACGGCCTTCGACGGCCAGCGTCCCCGGCGCGAGAGCCGCGGGGATGACGTGGACTGTGGGCAGGGGTCGGGGCATGGTCATCTGCTCGACGGTGTAGCAACCCGCCTCGAAGCGCTGGATGGAGCGTCCGCGCCATTGACCGCTGACGCGGTGGCGTACCGGGAGTCCTGCCAGGGGCAGTGCGTCGAGGGCGTGAGCCGCTTCGAGAGGGACGCAGCCGAGGTACGCAAGATCATGGGCTTGTGCGAACTCGCGCGCCGGTCGCGTCGACCTGTCTATCCGTTCCCACATGGTGTCTCCATTTTCGTTTCGCTGCATGGTGAGACGGGCGGGTACGCGATTCGTGACGCGGCGCTCAATGTGAAAGATGTCACACACAGCGCGGCGCCTGGATGGAAACGGCCTGACGTTCAGTCTCCGTATACCCCATAGGGTATGCTAGACTTGTCCCCACAACGTCTTCAGAAAGGCTGCGCTATGTGCTCCCCCGCCACCTGCCCCATCTGCGGCAAGGTCACCTGGACTGGCTGCGGCAACCACGTCGAACAGGTCCTCGCCGGAGTGCCTCAGACGCAACGCTGCCAGGGCCACGCGCCCGGCACGACGCCAGAGTCCGCACCGTCGCTCCTGAGGCGCCTCTTCCCGCGTTAGCGGGCAACTTTTCCGGGGCCGACCCGACCGTTCCCGCTGCCTCTGCCTGGCCGAGCGCTAGGGGCAACTCCTCGCCGCGCGCGGGTGTATGCCACCGGTGCGCAGAGCCGGGCCTAGGCCCTGCGTCTGGACTTAGCCCACGTGGCCTTGCGGACACACACGGCCTACACTCCCGTCGCAGACTTGTTCGCACGGTGGCCCGCATCCCGCGTCGACGCGCGTAAGGTCAGGTGTACGAGGCGAAGGAGGGCGCGTGACGCTGGGCGACACAGCAACCGCAGCACCGGCGCGCCAACGCCATCGCCCCCACATCCACTCGGCCACGCGCCGCACGCCTCCTGGTGTGTTCGCTGTGCGGTTCGACAACGTCGGCCTCATTGTCGCCGCCTTCTTCACCTCCGTCTCACTGCTGCCCTCCCTGCTGCCGCGCGGCGCCATCGTCCAGGGGCTCGCGTCCGGAGTGACGTTCATGGTGTGTTATGGCGCGGGCACATCGGGTCATGCCCTGTGGCGGTTCTTGGGAATCCCCACGCTGAGGCGTCGCGCCCGGCTCATCGTGGGCGCCTCCGCCTCCCTGGCAGCCGCGCTGACGCTCGCCGGGGCGGTGTGGCAGTTTGTCGGTTGGCAAAACGAGATCCGACAATCCTTTGGGATGCCCGAGCTCAGGCCCGACGTGTGGCCAGCCGTGGTGGGTGTGGCGCTCGCCGTTGCGGTCGTCGTGGTCGTGGTCAGCCGTGCGCTGCGCTTGCTTTTCCGGACGGTCGACAACTGGCTGGACCGCTATCTTCCTCGCAGGTTGGCCGTCACCCTGGCGACCACCGCTCTGCTACTGCTCCTGTGGCTCGTGGTCTCCGGTCTTCTGGTCAGGGGTTTCTTCACCGCGGCAAACGCAGTCTTCTCCGCCGCGGATCGTGGCGACAAACCCGGAGTCGTGCAACCCCAGGTCCCCACCAGGTCGGGAAGCCCCGACTCCGCTGTGGCGTGGGAGAGCATGGGTCGCCAGGGTAGAGCCTTCGTGTCGACGGCGCCCACGGTCGACGAACTCAATGCCGTCTCGGGAGGTGGAGCGCTGGAGCCCATCCGCGTCTATGTGGGCCTGCGCTCGGCGCAAACCCTTCAGGACCGCGCTGACTTGCTGCTCGAAGAACTGCAACGCACAGGCGCGTTCGACCGGGACGTGCTCGTGATTGCCACCACCACGGGCACGGGGTGGCTCGACTCCAGAGGCGTCCACCCTGTCGAATACCTGTGGAACGGCAACACCGCAGTCGCGGGGGTGCAGTACTCGTATCTGCCCAGTTGGATCTCGCTGTTGGCCGACCAGGAAGCCGTCAAGCAGACCTCGACGACGGTGTTTCGCACCATCTACGACTACTGGTCGCAACTTCCCGAGAATGGAAGGCCCGCGCTGTACCTGTACGGGCTGTCCCTGGGCTCACTCGGCGTCGAAGCGGTATTGGGCAACATCGACATTCTCAACGAGTCCATCGACGGCGCACTCATGGTGGGTCCACCGTTCGTCAATCCATTGCACCGCGAACTTGAGGCCGCACGGCAGGAGGGCACGCCGCCGTGGCAGCCCGTCGTGTCCGACGGCCGGACCGTTCGCTTCGCCACCGAACAGGGCGGCCTCGACACCCCCGCGGGGCCGTGGGGTCCCACACGGTTGATCTACCTCCAGTACGGTTCCGATCCCGTGGTGTTCTTCGATCCAAACCTCGCATGGACCGAGCCCGCATGGCTCAAGGACGGCCAGCGCGCCCCGGACGTGTCCGACCGCATGACCTGGTTCCCCGTCGTGACGATGTGGCAAACCCTCCTCGACCTGCTTGCCGCCCAGTCGGTACCCGAGGGATACGGGCACGTGTACTCGGTTCGCGCGAATCTGACGTCCTGGGCCGCATTGACGCAGCCCCCCGGGTGGAGCGAGGCCAAAACCCGCGTACTCGGCGACTTCATCGAGACGCGCCTCGTTGAGCACAAATCATTGATCGACCAACTGAGCGAGTGACACCGCCCAACACCTGGGCAGGCCCGTGGCCCTGATAGTTTCGTCTGACAAGGAGGCGACATGCCTGATGCTCCTCGAGCCACCGCTCCACCGACCGTCGCCGAGCCCTATGGCGTCTACTCCGAGGTGGGCCGCCTGCGCTCGGTCCTGGTGTGCTCTCCGGGGCTCGCCCACAACCGGCTGACTCCCTCCAACTGCCACGATCTCCTTTTCGACGACGTCATGTGGGTCGACAACGCCCGGCGCGACCACGAAGCATTTGTCACCCTCATGGAAGAGCACGATATCGAGGTGCTCGAGTTGCACCGCCTTCTCACGCAGACCATGGCCATCCCCGCGGCCCGCGCGTGGCTGCTCGATCGCAAACTCACCACCGACGAGGTTGGCCTGGGTCTGGCAACCGAACTACGCGCCTTCCTCAACGAACTCGCGCCAGACGTCCTGTCTCGATACATCGTGGGCGGCCTGTCCCTGACCGATCTGCCGCGCGACTTCTGCCCACCCACCCTGCAGTTGGTGCGTGAAGAGTCAGGCATGCGGGACTACCTGATGCCACCGCTTCCCAACACGCTGTACACCCGGGACACCACTTCCTGGATCTACCAAGGGGTCACGCTCAATCCGCTGTTCTGGCCCGCACGCCACGCAGAGACGCTCATCATGAAGGCGATCTACTCGTTCCACCCCCAGTTCAATGCGGCCGACCCCAGGGCACAGTTCCTCCCGGGCTTCGGCCCGGCGATCGACGGGCCCGCCTTGCCGGACGATGAGCCGGACACCGACGCGTACCCGGTCCAGTTCTGGTGGGGAGACCCGGAATTGGATCATGGTTTGGCTACTCTCGAAGGCGGAGACGTGATGCCCATCGGTCACGGCATCGTCCTGATCGGCATGTCAGAGCGCTCATCGCGTCAGGCCATCACGCAAGTGGCCTTCGAACTCTTCGCCGCCAGCGCCGCGCAGCGTGTCATCGTCGCGAAACTGCCCAGGTTACGTGCGGCCATGCACCTCGACACCGTGTTCACACTGGCAGACAGGGACGTCGCCACGGTGTTCCCCGGCATCGTCGACGGGATCGAGACGTACTCGCTGCGGCCCGCCGATGCCCCCTCCATGCTGGAGGTCACCCACGAGCGAGCGCCCTTTGTCGACGTGGTGGCCGAGGCCATGCAGTTGGACTCGCTCCACATCATCGCCACCGGCGGCGACCTCTACGCGTCGGAGCGTCAGCAGTGGGATTCGGGCAACAACGTGCTGGCGCTCGAGCCCGGCGTGGTGGTCGCCTATGACCGCAACACCCACACCAACGCCCGACTGCGGGCCGCCGGGATCGAGGTGTTAGAGATCGTGGGCTCAGAGTTGGGCCGCGGGCGCGGTGGCGCCCATTGCATGACGCAACCGCTGCGTCGCGACCCGGTCTAGTGTGCTCGGGCGGGGGACACCGCACGGCGCGACCGCGACGCCGGGCTTCAGTGGCCACAACGCCTAGCCCGGCCAAAGAGCCCGGCACACAGGCCCGGCGCCGGCGATCACTCAGACCCGCGCGTCACCCTGTTCCACGCATTGACCACCGCGACCACCTCGACGATCGAACCCAACTGCTTAGGAGTGAAGTACTTCGCCGCGTCATCGCGCGCCTCCAACTCCAGTCCGCGTGGGTAGTCAGTCAGAATCTCGGCGAAGCGTAGCGCCGCGGCCTCCGCACCGGACACGAGGTCCGCCCGCATGAGTTTCACCGGGCGCGCCAGGGCGCTGATCAGGTCCACCCGCGCACCCCGCACCGCGAGACTGTCCGAATGGAGCCGCACGCTATAGGAACAACCGTTGATGTGCGAACACCGCAAGCGCACCATCTCGCGCAACATTTCGGGCAGATCACCGCCCACCGTCCCGTCCAACTCTTCCAACGACCTCAAGAAGTCGGCACGCATCTTCGCCTGGCTCATGAAACCGAAGAGTAACAAACCGGTGCAAAGCGCTCGTGCGTGCCCCGGGCAGGAAGTGCTTCGACAGCGTCCCCGTCTGAAAGAATGACCCCCATGACGTCTCGTATCCCTCACAAAGCCACCGTGGACGGTCTCGAAGACCGCTGGAACGACGTGTGGGCGGTCGACGGGGTCTACACATTTGATCGCACCAAGACGCGGGATGAGGTCTACTCGATCGACACTCCCCCGCCCACCGTGTCGGGTTCGCTTCACGTGGGCCACGTCTTCTCGTACACCCACACCGACGTGATCGCCCGCTACAAGCGAATGTGCGGGCGCGAGGTCTTCTACCCGATGGGATGGGACGATAACGGGCTACCCACCGAACGTCGCGTGCAGAACTATTTTGGCGTGCGATGCGACCCGACGTTGCCCTACGCGGAGGGTTTTGAGCCTCCCCACGTCGGTGGCGAGGGCAAGTCCATCAAGGCCGCCGACCAGGTGCCGATCTCGCGCCGCAACTTCGTCGAGTTGTGCGAACGGTTGACCGCGCAGGACGAGAAACACTTCGAGTCGCTGTGGCGCCACCTGGGCCTGTCCGTGGACTGGTCGCTCACCTATCAGACCATCGAGCCCCGCGTTCAGGCCGTCGCCCAACAGGCCTTCCTGCGTTCTCTCGCCCGCGCAGAGGCGTACCAGTCGGAGGCGCCGACGCTGTGGGACGTGACATTCCGCACCGCTGTAGCCCAGGCCGAGTTGGAGGACCGCGAGCGCCCTGGCGCGTATCACCGCCTGGCGTTCGAGCCCGCGGCAGACCTCGAAGAGGCCACCGGCTCCTATGAGTCCCTCTACATCGAGACCACGCGACCCGAACTCCTACCCGCCTGCGTCGCGCTCGTGGCACACCCCGACGACCCGCGATACCAGCCGCTATTCGGCAGACACGCACGCACACCACTGTTCGGCGTGGAAGTCCCCATTGTTGCTCACCGTCTGGCCTCACCGGACAAAGGCTCGGGCCTTGCCATGATCTGCACGTTCGGCGATGTCACGGACGTGATCTGGTGGCGCGAATTGAGTCTGCCAACGCGCGCCATCCTCGGACGCGACGGCCGCATCCTCGCCGATGCTCCCGACGCGATCGATTCGCCCGAGGGACGCAACGCCTACGCGCAACTCGCGGGCAAGACGGTCTTCTCCGCCCAACAACGCATCGTCGACATGCTGGGAGAGGCCGGCGTCATCGACGGCGAGCCCACGACCATCACCCACCCTGTGAAGTTCTACGAAAAGGGCGACAAGCCGCTGGAGATCGTCACGTCGCGGCAGTGGTACATCGCCAACGGCGGCAAGGACACGTCGCTGCGCGCGCAGTTGGTGGCGCATGGCGAGGAACTCGACTTTGTGCCGTCACACATGCGTAAACGCTACGAAAACTGGGTCAATGGGCTCACTGGCGACTGGCTGATCTCCCGCCAACGCTTCTTCGGCGTGCCGATACCGCTGTGGTACCGCCTCGACGCCGAGGCAAACCCCATGTGGGAGACGCCCATCGCCCCTTCTGAGGACCAGTTGCCGGTGGACCCGTCGTCCGACGCAGCGCCCGGATTCACAGAGGACCAACGCGGCGTGCCTGGGGGCTTCATCGGTGAGACGGACATCATGGACACCTGGGCGACGTCGTCCCTCACCCCGCAAATCGTGTGCGGCTGGCGCGACGACCCCGAACTGTTCTCCAAGACCTTCCCCATGGACCTGCGCCCACAGGGTCAGGACATCATCCGCACCTGGCTGTTCTCCTCCGTAGTGCGCTCGCACCTTGAGCACGGGGTGTTGCCGTGGAAGCATGCGGCAATCTCCGGGTGGATTCTCGACCCCGATCGCAAGAAGATGTCCAAGTCCAAGGGCAACGTGGTGACGCCGATGGGCTTGCTGGAGACCCACGGTTCCGACGCGGTGCGCTACTGGGCGGCGTCCGCGCGCTTGGGCAGCGACGCCGCCTTCGACGAGGGGCAGATGAAGATCGGGCGCCGCCTCGCCACGAAGATGCTCAACGTCTCGAAGTTCGTCTTGGGCGCCACGGGCATCGCGACGGCCGCCGCCGACTCCCTGGAGGGCGGCGTCGCGGCCACCGCGCACGTGACGTCGGCTCCCATCACGGAGCCGCTCGACAAGGGAATGCTCGCGGGCGTCGCCCTCGTCGTCGAGGCCGCCACGGCTGCCCTGGAGGCTTACGACCACACCCGCGCCCTCGAAGCCACCGAACAGTACTTTTGGACGTTCTGCGACGATTACGTCGAACTGGTCAAGAACCGGGCATACGACGGCGCGGCGCTCGGGGAGCCGATCGATCCTTTCGTTCCGTGCTCCCCTCAGGCCGCGTCGGCGCGTGCCGCTCTCACCCTTGCCCTCGACACTTTTCTGCGGTTGTTTGCGCCTGTGTTGCCGTTCGCCACGGAGGAGGTGTGGTCGTGGTTCAACGAGGGCTCGATTCACCGCGCGTCGTGGCCCGCTGCCGATCGCGCACGGACTGTGGCCGACGGCTCCGACCCTATGGTGCTTGTCGCAGCGAGTGCCGCCGTCAGCGCGCTACGAAAGATCAAGTCCGACGCGAAGGTAACCCAGCGCACCGAGATCCTGTCGGTCGACCTCCTCATACCGGAAGCCCAGGTGGCCCATGTCAACGCGGCCAAACCCGACATCGTGGCGGCCGGGCGCGTGCGTAGCCTGCAGGTAATCGACGCCGTGACGGCGCTCGACCCGAGCGTTGACGGCCTGGGCCACGAGGACGGCTCCAGTTCGGCGATTCTCGACCCGACCGTGGTGCGCACAGAGAACGTGGTGCTCGCGCCGTCCTGATCGGTACACGGCGGCTCACTCCGGATGGCGTGCGCCTCAAAAAAGGTTGCACCCAAGTGGCCACGGTTGACGGCGCACCCGGCATCGGCGGGCGCCCTGAAAGCTTACGCAGCGCCCTCGTCCTGGCGAGCCGCGTAGGCGGTCTGCGGCTCGCCCGCGTCCCGCACTCGCGGATGGAGCGCCGGCTTGACGCGTTCGAGCACCACATCACGAGTCACGCTCACCCGTGCGACATCGGTGCGGCCGGGAACCTCGAACATGGTGTCTTGGAGTACCTCTTCGAGAATGGCTCGCAAACCGCGTGCACCGGCACCGCGGGCGAGCGCCTGTTCCGCAATCGCGCGCACCGCGCCCTCATCGAAGTCCAGTTCGATGCCGTCGATCTCGAACATCCGCTGATACTGCTTGACCAGCGCGTTGCGGGGCTCGGTCAGGATCGACACCATGGACTCCACGTCCAACGGCGACACGGTCGCAATCACGGGCATACGGCCGATGAATTCCGGGATCAACCCGAACTTGTGCAGGTCCGCCGGGGTCGCCTGGGCGAACAGATCCGAGTTGTCCGCCTCCTTGAGTTGCGAACCGAAGCCGATTCCCTTGCGACCCACGCGCGCCGAAATGATCTCCTCAAGCCCGGCGAAGGCGCCACCGAGAATGAAGAGCACGTCCGTCGTGTCGATCTGAATGAACTCTTGATGGGGGTGCTTGCGCCCGCCTTGCGGCGGTACGGCCGCGGTCGTACCTTCGAGAATCTTGAGCAACGCCTGCTGGACTCCCTCGCCCGACACGTCGCGAGTGATGGAGGGGTTTTCCGCCTTGCGAGAGACCTTGTCGATCTCGTCGATGTAGATGATCCCGCGTTGAGCCTTGTCGACGTCGTAGTCCGCGGCCTGCAGCAACTTCAACAGGATGTTCTCGACATCCTCGCCCACGTATCCCGCCTCGGTGAGCGCCGTCGCATCGGCGATGGCGAAGGGCACGTTCAGCATCTTGGCGAGAGTCTGCGCCAGGTACGTCTTGCCCGTACCGGTGGGGCCGATGAACAGGACGTTGGACTTGGCAATCTCGATGCCACTGGCGCCCTTGGTCTCGCCCGCTCGCACCCGCTTGTAGTGGTTGTACACCGCCACCGCGAGCGCCCGCTTCGCAGGTTCCTGACCCACCACATACTCGCCGAGGAAGTCGAAGATCTCACGCGGTTTCGGAAGTTCGGTGAGCTCGGCCTCCGCAGCCTCGGCAAACTCCTCATCGAGGATCTCGTTGCACAGCCCGACGCACTCGTCGCAGATGTACACGGCACCGCCCGCGATGAGTTTGCGTACCTGCTTCTGCGTCTTTCCGCAGAAGGTGCACTTGAGCAGGTCACCACTATCCGTGGGCCGAGTCATGCAGCGCTCCTTCCCTGGGGCCTTCGATCCAGGCTAGCCGCGCTCCGGTCGCGGCGCGCGCCGACTCGCCGTCAAGCGGCGGGCGGCGTCGCTGGCGGCAGGTCCGCCGCACCCTTGCGGGACAGGAGCACCTGGTCGACCAGGCCGTAGTCCTTCGCCTGTTGAGCACTCAGGAACGTGTCGCGTTCAATGTCGTCACGTACCTTTTCGGCCGTCTGGCCCGTGTGATGAGCAAGGGTGGCCTCAAGCCATTCGCGCATCCGCAGAATCTCCTCCGCGTAAATCTCGATGTCCGAGGCCTGCGCGCGCGATCCGCCCTCAAGTCGCGGCTGGTGGATGAGCACGCGAGCGTTGGGTAACGCGAGTCGCTTCCCGGGCGAACCGGCTGCGAGCAACACCGCAGCGGCGGATGCCGCCTGGCCCAGGCACACGGTTTGGATCTGCGGTTTGATGTACTGCATCGTGTCGTAGATGGCCGTCAGTGCCGTCTGCGATCCGCCGGGCGAGTTGATATAGATGGTGATGTCCCGCTCGGGGTCCTGAGACTCAAGCACAAGCAACTGCGCCATGATGTCGTCGGCCGATGTGTCATCGATCTGGACACCAAGGAACACGATGCGGTCCTCGAAGAGTTTCGAGTAGGGGTCGCGAATCTTGGTGCCGTACGAGGTGCGTTCCTCGAACTGCGGCAGGATGTAGCGCGCGCTGGGCGCCTCGGGAGCGCGCCCGCCGTTTCCCCCGGCGTAGTGCCTCATGCGGTGCAAGCTGCCCGCGGTCCGCGAAGCGGCCTCCAGGGCCCTGTAGTCGTCGCTCACGCCTTGCCTCCCTGGGACTTGTCGCCCGCCTCAGCGGCGCTCTTGATGACCTTGTCGACGAATCCGTACTCAAGCGCCTCCGGCGCCGTGAACCAGCGGTCGTGGTCGGCGTCCTTATTGATCTGCTCGACCGTCTTGCCCGTCTGCTCCGCGGTGAGTTCCGCCAGCAACTTCTTCATGTGCATGATGAGTTCCGCATTGATGCGCACGTCCGTGGCGGTGCCGTAGATGCCACCGGACGGCTGATGCATCATGACGCGGGCGTGCGGCGTGGCGTAGCGTTTGCCCGGCGCCCCCGAAGCGAGAAGGAACTGTCCCATCGACGCCGCCATGCCGATGGCAACCGTGGCGACGTCGGGCTTGATGTACTGCATCGTGTCGTAGATCGCCATGCCTGCGGTAATCGAGCCGCCGGGACTGTTGATGTACAGGTAGATGTCCTTGTCGGGGTCTTCTGCGGCCAGCAGCATCATCTGCGCGCAGATGGCATTCGAGTTGTCGTCGCGAACCTCGTCGCCCAGCCAGATGATGCGCTCTCGCAGCAGCCGGTTGAAGATCGAGTCGTTCAAGCCCATACCGCCGACATCGGCTCGCGCGGTGATCTCGTTCACGTGGTGCCTCCTTGTGGACATTGCCTCGACACTAACGCGAGCGAAGGCCCCGGACATGCCGTTTTACACCTCGTTTCGCTACGGGGTGAACGTCGCCCCGCATGGATTCGTTCAGAGCAAAATGCGGCTGCCGCAGGGGGCGTGCAACGCTACTGAACTTCCGACTCCTCGGCGGCCGGTACGGCGTCGACCTCGTCCTCAAGGCCACCGATGACGCCGCGCAGGTCTACCGCGTTGCCGTTGCTGTCCCGGACAATCGCACGGCGCAGCGCGTAGGCGGTGGCCTTGGAACGTGCGACGTCGGCGACGATGGCGGGGATTTGGCCCGACTGCTGAACCTGCTGAATGAAAGTACCGGGGTCCGTGCCGTATTGGCGCGAGGCGTTGACCAGGTAGTCGACCAGTTCGTTCTCCTGGACATCGATGCCGAGGTCTTCTGCCAGTTGGTCGAGCAGCATCCGGGTGCGCAGACCCTCCTGGGTGCGTGCGGTCACCTCGGCGCGGTGGTCGTCGTCCTCGAGTCGGTCTTCGTTCTCAAGGTGGTGGTGCACCTCGGCTTCGACACTCTTGCTCGGCAGGGCAAACTCGCCCACCTTCTCCATCAGCACCTGGAGTAGTTGCTCGCGCGCCTGCATGGCCTGGTTGTTGGTCTTGATTCGGGCCGCTTGCTCGCGCAAGTCGGCCTTCAACTCGTCGATGGTGTCGAATTCGGAGGCCAACTGAGCGAAGTCATCGTTCGCTTCGGGAAGTTCGCGCGTCTTCACGGCGGTGACCGTGACGGTAATCGAGGCGGTCTCGCCCGCGAATTCGCCAGCGGCCAAAGGGCCCTCGAACGTGGTCGACTCGCCTGCCGACAGGCCAGTGACGGCGTCGTCAAGACCCTCGATCATCGTGCCGGTCCCTACCTGGTACGACGTTCCCTGGACGGCATCCACCGATTCGCCGCCAATCTGCGCGTCGAGGTCGAGCGTCACGAAGTCGCCGTCCTCGGCCGCACGGTCGGCGGGCGTGAGGGTGCCAAAGCGCTCCCGTAGCGCGGTCATGCGTTCCTGAACGTCCTCTTCGCTGACCTCGATGGGTGCCACCTCGATCACCAGATCGCCGGGGGCTGGCAGCGTGATTTCGGGCCGCACCTCGACAGTGGCGACAAACTCGATGCCCTCATCGCCTTCGACGATGCCGGGCAGCTTGGTCACTTCAATCTCGGGCTGGCCGTAGGGTCGCACCGACTGTTCGTCGACGGCCGCGGCGTACCAACCGGGCACGCCTTCATTGACTGCGTGCTCAATGACGGCGCCCTTGCCGACGCGTTGTTCCAATATCTTGGCGGGCACCTTTCCCTTGCGGAATCCCGGGATCGTCACCTCGCGGCCGATGTGCTCGAAGGCGTGCTTCATTGCCGGAGCGACTTCCTCCTGCGTCAGTGTCACCGTGATCTTCACGGTCGTGGAGTCGATCTTCTCGAGGGCGCTGGTCACAGACTTCTCCTGATGTGTGGGGTGGGGCCCGAGCGTGTGCGGGCCATTCCTGCCTTCGGGCAACCCCCTCATCGTACTGGCTCAGCCGCCTCGACCCCAATCGCGCGAATCCGGCCGCTTGGCTGCGGCTTGTCAGTGTCGCGCACGATGCCGGTCGGGACGTAGCCCCGCTTTGGGCTGCGACCGCGCGCCGTCCGCTCAGTCGTCCTCGTCGGGCACGCCGATGGGCACGTCGCCCACGCGGTCAGCTCGTAGCAGCGGCAGCGTGGGACGCCGGGTTGCCTCGGCGATGAGGTCGGCGCGCGCATCGTCCGTCTCCTGGCGGTCCTGTCCCTGAAGGTGCAGCACGGTGGCGATCGGCTCCGATGAGATCTCCTCGTCGTGGTCCCCCAACAGGTCTGGGTGGGCGTGCAAAACGGCGAGCATCATGCCGCCGACGCGAGGCTTGCCCTCCCCGACGCCGGGAGTGAAGTACGGCAACGGCAGGAGGCGGGCACCCTCGCGGGCGTAGAAACGTAGGCGCGCCTGGGGGTCGCCGTGCTGAGGGTGGGCGTCATGGTGGTCGGGGTGCTCGACTTCTGCCAGCACGATGCACGGGTCGTACTGCTGCGACCATGCCGCCACGCTCGAGTTCAGGAGGGTGCCACCGAGCCCGCCACCGCGAGCTCCGGGCCGCAATGCGAGATAGTCCAGCAGCAACACCCTGGCCTCTTCGTACCAGGTCCCGATCGCACAGCCAGCCAGCTGGCCGTCATCGTCGCGAATGATGCGGACCGAGGTGTCTCCATGCTCGACCTCGGCGGTCAGTCGCTCCAGACCCATTAATTCGTACGCGGGAAACGACGGCACCAAGATCTCCGAATGCACGGCGGAAAGCTCCGCCTGAGAAGCGGGTTCGACCACGGGAACAGGTGCAGATATCGAGGAGGTCATGGTTCCAGGATAGGCGCTTGCCGATTCGGCGCCCCGGGCCGACGTACGACTACGGCTGGGCGGAGCGCGCAGCGAGGCGCTCTGTGGACGCTGCGCGCCACACCTTCACACCGGCGTCGGCGTTGACCGCGCCGACGCCCAGGCCGACCACAATGTCGGGCCATCCGGACGACCATTGGAGCGTCACTGCGGCCGTGACAAGAATGGCCACGTTGGCAAGCACGTCGTTCCTCGCGGACAGCCACGCCGCCTTGCTCAGCGACCCGCCCACGTGGCGGTGGCGCATCACGATCGCGGCGCACGCCAGGTTGACCAGTAGGGCACCGAATGCCGTGACAGACAGCGCCACCACGCTCGGCGTTGACGGATTGGCCACCTTGATGATGGCGATCCAGATGGTGGCGACCGCGGGAACCAGGATGACCACAGCGAGCATGTGCCCCACTCGTGCCCGGCGCCGCACCGACCACACCGCCGCGAAGAAGATCAGCAGGTTGAGGGCACCGTCTTCCAAGAAGTCGACGCTGTCGGCCACGAGGGACACGGACCCGATGGCACGGGCCACAGCGAACTCGACGACGAAGTAGGCGAGATTGAGGAGCGCGACCACCATGACGGCGCGGCGCCAGGGTGGTGAGACGGGGTTGGTGCTTCCATCACTGAGGTTCGAACCCGGCATGGCGCTCCACGGTGTTTGTCGGGGTGCTCGCTCGGCACCGCTTGCGCGGCGCCTCATGAACCTCTCTTCGTCGGCCACTGTCTTCGTCGGGGTGACAGGATTTGAACCTGCGACCCTCTGCTCCCAAAGCAGATGCGCTACCAAACTGCGCTACACCCCGCTACGCCACACGGGCGCTAACCACTTGCCCTCGGGCTCCGCTACTCTA
>JASBTB010000008.1 GCA_030148645.1 Demequina sp. | reverse complement strand
GTCGCACGCTTGGGCCCGTCGCCCACGATTGTCAACTGCCAGCGCGCCGGGTCGAGCCCGGAGAGCGCTTCGAGCAGGAGGTGGAAGCCCTTCTTCTCGACCAGGCGCCCCACCGCGAGCAGGCGGACCGGGCCGTCGGCGTCGCGCCCCGCGCGCCCTACTCCCGCGGTCGCGAACTGTGCCACTTGGGCGCCCATGGGCAGCACGCGGGTCGCATCGGGATCCGCTCCCAGGGCAATGACCCGCTTCCGCATGTCCTCGTTCATGACCGTCACCGCACTCGCGTGCCGGAGCACGGAGCGCTTGAGGGCACGCGAGATCGGGTCGTTGAGGGCGTAGAGGTCCCCGCCAAGCGTCGTGACGACGAGCGGAATCCCGGGTGCGGCCACGCGGGCCACCAGGCCTTGGGGAACGATCCAGTGGGCGTGAATGACGTCGGGACGATGGTGGCGCACCTCGCGCCGCACACCCCGCCACTGCGCTACCACGAGGAACGGCAACTGCACCAGCCGCGAACGGCGTGAGCGCACGTTCTCGAGGATGGCCCCCTGGGCCACGTCCTGCCAGCGGCGGGGGAAGTACCGGTAGCGAGTCACGGTGATGCCGTCGCCAGACTCGTGCGCGGCGCCACCCGGGACGGCTGGCACCAGCAGCCGGGGCGTGAACCTCCGCGCCAGGCCCACTGCGAGGTCTCGCACAAAGGACGGCGTTCCGTCACCCGTCGTGGCCGGGTAGGTCGACGCCAGCACCAGCAGGCGCGGGGTGGCGGTGCGCGAAGTCATAGGCTTGTCCACTGTGAGTAGCGGCAGGGGCAACCCAGTGTATGAGGTGGCGGTCGTGGGCGCCGCAGGTTTCCTTGGCGGCGCGATCATGCGGGCGTTCGCCCAGACCGGCAACACGGCGGTGGGCTTCACGCTCGCCAACCCGATGCTGGCGGACGGCGTTGTCGCGCCTGACGCGCGGGGCGTGCGCACCGTGGTGTGGTGTGCCTCGAGGATCAACCCTCGGCTTGCTGCCGAGCGGCCGCACCTAATCGACGCGGACCGCGCCGATCTTGATCGTGCGCTCTGCGAGTTTGCGACGTGGGAGCGGCCCCCGCGGATCCTCATTTTCTCCTCGGGTGGCACGGTCTATGGCCCGCCCGCAACGCCACCCTTTGTCGAGGACCCCGACCCGGATCCCGTCAACGACTACGGGCTCGCCAAACTGAGGATCGAGCGACACGTGCGTGAGTCGGGTCTCGACTCGGTGGTGCTTCGTGCGTCCAACGCGTATGGCCCCGGCCAAGTACCGGCGCCCGGCCAGGGCGTGCTGGCGCATTGGATGAGCGCCGTCATGAGTGGCGAGCGGGTGCATCTATACGGCGAGCCGTCGGCCACTCGCGACTACATCTACGTCGATGACGTCGCGCGGGCGGTGGTGGCGGCGCACGCCGCACAGACCGCACCCCCGATCGTCAATGTCGGCTCCGGCACGGCGACCTCCCTCCATGACCTCGTGGACGCGTTGCGACGAGTCGTGGCCCCTCGTACCGTCGAGGTCGTCGAGCACGGGGCGCGCGACACCGACACGCTGCACAGCGTCCTCGATGTGTCCCTTGCGCGCGCGGCGCTCGGATGGCAGGCGGAGGTCGACATTCTTCGCGGGGTCGAGTTGATGTGGCAGTGGCGGCTAACGCAGTGACTCGGCCGACGGGCGCAGCCGCCGTGAGGTGGGCCCTGTTCGCAGTCGCGGTGGCGTTACTGGCCTGGGCCGTCGTGTCGCAGTGGGGTGACGTGTCCGCGGCCGTCGTCGGTATGGGATGGGCTCCGGTGGCGCTCGCCACTGGGGCCGCAGGCGTGGCCCTTGTCTTCAATACCCTGTCCTGGCGCGCCGTGATGAGGTGGGTCGGACTCGAGGCAGCCTGGACGGAGACGGCGGCCGTCTTCCTGGTGTCCCAGGCAGGCAAGTACGTGCCGGGTGCCGTGTGGCCCGTGCTGGCACAGGCCGAGTTTGCGCGAGCTCACGGGGTGTCGCGAGCGCGGGCGATGACGGGCTCTGTGGTGGCGATGGCCGTTGGCGTGGTGATGGCAGGAGTCGTGGGTACGGTCGGCCTCGTGATTTGGGCGCCGGGGGCGCTCGCGGACTACTGGTGGACGCTCGTGGTGGTGGCGGGTTTGGCGTTGTTGCTGGTGCCCTCTGTGCTGACTCGCGTTCTCGCGCTCATGGTCACGGTGTTGCGCCGCGACGCGGTCGTCCCCCGTATCGGCGGTCGATCCTTGCTGGCGGCGGCGGGCTGGTCGGCCGCGAACTGGCTCGCGCTCGGCGTGCAGGCCTGGGTGTTGCTGGGCGTCGTGTCGCCCGGGACGGGCGGACTGATGCCGCTCGCCACTGGCGCGTTCGCTTTGGCATGGTTGGTGGGTTTCCTGGTGGTCTTTGCACCAGCGGGCGTTGGCCCACGCGAGGCCGCTCTGGTGGTGTTCCTTGCCGCGGTGGCGACCCGGCCGGAGGCGCTCGCCCTTGCTCTGGTCAGTCGCTTCGCGATGACCCTTGCGGACGCCCTTGGTCTGGCGTGCGGGGTGCTGCTGCGGCGGTGGCGGCGGGCTGGGCCGGGCCGTACTGCTGCTCCTTGAGCCGGTACAACTGGTCTTCGCCCAGGATGCGGTTGGTCTTGGCAAGGTCGGACAAGACGCCGAGCGCCAAAGACAGTCCCGCGCCGATGATGAACAGCGCGCCCAGGATGAGCGATTGAAAGTGGTTGCCCGCGTCCCCCAGGCTCAACAGGATCGCATAGCGCACGAACGGCACCAATCCCACGACACCGAACACCGTGGTGAGCACGGTGAACACGGCCCACGGTTTGAACATGAGGTAGGAACGCACGATCGCCTGGCCCGAGCGAAGCATGTGCTCGAACATGTTGGAGAACAATCGCGACTCGCGGGTCTTGGGGTTGGTGTCGATCTCGACGGAAGCGATCGCAAGGCTCTTGTTTCCAGCCTGGATGATGGTTTCCATGGTGTAGCTGAATTGAGTGACGACGTTGAGGCGGTACAGCGAGTACCGCGAGTACGCACGGAAGCCCGATGCGGCGTCGGGTAACTCGGTGCCAGCCGCTAGGTTGACGACCCACGAGCCGAGCCTTTGCATGGCCTTCTTGAACACGGAGAAGTGGCTGATCGTGTGCGTCTGGCGGTCACCGATGACGATGTCGGCGAGGCCGTTGAGGATGGGTTTGACGAGGTCCGCGATCCGCTCTTGCGGGTACTGGTTGTCGCCGTCGGTGTTGACCACGATGTCCGCACCGTGAGACAACGCGAAGTCGACACCGTCGCGGAAGGACCGCGCAAGACCCATGCGCCGGGTGTGCGCAATGACGTGATGCACGCCGTGTTCCCGCGCCACGTCGATAGTCCGATCGTCGGAGCCGTCGTCGATCACCAGGATCTCCACCTCATCGATACCCGCGATGGTGCGCGGAATGGTGCTCAGCACCGACGCAAGGGTGGCTTCCTCGTTGAGACACGGGATTTGTACGATGAGTTTCACGGCGGCCTTTCTCCGGCTACCAGGGTAGTCGAGCCCGGGCGCGCGCTTCGCCTGCGCTCAGCGACCCGTCAGGCGCCGCGTGAGCGCCGCAACGAGGACAAGCACAATCCCGCCCAGCGCGCCCCCCACGGCCGCACCCGCGAGGGCGCTACCCGCAAGTGACGGGGCCAACGCGTCGGCGAACATGGCCTTGCCAAGGATACCGCCCAGCGCGCCAGCCAAGAGATTCAGCTGCCATCCGCCGTCGACGACGCGGTGAACCTTGGCGGCGCCGAATCCCACGATGGCTCCCATCACCATCGCCGCCACGGTCTCCATGCTTGCACGCTAGCCGGAGTGGAGCGTGCGTGTCGACAAGGCGCCGCGGGCGTGGGGCGGACGCTTCCCCAGGCGAGGTTGGGCGTTGAGGGATACCGTGAGTGATGTGCATAATCCGTGCATATCGCCCACCGCACCCTCACACGGGGAAAGGGTTCTCCCATGACCACACTGATGACCACTCAACGTCGAGTCTTGGCCATTGTCGCAGCATTCGCTGTGGTGATGAGTTGGATGGCCGCCCCCGCGCGGGCCGCTGGAGACGACCCGGGCTCCACGACTGTCCAGATCCTGGGCATCAACGACTTTCACGGGCGCATCTTGCCCGACCCCTTCTCCGGCAACGCTGGAGCGGCCGTTCTAGCGGGCGCGGTCAGCGAACTGGAATCCACCTATCCGGACACCGTTTTCGCAGCCGCAGGCGACCTCATCGGCGCGTCCACCTTCGAGAGTTTTGTTGCGCAAGACAAGCCCACCATTGACGCCCTGAACGCGATGGGCCTCGATGTCGCCGCCGTGGGTAACCACGAATTCGACAAGGGGTATGCGGATCTCGTCGACCGCGTGATGGCCCCGTACGACGCGGCCACCAACCCGTACGGTGGCGCCACCTGGCAGTACCTCGGCGCGAACGTCAGGGACGCGGCGACCGGGGATCCCGCGCTACCCGAGACCTGGACGCAGACCCTCGGCAATGTCGAGGTCGGCTTCATCGGCGTCGTCACTGACGAGACGCCGACGCTTGTGTCGCCGGACGGGGTGGCAGGCCTGACCTTCGAGCAGGAGGTCGTCGCCGCGAATCGCTCCGCAGCCACCCTCACGGCGGCCGGTGCGGACCTCGTCGTCCTGCTGGTGCACGAGGGCGCGTCCACGGCGGCCTACGCCGACGCGGTGGACCCATCGAACGACTTTGGTACCCTGCTTGCCAACCTGTCGCCCGACATCGACGCCGTCATTTCTGGTCACACCCACCAGGCCTACGATCATCGTGTTCCCGTTCCCGAGTGGGCCGCCGAGGGTCGCGCCGTGACCGAGCGTCCCGTGGTCTCTGCGGGCCAGTACGGGATGGCGCTCAACCAGTTGCTGTTCACCTTCGACGCCGACGGAAACGTCACCGGGCTCGACACGGGGATCATCGACCTGTACGACGCCTTCCCGGCCGATGTTGCAGTGCAGTCGATCGTCGACGATGCCGTCGCCCAGGCGGACGTCCTTGGCTCGGTGGTACTGGGCCAACTCGAAGCACCGTTGTACCGGGCCACTTTGGCTACTGGCAGTCCCGGATCGACGCGTGGTGCCGAGTCGACCTTGGGCAACGCCGTGGCCAACATCCAGTTGTGGGCAACGCAGGACAACGGGGCGCTGATCGCCTTCATGAACCCGGGAGGTCTACGCGCCGACATGGTGGGGGCGGCGGGTGGCGACCCTGCGCTGTACCCAACTGACATTACCTTCGCGCAGGCCGCCTCGGTCCAGCCGTTCGCCAACACGCTGGTGACCATGGACCTGACAGGTGCGCAGATCAGGCAAGTGCTCGAAGAGCAGTGGCAGCCAGCAGGATCCTCACGGCCGTTCCTGCGCTTGGGCACCTCAACTGGCTTTGCGTACACCTACGACCCCGACGCCGCGGCGGGTAGCCGCATCCTGGACATGCGTCTCGATGGCGAGCCGATCGCGGATCAGCGTGTGGTCAAGGTGGTGGTGAACTCGTTCCTCGCGGCGGGCGGCGACAATTTCACTACCTTCTCCGAGGGTGCCAACCGCACCGACTCGGGCCGAGTCGACCTCACCGCGCAGGTGGACTATCTGGAAGCGAACGGCATCTTGACCCCCGACTACAGTCAGCACGCCGTCGGGATCACGGGGCTGGACGATTTCACCTTCACTCAGGGTGACGATGTCGCCTTCGATGTCAGTTCACTGATGATGACGGGTCCCAACGATGTGCTGGACCAGACCGTCACCGTGAAGTTGGGCAAGAAGACCGTGGGCACATTTGCCGTGGTCAACACGCTCCCGACTGACGCATTTGACGAGCAGGGGACGGCGTCGGTGAGGTTCGAGGTCCCGAAGTCTGTCAAGGGAGATACCACGCTCACCCTGACGGGGGACGCTACGGGCACGGTCGTGAAGCTTGACGTCACGGTTCAGAAGAAGCCCAAGTCGAACAACGGCAAAGGCAAAGGGAACGCCTTCGCCTTCGGCCACAACAAAGATCGCATGTTCGCGCACTACCTCCCCCTTGGAGGTTGACACGGACACCCCCACTGACCGCTGAAGCTTGTGACGCCCGCCTCTTTGCCGGGGCGGGCGTCACAAGTCGCCGGGCACGGTTCGCTGCCGAAACACGGCCGCGGACGTCAACACTGTCGATGCGAGCGGGACCACACGGTGAAGGCACTAGCCATGAATGCCGTCGACCGCATTGAGGCCGTCGTGGTTCGCGCGAGGATGTTCGACCATGACTGGAGCCGATGAGGACGGGGCCCCTTCCCGTGCGGATGGGCGCCGCGCGGGCGGTGACCTACCGCCCGGTCCCGCAGTAGGACACAATGGGCTCCGTGACCACCTTTGCCGATCGCCACATTGGACCAGAGGACGAGTCTGTCCACCGCATGCTCGCGGCGGTCGGCTACGCCTCGCTCGACGCGCTCATCGACGATGCCGTGCCGGAGTCGATCCGCCAAGACGACGTCCTGGTGTTACCTCCCGCGTTGACGGAGGGCGAAGCCCTCGCCGCACTCGAATGCTTCGCGCGCAAGAACGTGCAGGCGGTGCAGATGATCGGGCAGGGCTACTACGACACGATTACTCCGGCGGTGATCCGGCGCGCAATCCTGTCGAACCCCGCGTGGTACTCCGCCTATACCCCCTACCAGGCGGAGATTTCTCAAGGTCGCCTTGAGGCGATGCTCAATTTCCAGACGATGGTGTCGGACCTTACTGCGCTGCCGCTGGCGAACGCGTCGTTGCTCGACGAGGCCACCGCGGTGGCCGAGGCGGTGTTGCTGATGCACCGCGCGGCTAAGCACGGCGGAGCCGTGGTTCTTGACGACGAATGCTTCCCGCAGACACTTGCGGTTGTCTTGGCGCAGGCCGAGGCCCTAGGCATTGCGGCGCGAGTCGAGCCCATCACGGAAGAGTGGAAGCCAGCCGACGACGTCACGGGTGTGGTGATCCAGAACCCGGGAATGTCGGGGGTGTTGCGTGACCTCGGGCCGCTGATCGCCGCAGCGCACGAAACGGGCGCGCTCGTGACGGTGGCATGCGACATCCTCTCTTTGAGCATCGTGACGCCTCCGGGTGAAATGGGCGCGGACATTGCGGTGGGTTCCGCCCAGCGTTTTGGGGTGCCGCTGTTCTATGGCGGGCCGCATGCCGCGTTCATTGCGGTGCGCGAGGGACTGGAGCGACAGTTGCCCGGACGCCTGGTGGGTGTTTCCGTCGACGCGGCAGGAAAGCCTGGCTACCGACTCACACTCCAGACGCGCGAGCAGCACATCAGGCGAGACAAGGCCACCTCGAACATCTGTACGGCGCAAGCGTTGTTGGCCGTCGTCGCGTCGATGTACGCGGTCTATCACGGCCCGGACGGGCTGCGCGACATCGCGACGGAGGTGCACTCGCGCGCCGTGACCCTGTACGACGCCCTGACGGCCGTGGGCTTTCAGCCGATGCACGAGGCGTTCTTCGACACCATCACGGTGCGGGTGCCGCGCGGCGCGGATTCGGTGGTGTCCCGCGCGGCTGCCGTGGGCATCAACATCCGCAAGGTGGACGACGACAGGGTTGCCATCGCGTGCGACGAGAAGACGGAGTTGCCGACCCTGGACAAGTTGGTCGAGGCCGTGATCGCGACCAAGCGTCACCCCGTGTACACGGCTCCGCGCGTTGCCATCCCCCGGGGGATGCGCCGCACCTCCGACTACCTCACCCACCCCGTGTTCAATTCGCACCGCTCCGAGACGGCGCTCATGCGCTATATGCGTAAGCTCTCGGATCAGGACTTGGCGCTCGACCGCACCATGATTCCGCTCGGCTCGTGCACCATGAAGCTCAACGCCGCCGCGCAGATGGAACCGATCCTGTGGCCGGGCTTTGCGAACATCCACCCGTTCGCTCCTGCCGAGCAGACCGTGGGCTATCGGCACATGATTGAGCAGTTGGAAGACTGGCTCGCCGAGATCACGGGCTACGCGGCCGTGTCGGTGCAACCCAATGCCGGTTCCCGCGGGGAGTACGCCGGTTTGCTGGCGATTCGCAAGTATCACGTCAGTCGGGACGCCGGCGAGCGCGACGTGTGCCTGATCCCCGACTCGGCTCACGGCACCAACGCGGCATCGGCCGTGTTGGCGGGCTTGAAAGTGGTGGTCGTGAAGACGGCTGAGGACGGTGGGATCGACATGGCGGACCTGAGCGCCAAACTGGACGCTCATGGGCCCAAGATCGCGGCCATGATGATCACCTACCCGTCCACCCATGGGGTGTATGAGCCGCACGTCCGGGACGTGTGCGCGGCAGTGCACGATGCTGGCGGCCAGGTCTACATCGACGGCGCCAACCTCAATGCCTTGGTGGGCCTTGCCAAGCCCGGCCACTTCGGCGGCGACGTCTCCCACCTCAACCTGCACAAGACCTTCGCGATCCCGCACGGTGGCGGTGGCCCCGGCGTGGGGCCGGTGGCCGTGGCCGATCACCTGGTCGAGTTTCTGCCGTCCGTGCGCCAATCGATCCAGCGTCCCAAAGACTTGCGGCGCGAGGGGGCGGCTGTGAGCGGAGCCCCCTACGGTTCTGCCGGGGTGCTGCCCATCGCGTGGGCGTACATCGCCATGCTGGGCGCCGACGGCTTGCGGCAGTCCACCCAGATGGCTGTGCTCGCCGCCAACTACGTGGCCGCGCGCCTCGACGAGCACTTTCCCGTGTTGTACCGCGGGCCCGGCGGTCTCGTCGCGCACGAGTGCATTCTCGACCTGCGCGAACTCACCAAGGCGACGGGGGTGACCGCGGAGGACGTCGCGAAGCGGCTGATCGACTACGGGATCCATGCCCCCACGATGTCGTGGCCGGTCGCGGGCACGCTCATGGTTGAGCCCACCGAGTCGGAGGACCTCGACGAACTGAACCGTTTCGTCGACGCGATGATTGCGATTCGCGGCGAGATCGACGCTGTCGCGAACGGCGAGGTCTCCGCCGAGGAATCGGTGCTGCGACACGCGCCCCACACGGCGGAGTCGGCGGCGGCCGACGAGTGGACCGCCGCCTATTCGCGCGAGGTGGCGGCGTTCCCCGTGCCGAGCCTGCGTCGCGACAAGTACTTCCCTCCGGTGCGGCGCATCGACAACGCGTACGGGGACCGCAACCTCATGTGCACGTGCCCGCCGGTGGAGGAGTTCGAGGACTGAGGCCTCCCGCGGGTCCTTGGTGAAGGTCGGGGTCGCTTCCAAATTCCCCATTTCGGGGGGCTTGTGGGGGGGCGTATACCCGACAATTGCATCGTGCGCGATGTCGATCCCGCATCCGGACCAGGTATGGTACCGGTCATCGAGGGAGGTAATGCATGAAAATGTTGAAGCGTATTGCCACAGCGGGAGTGACCATCGGACTGGCCGTCGCCGTGGCGCTGCCCGCCTCTGCGGCTACAGCCGATGGGAGTTTCACCGCAACCTGCGACCCGGCTAATTATGGCTTTGCCACCAACGGAACTGCCTACCAGCACAGCACGTATGGCACGATTTCTGTGAAGCAAACAGCGTCGAGCCCGCAGGTCACCTCATCGGTCAAAGTGACGTCCCAGAATGGCAACTCCACTCCAGTGGTCAACGTGAGCGATGGCGCTACTGCCAAGTGGACAGGCGTGCTTACAGGCCAGTACAAGGTGTACGCACGCTCGTCGTCGGGTGTCAATTGCAACGGAGCATGGCCTGGCAACGGAAACTACACGTTCTCGTACACGATCACCTACTAGTTCGCTTGGGTGGCGGGCACAAAGCCCGCCACCTTCGTACGAAGGAGTTCACACGTGGTGGGACGTTTCACCGCACTTGCGATTGCCGCGACGTTCACGCTTGCCGGGTGCACACATGCGGAAACCTCGATCGACGGGGTGGACCAAGCCAAGTTGGCCGGCCTCCCGTCAGACGTCGTTGCCGAGCGACTGGCCGATCCGGTGTTTGTTGAGAACCTTTCTGGCTTCCCACTCGGCGAACGGACAGGTGTGGTCCAACTTAACGTCGCTTCGGCGATCTTCTGCCGCGATCTCTATGGGCAATATGAACAGTGGACAATCACGGCAACGACACCGCACGTTCCGAGTGTCGCGACACCGGACACGCCTGAGCCAGGATTTAATGAATTCATGGCGCAATGGTCGTCGAGTGCTCAGAAAGCCATCGACGCTGGCGATCCCGCTGAACTCAGGTCTTACCTCTTGCTGACCCTCGGGTGTCGAGACACAATTGTGGACCCGCGTGACGCCGAAAAGAGGACAGTTGCTGAACTTCTTGAGGGCCGCTAGCGGCTCGGCCGTGTGCATCCTGCTGTTGTCTGGGTGTACCGGCACGTCCCAACAGGCAGTTGTTTCGCCTACGGCCTTTTCCGTTTCGGAATCGTCAAGTCCGAACCTCGTCGCATTAGTACAGCAGCGCGACTTCTCGATTCGTTTTCGGCTTGACGGCGTCACGGCTGCGAGTGACCTCGTGCCAATCGCCCTGATCCCCGGCCTCGTTTGGGAAAGTCCAGTTGGCGCGGGTACAATGGTCACCGCAGGTTCCGTGATTGGCACGACCATTGTGGACCTCGACGTCCGCGATCAATTGGCGCTTCAGTCAAATTCGAGCAGGATTGCCGCGGCTCAATTGCGGGACCTTGTGGGGGCCTCTGGAACTGTCCTGTCGCCCGTCGCTGGCACGATCTCCAGCCAAGATGGACAAGTTGGGGTCGTCGATGCCGGAACTGACGTGGTTGTCACGGTCACCCCAATACAGTGGCTCCGATTGCGTTTTGAGCAACTCGCGGGGCAGGCTACCGTCGAGACCGTCGTCGGACAGAGGACAGTTCCCTGCACGGCCATGTGGTTCGTGGAGACACCCAGTGACTCGGCGGACTCAGTTGTCACGCTCCATTGCCGGCTCAGTTCCACGGTCGAGACGGTGCCGGGTCTACGGGCAGGTGTGCAGGTCGCCACGCTTCCCGTCAAGAATGCAACCGTGGTGCCCAACTCTATGATTGGTACCGACGCTTCTGGCTATGTGGTGACTATTCGTGATGGCGACGGCACCCGCACGGTACCCATCGATGTCGGCGCGAGTGACGGGGTGGTGAGAGTGGTCACGAGTAGTTTGCCCGTCGGTGCTGAACTCGTCGCTCCGACAACTTCTCCATGACTGCCAGCCTTCACGACGTGGTGTCTTTGCGAGACGTCGTTGTTGAGTACGCGACCGGCTCGACAATCGTCAGAGCGGTTGACGGCGTGTCTCTCTCGGTCCAACCGGGTGCTTCCCTCGCAGTAGTGGGGCGGTCGGGGAGCGGAAAGTCGTCGCTTGTCGCGGCCATGGGTCTCATGCGCGAGCCTTCTAGCGGGTCGGTTTGGCTTGGGGGAGAGGAGGTACCTTCGGGTTCGCGAGAACGGGCGCGATTGCGCGCACAGAACATCGGCATGGTATTTCAGTCCTTCCATCTCGAACCTCACCTCACCGCCCGCGAGAACTGCTTAATGAGTTGGTATTGGGGAGCAGCTGATGTTGGCCGTCGTCGGGCGGTAGAGCAGGCTGAGGAAGTTCTCGGCCTCGTAGGTCTGCGATCGCTGGCCGGGCGAAAAGTGGCGGCAATGTCGGGCGGAGAGCGGCAGCGAGTCGCAATTGCCCGTGCCCTCTTCTCGAGACCTGCTCTTCTGATTGCCGACGAACCTACCGGCAACTTGGACGAGGAGAACTCCGAGCGCGTTGCCCAGATTCTCTTTGGTCTCCCACGCGAGGCAGACTGCGCCGTAGTCGTCGTGACGCATGACCCGTCGGTTGCTCGAGGGGCGGACGACATCGTGAAGTTGTCTCGAGGAAGAGTGACGCTGCATGGAGTCGACCAGCCAAGTGACGAGGTTTCGTCGTGAGTTCCGTGGTTCGTCTGGTCGTCCTGCTCGCGAGACGGTCACCTCTGCGACCGTTGTCTCTCGTCATTCTCACGGCGATCGCGACTGTCGTCTTTGTGCTGGTCTCTGACCTATCTCGCGTGTCGCAGGAGGGCCTTGACCAAGCAATTGTGGCCGAGAACGGAGTCTACGGATCGTTTGTCGTCACTCTTGATTCCGGGCTGGGACTTACTGCAGGAGCTGAGTCCGCACTCGTGGGGCAAGCCGCCCGCGCCGTGGGTGTGGAGCAGCGCGGTTACTTCGAAGACATGCCCTCAACGCGTTCCGAATGTCCCCCGTTTCAGGCAGTCGGGGATCAGGTGCTGAGGTTGCTTTGGGATGCTCCAGGCAAGCCCACCGCTCTCCCTTTCGGAAGCGTTGACGGCGTCGACACGCAGTGGTGCATCGGTGGTCAAACCATTCCTGATTCTGCCTTGTTTTACCCCTCCGATTCACAACGCGGGCTATACCAAGATCGCCTATATCTCGCGGTCGCTTATCGCGAGGTCATCCTCCTGGCAACCCAAGGGCCGGTCCGTCGAGGCTATTTCGTCGTGAGCCGATCGGACGCCACAAATCCCGACGACATTGCGCGTGCCGTGCAAGCGCGAGTCGCTCCGTTTGCCGAGTTGATGGGACTGGATCCTGCGGGCGCCGTGCAAGTGGCTCGATCTAGCCGAGATGCCCAACTGGTACGCGCGGCTTCTAGCGGCATTGCGATTGTTTACAACGTCATTCGCTGGGGAGTGCTCTTGCTCGCGGGGATCGCCCTGCTGAGTTTTCAATTGGTTGCTACTCGACAACGCGCCTGGTTCTATGGGCTCGCACGAGCCCTCGGCACGGGCGGTCCTCGGATCGTCCTTGCGCTCGTGGTCGAGGTGGTGGGAATAGTGACTATCGGGGCAACAGTCGCGTTCATTCTGCTCGTTCTTGCCAGTGCGCAAATCGAGTCATTCGCGAGCCAGGCCTTCCAGGTGAAAGCCCGTCCGCTCGCGGCGGCCAATCTCGGAACGACCGCCGTCGGCCTTGCCGTCATCGCAGTGGCAGCTGGGCTACTGCCGACTATCGGCGTCTTGCGGAGAGATCCTCTTGAGGTACTTGAGGCTCCGCGAGACTAGGACGCTGGTGCGGCGCGGTTAGGCTTGCCGCATGACTCGCTCCCCGTTGCACGACGAGCACGTTGCGCTTGGCGCGACCCTGACGCAGTTCGCTGGCTGGCAGATGCCGGTCCGCTACGCGGGCGATGTGGCGGAGCACCGGGCGGTGCGCACGGCCGCCGGGCTGTTCGACATCAGCCACATGGGTCAGATTGCGGTGCGCGGCGCCGACGCCGCAGCCGCCCTCGATTTTTCGGTCGTGTCGGGCATGGCGCGCCTTGCCATCGGCCGCGCGAAGTACACGATGCTGTGTACGGCCGATGGCGGCATCGTGGACGACCTCATCGTGTACCGGCGCGACTGGGATCACTTCATCGTCGTCGCCAATGCCGCGAACGTGGGCACCGTGACGGAGGAACTGTCGGAACGCTGCGAACCGTTCGACGTCGCCGTCGAGAACATCACACACGAGGTGTCGCTGCAGGCCATTCAGGGCCCCAAGGCGGTGGACATCGTGACCGAGATGTGCGAACTGGGTGGCGACGACGTGCGCGCCCTCAAGAACTACACGTGGTGCACCGCGTTGCTGCGCGGCGACGTCCACGCGATGGTGGCCCGCACCGGCTACACGGGCGAAGACGGGTTCGAACTGTTCGTGACGCCCCAGGATGCCGTCGAGGTATGGCGTCTCGCGCTGACCACCGGCGTCCCGTATGGACTCATGCCGTGTGGACTGTCCGCGCGCGACACCCTGCGACTTGAGGCGGGCATGCCGCTGTACGGTCAAGAACTGTCGCTGTCCACCACC
This sequence comes from Demequina sp., assembly GCA_030148645.1. Classification (GTDB taxonomy): domain Bacteria; phylum Actinomycetota; class Actinomycetes; order Actinomycetales; family Demequinaceae; genus Demequina. The sequence goes on along the minus strand of JASBTB010000008.1, from coordinate 7,427 downwards.
CCCTACACCGCCGGTTTGGGCTGGGTGGTGCAGACCGGCGCCGCCAAGGAGTTGGTGCGCCCCGGTCTCAACGGCGCCGTCGCCTTCACCGACGAGCGCATCGAGCGTGGCGACTTTGTGGGGAGCCAAGCCCTGGCCGCCGCCAAGGAGACGCACGACGCGTGGGCAGCCGATCCTGCGTCGGCGCCTCACGACGCGAGGGTCCTGGTGGGATTGGTCGGTCAGGCGCGTCGTGCGGCAAGGCCCGGCTACGCTGTCATGGTGAACGACGTAGAGGTGGGCGTCGTTACGTCGGGAGCACCTTCTCCCACGCTGTTGGTACCCGTGGCGATGGCGTTGGTGCATCCGACGGCGCGCGCCGTGGGTACTGTCGTCCAGGTCGATGTGCGTGGTCGACGCGAAAGCATGACTGTCAGCGCGCTACCGTTCTATTCGCGGGCCTCGTAGCGAGGCGTGGCTCGCATTCCCTTGACGAAAGGCTGGTGTGATGTCCTCGGTTCCCGCAGATCTTCTGTACTCCGCCGAACATGAATGGGTGTCCGGTGACGTCGAGCCCGGCTCCGTTGTCACGGTCGGTATCACCGAGCACGCCGCGAAGGCCCTGGGTGATGTCGTGTTCGTCGAGTTGCCCTCCGTGGGCGACAAGGTGAGCGCCGGCCAGGTGTGCGGCGAGATCGAATCCTCCAAGGCGGTGAGCGAACTGTACTCGCCCGTGAGCGGCACCATCACGGCGGTCAACGAGGCGCTCAGCGACGAGCCCGCCGCGATCAACGACGAGCCTTACGAAGGCGGCTGGATCTTCAAGGTCGAGGTGTCGGAAGACATCGAACTGCTCGATGCGGACGCCTACGCGGACCACATCGCGTGAGTGCGGACGCGCCGGTTCCCAGCGCGTCCCATGAGCCTGCCGTTCTCACCGGCGTGCCTGGCGAGGCGTTGATCGTTGCCGGTGCACTCACCGACTCCTTGGCGAGCCCACGCCGACTCCTTGCGGCACGTCGGACGGCGCCTAAGTGGGCACGTGGCATGTGGGAGTTTGCGGGCGGCAAGGTGGAGCCCGGCGAGACGGTCGAGCAAGCACTGCGGCGCGAACTCGCCGAGGAACTCGGGGTGGATGTCACCGTCGGCGACGAGTTGCGGGGACCGGACGTCTCGGACGTCACGGGCGACGCGGTGTGGCAGATTCGTGCGCCCGGGTCGAAACCCGCACCTGGCGTGGCGCCGTCGCCGCTGCGCTTCGTGATGCGGGTGTTCTGGTGCGAGCTCGCCCCCGGGTCCGCCCGGCCGGAGCCGCTGGAGGATCACGACGAGTTGCGCTGGCTCGAACCCGGCGCCTGGCGCGACGCCGTCACGTGGCTGTCCGCCGACGAGCCTGTGCTGGCGGCGTTGCTGGACGACGCGGCGGCACGGCATCGTCGCCACGGGAGCCATTCGAGGGTCAGCGCCGGGGCGTGACCCCTCCGCTAGTCTGCGCACCCGACACCCTAATTACGCAATTGACATGTTGCGTAATTCCACATTAGGCTCGCCTTACTTCTTTTGCAACCCTTCGGAAAGGCATGACATGACTCGCCCGCGCCTAGCGGCCCTCGCGACGGCCACCCTGGCCGCACTCACGCTCAGCGCGTGCGCCTCCGCCCAGGACGACACCACGACGACGCCAGCAGGCAATGCCTCGGCGGCCGCGGCGTCAGACAACTCCTTCACGCTGTACTCCGGCCGCGACCAGGAACTGATCGAGCCGCTCATTGAGCAGTTCGAGTCGGCCACTGGCGTGAACGTCGACGTGCGCTACGCCGGTACCACCGAACTGGCGGCGCTGCTTCAGGAGGAGGGCGACGCCACCCCTGCCGACGTGTTCCTGGCCCAAGACGCGGGCGCCCTGGGCGCCATCGCGAAGGCCGACATGTTCGCCACGCTGCCCCAGAACATCACCACCGCAGTCCCAGCGGGATTCACCTCGACGGACGGCTCCTGGGTCGGCGTGACCGGTCGCGCCCGTGTCATCGTCTACGACAGCGAGCAACTGAGTGCCGACGAGGTGCCCACGACGGTCGCGGCCCTCACGGGCGATCAGTGGTCCTCCCAAGTGGGCATCGCCCCCACCAACGCGTCGTTCCAGTCCTTCGTCACCGCGCTGCGGGTGCTTGAGGGCGAGGACGCCGCCCGAACGTGGCTCGAGGAAATGCGGGCCAAAGACGCACAGATCTACGCGAAGAACACGCCGATTCTGGAGGCGGTCAACGCGGGCGAGATCAAACTAGGCCTGATCAACCATTACTACTGGTACCGCATGGCCGCCGAGGTCGGCGCCGACAACATGCGCGCCCGGTTGGCGTTTCCCGAGCCGGGGGATGCTGGCAGCATTGTGAACGTCACCGGGGCCGGGCTGCTCAAAGGCGCGGCACAGGACGCCGACGCGCTGGCGTTCATCGAGTACTTGGTCTCCGATGCCGCTCAGCAGTACTTCGTCGACACCACCTACGAGTACCCGTTGATCGACGGCGTGGCGGCACCCGACGGTTTGCCAGCCCTGAAGACCCTCACCAACCCTGAGTTGGACCTGTCGGATCTCGATACGCTGGGCCAGACCACGGAGTTGTTGGTGGAGGTCGGGCTCCTCTAGGCAGACGCATGCGGACCGTACGCTTCACGGCGGCGGGGGGCACGGAGGCGACTCTTGGCCCCCGCCGCCGTGTGCGTGCCCCGAGAGGGCGCGTGGTCTTGTCGGCGTCGGCCGTGGTGGCCGCTGTGCTGGCCTCCATTCCCCTGGTCTATCTCGTGGTGCGCGTGGCCCAGGCCGAATCCGCCGTGATCGTCGACGCGCTGTGGAACGTCCGCATCGCGACCCTCATGGTCAACACGCTTGGCCTGGTACTGGCCGTCTCGGCGGCGAGTCTGGTGGTGGGCGTGGCAACCGCATGGCTGTTGGTGCGTACCGACCTGCCTGGGCGCCGCGCCTGGCTGGTGGTGTCCTCCCTGCCGCTCGCGGTGCCCTCGTATGTGGCGGCATTCGGGTGGATCGCCACCACCGACGTGCGTGGCTTCTGGGGCGCCTTCCTGGTGCTCACCCTGTCCAACGTACCGCTGGTGACATTGCCGACCGTTGCCGCACTGCGGCTTTCCCATGCGGCCAGCGAGGATGTGGCGCGCACGCTGGGCCGCACGCGCTGGCAGGCATTCATCGAGGTGACGTGGCCCCAGATTCGCCCGGCCACATTCGCCGGGGTGCTGCTGGTGGCACTGTACGTCCTCAGTGACTTCGGGGCCGTCGCCCTGATGCGGTACCAGGCCTTCACCTGGGCCATCCAGGTGGCGTACGAGAGCCTGTTCGACCGGACCCTCGCGGCCGCGATGTCCGTGGTCCTCGCGGTGATGGGCATCGTGCTCGTGGCAGCCGAACGGCGCGTCCGAGGCGACCAGGCGCGCTTGGGATCCATGGTGGCCGCGCGCACCGCGCCGGTTCCGGTGCCGCTGGGACGGTGGCGGTGGCTCGCCCACGGCGGGCTCGCGCTTGGGGCACTGCTGTCGCTCGGCGTGCCGCTGGGCGCGTTGACCCGCTTTCTGTTCCTGAGGGCCGACACGTCCACGGCGGTCAGGGCCGACGCCCTGGCGGCGGATGCGCTGTCCACAGTGGGGCTCGCCGTGACAGGGGCGTTGGTGGCGCTTGCCCTCGCACTACCCATTGGCATCCTGGCAGCCCGCTTCCGTTCGCGCCTGGCGAGTGTCACCGAGGCGGCGAGCTACCTGGGACTTGCCCTGCCGGGAATCGTCGTGGGACTGTCGCTGGTGTTCTTTGCGTTGAGCGTCGCGCCGATGCTTTATCAATCGATCTGGATGCTCGCCTTCGCCTACGGCGTGTTGTTCCTGCCCAAGGCCGTCGGTGCGGTGCGCTCGAGTATTGCCCAGGTGGAGCCCGGTGTGGAGGACGTGGCCCGTACCCTGGGATCGACGCCAGCACGGGTGTGGACTCGCGTGACGGCGCGCATCGCATGGCCGGGTATCGGGGCCGGCGTGTTGCTGGTGGCGCTGACCGCCATGAAAGAATTGCCCGCGACACTGTTGCTGCGACCCACGGGCACGGAGACTCTCGCGACGTCGCTGTGGCGGTTGACGTCCGGCACCGCGTACGCCGCGGCCGCGCCCTATGCGCTGGCCTTGATCGCGGTGGCCGCCGTGCCGGCGCTCTTGTTGACCCGGGAGGTTGCGGGTGGAAAACGTCACCCGGAGGAGACGTTGTGAGTGAACTTCAGGTGCGCAAGATCGTGGCGGGCTACGATGGTGCGCCCGTGCTGCGCGGCGTCACGTTCACCGTTCCCCACGGCAATCTCACCGCCGTCCTGGGGCCCTCGGGCTCGGGCAAGTCCACCCTGCTGCGCGTGATCGCCGGACTGAACCGGCCATTCGAGGGTGCCGTGGTGGTCGACGGCACCGTCCTGTCGGGTCCCCGTGTGCACGTGGCGCCGGAGCGTCGCCGCATCGGCTTGGTGCCCCAGGACGCCGCACTGTTCCCCCACCTCGACGTGCTCGCCAATGTGGGATTTGGCCTGCCCCGGTCGCAGCGCCGCGCGCGCCGAGCGTTGGACCTGCTGGACATGGTGGGTATGGCCGACTACGCCACCCGGATGCCCGGCGAGTTGTCTGGTGGGCAGCGTCACCGTGTGGCCCTGGCGCGGGCGCTGGCCACCGAACCGGACGTGGTGTTGCTGGACGAACCGTTTTCGGCCCTCGACGCGGCGCTGCGTGCCGACGTGCGCGCTCAGGTGCGCCAGGTGTTGCGTCGCGCGCACACCACCGCAGTATTGGTGACGCACGATCAGGACGAGGCGCTGTCCATGGCGGACCAGGTGGCCGTCGTCAACGAGGGTTTGCTCGTGCAGGTGGGCACCCCGGCCCAGATCTACGCCGAGCCCGCCTCCCGCTGGTTGGCCCAGTTCGTCGGCGGAGCGTTGGTGGTACCCGGGGCGTGGCACGACGGTAACGTTGTGGGCCCGCTCGGGGTCGTCCCGGCGCGCCTGGCCGCCGGGCACCTCCCACGCATCGGCGACACGGTGGACCTGGTGCTGCGTCCGGAGCAGTTGTCGTTGGGCGCGGTAGGCGCGGGCGGTGGCCGCGGTGTCACGGCCATGGTGCGCGATGTCGCCTACTTCGGGCACGATGCGGTGGTCACCTTGGACCTTCCGTCGTGTGAGCAGCCGGTCCAGGCGCGCGTGTTGGGCGACCAGCATTGGCGGCCCGACAGCGAGGTGCTCGTGGGTGTGCGGTCGGCAGGCTTGGTCTTCACGCGTCCGTGAGCGGGTCCGGCATGCGACGTCAGCGCAGATCGGCATCGGGAACTGCGGCGGCACCCCCGGAGGTCCCCTGCGCCGGTTCACCCCCCACGGGCCCGCACGTTCATCGAATCTTCAGCGTTCCTCGTTCGGACCCACATCACGGTGCGCTCAACTGGATGGTAGATACCCACCCGGGGTATCTTGGTAGAGTCTCATTACCGGCGCATGCCCGGTCGTCGAGACCCGACCCGAGACAAGGAGCACGTCATGGCACACCAGCACCGCAACTCCGAGCGCAGGTCCGAGCACGGCACGGTCATCGACCCGGTCTGCGGAATGTCGGTCGACCCGTCGACGACGGCCGTGAGCCGGGAGTATGAGGACGTCACCTACTATTTCTGTTCCGCGCACTGCGTGGAGAACTTCGATGCCGACCCGGCCCGTTACGCCCCGGCATCATGACCCCGCGCCTGCCCCGGGCTATTGCCCCACGGCAGGCCACAAGCACCGCTGTCACGCGGACGCAATGGAAGGACGATCGAGATGGCTGAAACCAATGGCGGCACGGCGGACCTGCTGACGCGGCTGAGCCGCATCGAGGGCCAGGTTCGCGGGATCGCACGGATGGTGGACGACGGCAAGTACTGCATCGACGTCCTCACTCAGGTCTCCGCCACATCCCGTGCGCTGCAGAGCGTCGCCCTGATGCTGCTCGATGACCACATGAGCCACTGCCTCGTCGAGGCGGCGCGCGTCGGCGGTGTCGAGCAGGAAACCAAACTCAAGGAGGCAACCGACGCCATCTCCCGGCTCGTTCGCAGCTGAGAGTCTTCACGGCCCCGGGCGGGCCATCGAGGTGTCGATGCCTCAACCGCACGACCTGTGCGCCGACGCGGCGCACCCGAACAACGAATGGAGACGATGCTAGATGAGCACTACTCGTGTTGCTATCAACGGCTATGGAGTGATCGGCAAGCGTGTCGCCGATGCGGTCCGGGCGATGCCGGACATGGAACTCGTCGGCGTCGCCGATGTCGCGTCGGACTGGCGGATCCGGACCGCGGTCGGACACGACATCCCGATCTACGCGGCCACCGAACAGGCCGACCACACGATGCGCGCGGCCGGTGTAGGCGTGGCGGGCAACCTCCACGACCTACTCGGGCAGGTCGATGCGGTCGTGGACACGACACCCAAGAAGGTCGCGGCCCTCAACCTCGAGACCTACCGGGCCGCAGGGGTCAAGGCCGTGTTCCAAGGAGGGGAGTCGCCCTCCACCACCGGCCACTCCTTCGTCGCCCAGGCGAACTACGCGACGGCGCTTGGCAGGGACACCACCCGGGTCGTCTCATGCAACACCACGAGCATCGTGCGCGTCCTCGGGGCGTTACGCGATGCCGAACTGCTGGCCCGGGGCCGTGGCGTCCTGATCCGCCGTGCCACGGACCCCGGCGAGTCGCACCTTGGCGGCCTAATGAACACCGTGATGCCCGAGCCATCGATCCCGTCGCACCAGGGCCCGGATGCCCGCACGGTACTGCCCGACCTCGATGTGGTGACGATGGCCGCAAAGGCCGCGCACACCCAGACCCACAACCACTTCTGGACCTTGGAGTTGACCCGAGCGGCCAGTCGCGAGGAGGTACTGGCCGCACTGCGGGCCGCCCCACGTATCGCGTTCATCCGGATGGCCGATGGTCTGGTCGCGCTCAACACCACCGTCGAACTCATGCGCGACCTCGGCCGACCCCGCGGAGACATGTGGGAAGTGGCGCTCTGGGAGGACGTCCTCAGCGTCGAAGGAAACGAGGCTTACCTGACGTACCAGGTCTACAATGAGGCCATCGTGGTGCCGGAGACCATCGACGCGATCCGGGCCCTGGTCGGTAGCGTCACCGACGGCGCGACGTCGATCGCGGTGACTGATGAGGCCCTGGGGATGCGTCAGGAGTTTCTGCCCGCCCCCAGGCCATGATGGACGACGCCTGAACCCGCACGGTATGCACCACGGTCTTGCGGCCATCGGGCACAGAGGGTTTCGACACACCTCAACAATTCGACAACCAGTACGAGTCACCCCAACGGAAGGCCAATCATGACCAGCAAGAGCATTGTCCTGCAGATAGGCGGGATGCACTGGGCGACATCCGTCGC
>JASBTB010000150.1 GCA_030148645.1 Demequina sp. | reverse complement strand
ACCACCCAAAGCCCAATCATTAGCAGACACGCCCTAGCCGCGTCGCGAAGGACTGCGCAGCATTCGCGGCGCTATGCTCGCCGACAGGGAGGGTGTCATGGGGATCAAGAACGCCGGCGTCGCGGTTGGTGTCGCGCTGGGCATCGTCATCCCGCTTGGGGTTGCGGCCGTGGTGGCGCTCGTCGTAGCCGAGCGGTCCCCTCTCGACTCTGCCGCGCCTGCGGCGCCGCTTGTCGGGACCATCGAGTCCGCGCAGCGCAACAATCAGGTCAATGTCGCGATCGGCGTGGAGTTCGCCGACGCCGTGACGCCCTCGACGCAGGCTGGCGGGACCATCACCGCAATCGGCATCAACCTCGGATCCAACGTCGCCACGGGCACACGGCTCATGGACGTCGATGCGCGCGGAATCGTGGCCTATGTGGCGGACTCGCCGCTCTACCGGGACATCACGCGCGGCATCGAGGGGTCCGATGTGGCGACCGCCCAGGGGCTCTTGACCGAGTTGGGCTTCGACACTGGGCCCGCGGACGGGAAGGCGGGCCCGGCCACCGAGAAGGCGATCAAGGCGTTCAACCTCGCTTACGGTTACGGCAAGAACAACACGGTGCTGACCCTTGCGTCGCTCGTGTGGGTGGGAACGGTGCCCGCGACCGTCAACGAGGTGAACGTGCACCTGGGGGACCAGGTGGGGCCCGGAACGGAACTGTTCACCACCACGGCTGCGCTCGCCGCAATCACCGTGGCGGAGCCCCCCGGTGACGGGTTCGAGGGCGAATGGGCCCTCACGGTGAACGGCGTCACGGCCCCCTACGAACCTGGCTCGGGTCGTATCACCGAATCGGAGGCCGTCGCCGCGATGGCGGCCACGCTTGGTGCCGTGACCGAGGGAGTCGGCACACTCCAGTTGGCCACGCCGTTGACCGTCGCCTCGGTGCCGAGTTCCGCCGTGGTCACCGATGCCACCGGCGGGACCTGCATCTTTGCGTCGGCCGACGCCGCACCCACGCCCGTGGAGGCCTCAGGGGGGTCGCTCGGCACCGTCGACCTCGACCTGTCTTTGGTGGGTCAGCCGGTGTTGCTCAACCCGCGCGAGGTGCGTGAGGACCTGAACTGCGGGGGCAGCTGATATGCGGCGGAAGTTAATATGCGACTGACCGCCCGCGACGTCAGTTACACCTACCCGCGCGGCGACCACCAGGTGCTCGCTGGCGCGTCGTTTGACATCCCGGCGGGCACGTCGGCCGCCATCGTCGGGCCATCCGGCTCCGGCAAGACCACGCTGTTGTCCCTCATGGGGCATCTGCTGCCGATGCAGAAAGGCAGCATCGCCGCGGTGGACGACGCCGGAGTTGAGCGCCCGCTCTCGGACACGGCCTCGTGGGTGCTCCAAACCGTGTCGCTGCTGCCCGACCGCACGGCCGCGGACAACGTGGCCGTCGGCGCGTATTCCGACGGGGCTGACAGGGCCGAGGCGCGCGTGCGCGCGGTCGAAACCCTCCGCGCGGTGGGCTTGGCCGGTCACGAGAGTGATGCCGCCCGCATCCTGTCTGGCGGCGAGGCGCAACGCGTGGCGATCGCGAGGGCTCTCGCGTCGCATCGGCCCATCATCTTGGCGGACGAGCCCACCGGGCAACTGGACGCCCGCACCTCCTCCACCGTTCTGGACGCCATGATTGGTGCTCACGGTCAACGCACCGTCGTCATCGTCACCCACGACCCGGAGGTGGCGGAGCGCTGCGACCTGGTGCTGGAACTACGCGACGGCGTCATCCACGAACGGGGTCGGCTTTGAGTAGGCGCACGAGCCGCCGCGCGTGGCCCCTGTCTCTCGCCGCGCGCGAGGGTGTCGCGACGGCGCGCACCGGGAGATGGACGTCGCTGCTCGTGGTGCTTGCGGTGGCCTGGATCGTCGCCGCGCCAGGGGCGGCCGACGCCGTGGCCGTGTCTCAACTGATCGATGACGAGCAAGCCTGGATCGACGCGGGGGGCCACGTCTACGTGGTGACCGGGGCGAGAACTGACAACAGTCAGAACCCCATTCCGGCGCTGGCATGCGACCGGCTCAGCGCAATCGACGGCATCGACGCCTCGTTCGCGTTGTCCCGCACCGACGAGACGGGCACCCTGTCGTACATTCCCGGCGGGCGGGTGTCGCTGTATGACGTGTCGGCAGGGGCGCTCAACTTTCTCGGCGTCGAACCGTCCGACGGTGGCACGGTGCTGGCCACGGTCGGCTTCGTGGACCGCACGGGAGCCGCCGACGGGGACGTCGTGCGCATCGTCCGCCGGGGCGCGGTTGGGACGGCCCCCGCACCGTCGGACCCGCTCACGCTACGCGCTGTCGACACCGCCATGATGGGTGACGAGTTCGATGGCGCCCTGCTGGTCCCGGCCCGCCTTACGGGGGATGCGGACGCGTGCTACGTGCGCACCGACGCGGCGCACGACGCCGCAGTCCAGGCCGCGCTGCCTGCCCTGTTGGCGGACGACGGCGACCCGGCGATCCCCAACCCGCGACTGTTCGCATCCGACTTCACCGTCGACTACACCCATGCCTACCAGGATCGCCCGCTGCGGTGGGTCTGGGTGCCAGCCGCCGCGTTGTTGGGCTTGCTGTGGGCGATGCTGCAATGGTTCCGGCGCTCGCACGTGGCGATCTATGCAACCTTCGGCATGCGTCCCGCCGCGCGCCTGGTGATGCAACTGGGCGAATGGGGGGTGCTCGCCGCGTTCGGTGCAGCGTGGGGGTGGGGCCTGGGCGTAGTGGGCGCACTCGCGCTTGGTGCTCATGCGCCGCAGGCCGTGAGGCTCGTGACGTTCCACGGGGCGCTGACGGTGATCGGTGCGACCGCGGTCGTGGTGCTCCTGGGGTTGCGCCCTGCGGGGACCTTACTCAACGCGCTCAAGGATCGGTAGGGAGGGGTGGAGGTGAGCAAGTCATGGGGGGCCTTCTGTGTCGCGATACTAGCGACACTCACCGCGTGCTCGGACGGGACGGCGTCCGCCGAACCCGTCGAGCCGGTCTTCGCCAATGCTATTGAGAAGGCTCGAGCGGGCGGAGCGTCGGATACTCAAATCTCGATACTTGAGCGGCTAGCCGACGAAGGCCAGGTAGATATTGGCGATGTGCAAGAGGCACTGGAGGGCACGTATGCGTGCCTCGACGCGGCAGGAATCTCCCATACTGAGGCGATTGAGACTGACATTGCCGGAGTCCAGTACGTCGTTTACGACATGCGAGCGCCTGCGAGCCTCGGCGCGGACACGGGGGCAGCGATATCGGACGAGTGTGCCAATACTCACTCACGTTTCGTAGAGGATCTCTACATGATGCAGCCGCAGGTGGTGGCGATGCAGGACGAGTATCGATCAACTGTGATCGTGCCCGCGTTGGTAGCGTGTTATCAGGAATACGATGTGGCGCTGGAGGACGACCTTACGGCTGACCAACGATGGGACGATGCGTTCTTCATCGTCACTGACACGCCAGGTGTTCGTCCCGGGGACCCTACGTTCGCGGGATGCCTATATGACCTCATGGTGAGCGGAGCCTGAGTAGTCGCGGTTTGCTCTTCCTGGCACATGCCCAGATAGGTCCACTAGCGTCAAGAACACCACCGTCGTCGACTACGCCCCGGCTCGCCCCGGGGCGTCACGAGTACGTGCGAACGATTCGGCGAGCCACGGACGAGCGTGGCCACGAGGTCCATGTGCTGTGTTCGGGCGAGGCCGGTTCGCCCCCACCCGGCATCTCCGCGGTTCACAGCCTGACGTTGAATGTGGGCGTGACCTTCAACGGCAACGGCGTGCGCATCCCTCTTTCCGCGGCGCGGCGGCACCTGCGCTAGGTGTTGGCCGCTCAGCAACATGACGTGATCCACATCCAGACCCCGAGTCTGCCGTTCTTCGCGGCGCGTGTGGTGCCCGAGGCGAGGCGTGTTCAGTGCGACTCCGCGCGCATCGTGCCGTATGCGCGATATCGCAAGAACCTCGGAATGTCGCCTGGACGTCGCACGACCTGCAAACTGTCGCACACCGCAAACAAAGGCCGGTCCTACGGCCCTACAACCCGGCAATTGCTAGAGTCCCTCGCGCACTTTGCTGAGTTAGCGTCAGTTGCTGAGCTAGGCAAACAACCGACAGACTACAACTCACCCTTGCCTTGGAGATATCTCATGGCGAGGAACCCCAAAGGAATTCGGGCCCAGTAACTGAGCAGACGGAAGAGCACCACGACAGATGCGGCGATCTCCTTGGGCAGTCCAGCCGAAAACAGTCCAGCGGCGAGCGCGCCTTCGACTACGCCGAGGCCGCCTGGGGTGGGAACGATCGCG
>JASBTB010000149.1 GCA_030148645.1 Demequina sp. | reverse complement strand
ATCGCCGGGCCCACCCTCACCGACCTCTTCACGCAGGCCATCGCGGGTGTCACCGGAGGTTAGGCACGGGCGCGACGACGGCAACGTTGTGGTCGAGTTCGTCTTGGTCTCCATCCTCGTCATCACGATTGCGATGGGGGTGATTCAACTTGCCGTCGCCTTGCACGTGCGCAACATGCTCATCTCCGCAGCCTCCGAAGGTGCGCGCCTGGCCGCCACCAACGATCGGGGCATCGCGGACGGCATCCAAAGGACCGATGCGTTGCTAGGCGACTCGCTTGCCAACTACGAGGTGCTCATCACCGCCTCCGACACGGTGATCGACGGGGCGCCGGCGACGCAAGTCACCGTTGAGGCGCCCTTCCCGGTGTTCGGCCTGTGGGGCTTCGGCAGCATGTCAGTCTCGGCTAGGGCCTTCGAGGAGGCTGACCGTGGCTAACGGGAGCCGCCGAGGCTCCGACTGGAACGCCCGCAGTGACGAGGGCGCCGCGATGCTGGAGTTCATCGCCTTGTCCTTGTTGCTGCTGATCCCCCTGGTCTATCTGGTGGTCACGTTGTCGCGTATTCAGGCAGGAGCGTTCGCCGCGGAATCGGCCGCGAGCGAAGCGGCACGCACCCTCGTCGTCACGGGCGTGCGAGAGTTCGAGGGTGGCGCCAGCCGCTCCTCGGCGCTGACTCAGGGTGAGCGGCGGGCCCGGGCCGCCGTGGGGCTTGTCGCTTCCGACTTCGGTTTCGCTCCTGACGACGCCACACTGGTCTTCGCCTGCGACGGCACATGCCTCGCACCCGGGAGCGACGTCACCGCCGAGGTGACGATCCGCGTCATACTTCCCGGGATCCCAGGCTTCCTCAGCGGGAGCATCCCACTTGAGGCTGAGGTCGCAGGGTCCGCGCGCTCACCGGTGGACAGTTTCGGGGAGGTCTCATGATCCGGCTGCGTCAGGTCCGCTCCGACGACGGCACCATCGGGATTCTCACGCTCGGCTTCACGGTGCTTGCGCTCATGCTCATCCTGGTGGTGTCCGCAGCCTCGGCCGTGCACCTGACGCGGCTACGTCTGACCAACCTCGCGGACGAACTCGCGCAGGATGCCGCCGACGCCGTCGACGCTGGCGGCTACTTCGCCAGCCCCGGCGCCGACGCGGCAGCACTTGATCTCGCGACCGCCGCCATGACGTCGGCCGTGCAACGCCATGTCCACGAGCGGGGAGTGGACAACCTGGAGGGCGTGCACCTGGTGTCAGTGGAGACACTCGACGACTCCACAGCGAGCGTCACGATTGAGGTGACCGTGTACCCGCTGTTCGGGGTCGAGGCGCTCATGCCGTTCGCGGATGGCATCACCCTGCGAGCGACGGGGCAGGCGCGGTCGTTCTAGCCCGCGCAGCGACTGGCGCTAGGGCGAGGGGGCTGCCAACCCCGCGGCCTCCGTGGCCACCGCCCAGGCGTCGGCGCTGCCCACCTCGCCCTGCTGAACTTGGAGCAGCACGTCCTGCAGAGTCGCCTCGATGGTCCCGTTGCTGGGCGAGTACAGGTTTTGCGTCGGCAACTCGCTCACGGCCTTGGCCAAGATCGAACCCACGGGCGCGTCGTTGAAGAACGGAATCACGTACGACTTCACGGAGTCGTCCTCATAGAGCGCGGGCTGCGACGGCAGCGAACCCGTAGCCTGGAAGATGCGCAACTGCTGCTCCGGCTGGATCAGCCAGTTGAGGAAGTCCCATCCCGACGCCTGTTGCGCTGGCGTGCCTTGTGCGGGGATCGCGTAGAACGAGCCACCCCAGGAACCCCCGGGCCCAGGGATGTCGGCGATATCCCACTGAGCGGTGCCACCGCTGGTCTCTAGAACATTCTGGATGTAGCCCATTCCCCACACCGGGCACAGCGTCGCGGCGAACGTGCCACTGTCCAGTCCGGCGTCCCACTGGTCGGTGAAGGGCGCGACTCCGGCGGACAGGCCCGCGTCAATCGCGTCGAGAGCCACATCAAAGGCGGGCTTGACGGGGTCGAGGGCCAACTCGCCGTCGGCGGTGAAATAACTGGCACCCGACTGCGATCGCACGGGCTTCAAGAGGGTACCGGCATCGTCCAAGAACGCGCCCCTATCGGCACTGGCTTGGTATTGCTTTCCCAAGGCAATGAAGCCTTCCCAGGTGTCGCCGATAGCAGCCTCGACCGCGTCGCGGGCGGAGGGCAGGCCCGCATTCTCGAAGAGGTCGCTGCGGTAGCACAGGGCCAAACCGGAGACATCCCCACCGATGCCGATGAGTTGTGAACCATCGGGAGTGGAACCTTGTGCCCACTTCCATCCTAGGTAGCGGTCCTGGTATTCACCAGCACCCAAGGTGAGAAGATCGACGAAGGCGTCGGGTTGGGAGGCGAACGTGCCGATGTAGTCCTCGCCAATAGCAACGATGCTCGGCGCCCCCGTTCCCGCCACGATCTGGCGTTGCAACTCCTCGTGCAGGTCGCTGTAGTTTCCCGAGATCAGGTCGATGGTGACACCCGGGCGGCTGGCTTCGTATTCAGCTGCGAGTGCGTCGAGTCCGAAGTCACCCCAAAACGCCATGGAGATGTTCACCGGCTCTGCGGTGGGGCCCGTAACCGTCGGGGAGGGCGAGGGATCGTCGCCCGCGAGCCCACACGCGGCCAGCACGAGGCTGGAGCCGGCAAGGGCGGCGAGCAGACGTCCCGCCCTCCTGTGTTTGATCACCATCGTCACTGCCTTGGGGCTCGCCGGGGCTACAGGCTCTGGGGACATGGCAGTCACTGTAGCCGTCCCGGTGGCGACGGGCGAAGTCGGCACCCAGGACCAGGGACCTTGAGGTCAAAAGTCCTGACGGCCACATCCCGCCGTCGCATACCCTGTCAAGCAACGGCGCTACAGCGCCTACTCCCCATGCATTCCCCATGCAGGAAGGTTTGACCGAGATGACAATCGCGGCTAGCGGAACCACCCACCCCGAGTCTGACGCCCAGCAGACCAATGCCTGGCGTTCGTTCCCCACAGGGCCCTGGACCGACACCATCGATGTGCGCGGATTCATTCAGTGCGCCTACACCGAATACACCGGTGACGACACCTTTCTCGCCGGCCCGACCGAGCGTACCCTGCGCGTGTGGCAGACGCTCTTGGGCATGTTTCCCGAGGAACGCGAAAAGGGCGTCTATGACATCGACTGGGCCACGCCCGCGACCATCACGTCCCACGCCCCCGGCTACATCAGTGAAGACGACAACCTGATCGTTGGCCTGCAAACTGACGCGCCGCTCAAGCGTGCGATCATGCCGTTCGGCGGCTGGCGCATGGTGGTCAAGGAGCTCGAGACCTACGGCTACCCGGTCGACCCCAACCTGGAGAACGTGTTCTCGAACTACCGCAAGACGCACAACGACGGTGTGTTCGACGCGTACCCGCCCAATGTGCGGGCCGCCCGTTCCAGCCACATCGTCACGGGACTTCCCGACGCCTACGGCCGTGGCCGCATCATCGGCGACTACCGCCGTGTGGCCCTGTACGGCGTCGACGCCCTGATCCAGGCCAAGAAGAACGACCGCGCGGAACTCGACATGGAGCGTTCCACCGAGGACATCATTCGCGACCGCGAAGAGAACTCGGAGCAGATCAAGGCGCTCGGCGAACTCAAGCAGATGGCCGGGTCCTACGGCTTCGACATCTCGAAGCCAGCGACCAACGCCAAGGAAGCCGTGCAGTGGCTGTACTTCGCCTACCTTGCGGCGGTCAAGGAGCAAAACGGTGCGGCGATGTCGCTCGGGCGCACCTCGACCTTCATCGACTGCTACATCGAGCGCGACCTTCAGGAAGGAACCCTCACCGAGACCGAGGCCCAGGAACTGATTGACGACTTCGTCATCAAGTTGCGCATCGTCCGCTTCCTGCGCACCCCCGAATACGACGCCCTGTTCTCGGGCGACCCGCTGTGGGTCACCGAGTCCCTGGGTGGTCTTGGCGAGGATGGCCGGTCGCTCGTGACCAAGTCCACCTTCCGCTACCTGCACACCCTGTACAACTTGGGTCCGGCGCCCGAGCCGAACATGACGGTGCTGTGGAGCGACCGCCTCCCCAAGGGCTTCAAGGAGTTCTGCGCGAAGGTTTCGATCGACACCTCCGCCGTGCAGTACGAGTCGGACGAGTTGTTGCGGGCCCAGTGTGGCGACGACGCGGCCATTGCGTGCTGCGTGTCCGGCATGGAGGTCGGCAAGCAGATGCAGTTCTTCGGAGCTCGCGTCAACCTCGCCAAGGGGCTCCTGTACGCCATCAACGGCGGGCGCGATGAGGTCAGCGGCAAGCAGGTTTCGCCCGCGCTCGCCCCCGTTGCTGGAGACGTGCTCGATTTCGACGACGTGTTGGGCAAGTTCGACACGTTCCTCGACTGGTTGGCTCAGACGTATGTGGACGCATTGAACGTCATCCACTACATGCACGACAAGTACGCGTACGAGCGTCTCGAAATGGCCTTGCACGACAAGAATGTCCTGCGCACGATGGCTTGCGGCATTGCTGGCCTGTCCGTCGCTACAGACTCCCTGTCGGCAATCAAGTACTCGACGGTCAGGCCTGTGCGCGACGAGACCGGCCTGGTCGTCGACTACCAGGTGGAGGGCGAGTTCCCCACGTACGGCAACGACGATGACCGCGCCGACGCGATCGCCGTGGACCTGGTGCGCCGCTTCATGAACAAGATCCGCAAGCAGCAGACCTACCGCGACGCGAAACACACGCAGTCGGTGTTGACCATCACGTCCAACGTGGTCTACGGCAAGGCGACGGGCAACACGCCCGATGGGCGCCGCAAGGGCGAGCCCTTCGCACCGGGCGCCAACCCGATGAACGGGCGCGACGTGCATGGCATCATGGCGTCGGCGCTGTCCGTGGCCAAGTTGCCGTACGAGGACGCCGAGGATGGCATCTCGCTGACCACTTCGATCGTTCCCTCGGCACTGGGCCGCGACCGCGACGAGCAGGT
>JASBTB010000142.1 GCA_030148645.1 Demequina sp. | reverse complement strand
TGCAACATCGTGTTCTCCTTCCCGTGCCGGATCTCTCGCCCGAGCGCGGCGCCAGTCCTGGCTACCTCGACTCATGCTGATCCACGTGGGTCAAGATCGGACGCGCTCTCGGTGAAGGTTTCCTTGAGATTGTGTGCGCGTGCCTGAGGTGCCCGCCGCCTCACGCCGATACCCAGAACTCGAAAACGGGTCGCTCACGTGCACGTTCGATGTCGCGCGGGCTGGCGGGCAACGCACGTCGACGCCGCTGGTGGCCGCTTGCCACCGCGCCGCCGGGTGGGTTCGCGCCCAGGAACCCAGGCTCGTGGCCACCGCGCGCACTGTGCTGGGAGGGGGCGCAGTGTCGGGTCGGTCGGACACGTTCGAGTGGCGAGCGCTAACCCATACCGATCTACGTGGTCATTCGCTCATGCGGCGCCAACTGTTCCGAGAAACGCGTAAAAGCCGGAATAGCGTACGTAGATGTGAGACACTCGCGTCATGTCCCATTCCGGCGCAAGGCAGGCCTCGGAGCGGCTCCTGTGGCGGGTCCAGGAGCCGTGGTCCGACGAGCCTCGCGCCTACGACGCGGCGTTGCCCGCGCGGCTGGCGCGAGTCGAGTACCGCCCCACGTCGGACGCCGCCGACGCGTGCCGTGACGCGACTATCCAGATTTCGCTCCTGGACAGGGGTCCTGCTGGCGCGACTCGGGGCGCGCAGGCGTTCTTCGAGCGCACCGAGGTGCTCGCCTCCGGCGCGCTCGATGCCGTAACCGCGGACGCGTGGGCGCTCGCCAAGGCGGAGGCAGGCGTGCCGACCGTGAGGAGCGCCACGGGCACCCACGCAGCCGCCAAGGGCCTGGCAGTGTTGCTGGAGGCAGCCGGCCGCGCGATCTCGCCGGGCGCCATCGCTGCAGCGCATGCACCCCCGGTCACGGGCGACCGTGGCTGGCGCCGGCAGATGGCCCGCTATCGCGACACGCAGACGTGGATCGGCGGTACCGACCTCTGGCCCGATGGGGCCGACTACGTCCCGCCGCAACCCGCCCGGATCGCCGAAGCCATGGAGGACTTGGTCGCCTTCACGGCGCGCAAGGATGTGGACCCCATCGCACAGGCCGCCATCGCGCACGCGCAGTTCCTGTCCATTCAGCCCTTTGCGGGGGGCAACGGTCGCACGGCCAGGGCCCTCATCAACGGCGTGTTGCGGCGCAGGGGGATGACGACGCGCATCGCGGTTCCGGTATCGGCTGCCATCGCTGCGCATACGCGTGCGTACCAACTGGACTGGAGGGCCTACCGCATCGGCGACGCCGACGCGATGGTCGAATCCATCGGCGGGCACCTGGCGCGTGCGGCCAAGGAGGCGACCGCCTCGGCGGAACGCTTGGCCGGCCTGCCCGACCTGTGGCGGCAGCGGTCACGCCCCCGTGGCCACTCGGCGGCCGCCGCCCTGATCGCCATGCTGGTGGAGCATCCCATGGTGGATGCCGCGAACGTGCAGCGGCTGACCGGCGCCTGCCAAGCCAGCGCCTACGATGCGATCGCACGACTGGCTGAGACCGCGGTGCTACGGTGCCTGACCAGTACCCGCCGTAACACGGTGTGGGTCGCCGCAGACGTCATCGACGAGTCGAACCGGCTCATCTCCCGCCTGGCGTCGACGCCGAACTAGTGGACGTCTCCGGCCGCCCGCGAGACCAGCAGCCGCCGAATCGAGTCCAGCTTGACCGCCCGATCCGGGTTGTCGCCCACCCACCGATCTAGGGCGCAACCGTCGGCGGCGCTCAGGTGCGCGCAGCCACGCGGGCAGTGTTCCGCTTCGTAGCCGGCGACGTCGGGGAACGCATTCATCATGTGCTCCGGGTCCACGTGTGCCAAGCCGAATGAGCGAATACCAGGGGTGTCGACAATCCATCCGCCGCTGGGTACCTCCAACATGAGTGACGACGTAGAGGTGTGACGGCCACGACCGGTGACGTCGTTGACGCGCCCCACGGCTCGGTCTGCGGCTGGCGCCAAGGCATTGACCAGCGTCGACTTGCCCACGCCGGAGGGGCCCACCAAAACCGTCTTGACGCCGATCAGAGCCGAGCGCAGCAATCGGAAGCCCGCGTCTGCCTCGGGCCCGCCCTGGCGCTTGACGGACGTCTCGATAACAGTCACGCCCAAGGGCTCGTACAGCGCCCGTATGGCGCCGCCGGTGGCCAGGTCGGCCTTGGTGAGCACCACTAGGGCCGTCATTCCCGCGTCGAACGCGGCCACAAGGCAGCGGTCGATGATGCGGGGATTCGGGTCCGGATCCGTGATGGCCGCGATGATGGCCAACTGGTCCGCGTTGGCGACCACCACGCGCTCGGTCGTGTCCGTGTCGTCGGCCGTGCGCCGCAGAGCGGATACCCGAGCGCCGCGTCGCACGATACGGGCCAACGTGTCGGGCGTGCCGGAGGCGTCTCCCACGAGGCCCACGCGGTCGCCGACCACAAGAGCGCGGCGCCCCAGTTCTCGCGCCTTGACGGCCATCACGACGGGCCCGGCATCGGTGACAACGGTATAGCGTCCCCGGTCGACCACCACCACAAAGCCGTCCACCGCGTCGTGGTGAGCCGGTCTCCGTTTGGAACGAGGGCGCGAACTACGCGAAGGACGCACCCTCGCGTCCGATTCGTCGTAGTGGCTCCAGTCGGTCACGTGGCCGCCAGCGATTGCGTCATGGTCCGAGACTAGCGATCCCTCGCTACTAGTGTGGAGAAGGTCCAAGCGAAGGCAAGGGAAGGTTCGACGATGAACGACACGCTGAGGATCGCCGTGGTCGGCGCCGGAGGCTGGGGCGCCCAGCACGCCCGCATCGTGTCACGACGGCGTGACACGCAACTCGTCGGCATTGTGGGGCGGGACCCGGGCCGCACGGCCGCGCGCGCCGCCATGTTCGATACGGCGCCCTTCACCGATCTCGACACGATGCTGGACCAGGCACGTCCCGACCTCGTCACGGTGTGCCTGCCGAACGAGGCGCACTTCGAGCCGACGTTGCATCTGCTTCAGCGCGGTATCCCGCTGTTGGTAGAAAAGCCCCTGGTCTTCGACCTGAGCGAAGCCGATGTGCTCCTTGCCGAGGCGCAGCGGCGAAAACTGTTCTTCGCGATCAACCTCAACCACCGCTATGCGGAACCCGTGATACGCGCGAAGGCGGCGATCGACGCGGACGAGCTGGGGGACATCGTTTTTGCGACCTGGCGCTTCGGGGGCGAGCCGAACTTTGGCACCAGCCCTCACGCCAACCTGATCGAGACACAGGTGCACGGACTCGACATGCTTGAGCACCTGTGTGGTCCCCTCACCTCGGTCGCCGCGCAGATGACGGACATGACGCACGCCGGGACCTATACGACGCTCGCGGTGGCGCTGAGCTTCGCCTCGGGAGCCGTGGGCTCGCTCGTGGGTTCATACGACTCGTCGTATGCCTACCCCGACGCCCAGGTGGTGGAGGTCAATGGCACCCGCGGAAGACTGCTCGTCGAGGACACCGTGAAGCGACTGACGGTGTCGCGGGCAGGGCAGGAGACGAGGCGGGTGTGGGAGCCC
>JASBTB010000132.1 GCA_030148645.1 Demequina sp. | reverse complement strand
CGCCCATTGTGCAATATTCCCCACTGCTGCCTCCCGTAGGAGTCTGGGCCGTGTCTCAGTCCCAGTGTGGCCGGTCACCCTCTCAGGCCGGCTACCCGTCGACGCCTTGGTGAGCCGTTACCTCACCAACAAGCTGATAGGCCGCGAGCCCATCCTTGACCGTCGGAGCTTTCCACCCCAGTGGATGTCCACCAGGGTCATATCCGGTATTAGCAGCTGTTTCCAACTGTTATCCCAGAGTCAAGGGTAGGTTGCTCACGTGTTACTCACCCGTTCGCCACTGATCGCCCGGAGCAAGCTCCAGGGTCACCGTTCGACTTGCATGTGTTAAGCACGCCGCCAGCGTTCGTCCTGAGCCAGGATCAAACTCTCCGTAAATGTTTGATAGCAAACCGCCGAAGCGGGTCACAGTCTTACGAAGCGGCTCTCGAAAGAGCCAGTTTAATCTCTAGCAAATGAACAAAATGTCACTGACATTTGTTTCGTTTACCAAAGGAATCCAACATCGATCAGGCATCAGCCCTCACGACGCCAGAGGTTTTGGCATCGACATGTGGCACACTGTTGAGTTCTCAAGGTTCGGACGCGCACCGCCTCCATACCCTCTCAGGATGGATTTGGGGCAACCCTTCTAACTTACTCTCCTACGATCTCCCTGTCAACTTGCCTGATCGGCGCGTCTCCAGGTCGGAGGGGGTTCCTATCGTACCTCGCTCCGGACGCTTGCGCGACCAGAACGTGACCCAATAAGAGGTGGCTACCTGATGAAGTTCGCGGGGCCTTTTCAGTCCTCCGCGCGTTCGCTCCGTCGTCGGCAACGGGTGAAACATTACGGCCTGGTCGACCCCAAGTCAAATCACCGGAATCTCGGGCGTGTCGCGATATCGGTCCTGGTAAGTGGCTACTTTTCGCGACACGCATGGCGGTCACGAGGATGGTCGCACAAGTCCGATCGTCTTTTTCCCGCGTCGCAGCACGAACCATCCGCCCGCCAGGGCGTCGGCGGGACGTAACGTCGCGTCGGCGGCGGTGACCTTGACGTTGTTGACGTAGGCGCCACCGTCCTGGATGGCCCGCCTGGCGGCAGACTTCGAGTCGACGACGCCCGCCTCCACGAGCGCGTCAACCACCGGTGCGCCGACGCCCACCCTCACTCCCCTCAGTTCCTGCGCGCAGCCCTCGAGCGTGACCGCGTCCAGCGCCCCGAGTTCGCCGTGACCAAACAGTGCCAGCGAAGCGTCTACGGCACCCTGAGCCGCTGCCCGTCCGTGAACCAGCGACGTGACCTCCCACGCCAAGGTGCGTTGCGCCTCCCGGCGGAACGGTGCGGATTCCACCGCGGCCCCGAGTGCCTCGATCTCTTCCCGCGTGAGGAACGTGAACACCTTGAGGAGTTTGACCACGTCCGCGTCGTCTTGATTGAGCCAGAACTGATAGAAGGCATAGGGGCTCATCATGTCGGGCGCGAGCCACACTGCCCCGCCCTCGGTCTTGCCGAACTTGGTCCCGTCCGACTTGGTGATCAGCGGCGTGGCCAAGGCGTGCACCTTCACGCCCTCCACCTTGCGAATCAGTTCCGTGCCAGCGGTGAGATTGCCCCACTGGTCCGAGCCGCCAGTCTGCAGCGTGCAGCCGTGGCGCCGGTACAACTCCAGGAAGTCCATCCCCTGCAACACCTGGTAGCTGAACTCCGTGTACGAGATTCCCTCCTGCGAATTCAAGCGACGCGACACCGTCTCCTTCGCCAGCATCGTGCCCATGCGAAAGTGCTTGCCGACGTCGCGCAACAGCTCGATTGCCGTCACATCCTTGGTCCAGTCCAGGTTGTTCACCATGACGGCGGGGCGCTCGCCTTCGAAGTTCATCAGCGGCTCGATCTGGGCCCGGATCCGCTCGACCCATTCACGGACCGTCTCCGTGGGGTTAAGCACGCGCTCCCCCGTCTCGCGCGGATCGCCGACAAGCCCGGTAGCGCCGCCGACGAGGAGAAGCGGGTGGTGGCCAGCGTCCTGGAATCGGCGCACGGTCAGAATCTGCACGAGGTTGCCGTGGTGCAGACTCGGTGCCGTTGGGTCGAAACCGCAATACAGTGTCACCGGACCCGCATCGAGCGCGGCCCTCAATTCGTCGTCGCCTGTGGTCTGTGAGATCAGCCCCCGCCAGGTCAGATCGTCGAGTAGGTGCGTCATGATGCATTCATTGTGCCAGGCCGATCCGGGCGCGGTTGAGAAGTGTGCGTCGCCGCCAGCACTGGCACCAGCAACAACGCCACCACGCCACCGCCCAGCGCGAGCGTCGCGAAACTGGTTTCGGCCACGACCACACCGGACACCGCGCCACCGGTGGCGCCAGCAAGCGCAATGAGGAAATCGACGTTGCCTTGGACGCGCGCACGTCGCGCGAGAGGCGCTGCACTGGTGACCATGGCGGTACCCGAGACGAGCCCGAAGGACCACCCCAGGCCCAACAGCGCGAGAGACAGCGCCAACAGCGGCACCGAGTCGGGTGGGCTCCACGCCCCGACCGCGCCCGCAGCCACAAAGGTGGTGGCGGACAGCACGGCCACCATGCCCGCGCCCCATCGATCCACCAACCAACCCGACAGTGGCGAAGGAAGGTACATCGCGGCCACGTGGACGCCGATGACGACTCCCACTGCGCCAACGTCAAGGCCGTAACTCTGCATATTTATCGGGGTCATGGTCATCACGGCGATCATGACCATCTGTGCCACGATCATCACCAGCGCGCCGACGGCGATGCCCTTAGTCGCCGCTCGGGCCGCGGTCAGCGTCGGGGCAACCTCTGGGGAACGCACCGAAGCCTCGAAGTCGCGCGCCCGCGCCATGACAAGTGGGTCGGGGCGCAACAGTGCCCACAGCGCAGCCGCCCCCACTGCGTACGCAGCCCCGGCCAACACGAATGGGCCCGCAAGGGTGGGAATCCCCCACGTCTTTGCCAACGTGCCCATGGCCCCCGCGAGATTGGGTCCGGCGACTGCGCCCACCGTCGTGGCGACCAGCACGATGGCGACGGCACGACCCCGACGATGGGGTGCAGCGAGATCGGCCCCCGCGTAGCGGGCCTGCAGGTTTGCCGCGGTGCCAGCCCCGTAGACGAGCAGTGCGGTGAACAACAGCGGAACGTTGTCGAGTACGGCGGCGAGGACGACGCCCGCGCTGCCGAGCGCTCCCGTGAGATACCCCGCGGCCAAGCCGACGCGCCGTCCCAGCCGCTGCGAGAGTCGCCCGATGCCGATGGCCGCTCCGGCCGATCCGGCCGTGAACAGCATCGCGGGCGCTCCCGCCCATGATGTGGAGCCAAGCATGTCGCGCGCGAGCAGTGCGCCCACGGTGATACCTGCCGCCAGGCCAGCGCCGCTGAGGATCTGCGCTCCGGCGAGCACCCGGAGGACACGCGGTTGCTCGGGGGCGTCGTTCACATCGGTTGTCGGCACGGTCTGGGTCATGATGCGGCCTGCCACCGGGTACGCAGGTGCCAGTCGGCGACGCCGGCTGGCAGGATGTGCACCGTGCGGCCCTGGGCAGCCAACACCGTGCGCGCCTCGCGAGACAGCGCGCAGAAGCGGCCCCGGCAGTAGACCACCACGGCGACATCGTCGGGGATTTCGGGTGCGTGCATCGGCAATTCCGCCAAAGGAACGTTGACGGCTCCGGGCAGGTGCCCTGCCGCAAACTCGTCCGCGGGACGGACGTCGAGCACCATGACCTGTCCGGCTTGGCGCATGAGCGCCAGCTGGTCGAACGTCACGGTGTCCGCCTCGGGTAGGTACCGCGCGCGGGCGTCACGCACCGTGGCGCCATGTCGTTCGGCGACGTCCATCAGGCTCGCCAACAAGGCTGCGACATCCTCGCCCGCCAGGTCGTAGATGACGTGCGTGCCCTCACGCCGCGGCGTGACAAGTCCGGCCTCTCGCAGCACCCGCAGGTGGGCCGAGACCGTGCTCACCTTTACTTGCGCCAGCGCCGCGAGGTCGTTCACGCTGCGGGGGTGCTGGGCCAGCAACTCGAGCACTTCCAGCCGCTTGCCGTGGGCCAGCGCCTGCCCCGTATGCGCGATCAGAGAGAACAGGTCGTCCTTGGCAATCATGACTCCACTATTCCATAACTCTATGGAATAGTGGAATTGCCGGTGCTTTCCCGTCCGGCGCACGAGTCAGCGGCGGGGTGGGTCAGAGCGGCAGGTCCACGCTCGCGACCGTGGCGGCCGCCAGTCGCTGCGGATCGGGGACGGCAGACACACCCGGCGCGTCGGGGATCATGATGTGCCCATCGACCAGATCGAACGGCTCCGTGATGTCCTCCTTGTAGAAGCGTCCCGACGCCGAGATGTCGCCCGTGAGCGTGAAGCCCGGCAGACCCGCCAGCGCGGCGTTGGCGGCCCGGCCGATGCCCGTCTCGAGCATTCCGCCACACCACACCGCGACGCCGTGGGCGCGGGAGATGTCGTGAATGCGTCGCGCCTCAAGGTATCCGCCCACGCGGGACGGCTTGATGTTGATGACCTGCGCGGCACCCATCTGGATGGCATCGGCCGCCTTGGTGGCGGACACCACTGACTCGTCCAGGCACATTGGCGTGCGCATGCGCTTAGCGAGCTCCGCATGCTGGCGCATATCGTCCTCGCCAAGCGGCTGCTCGATGAGCAGCAGGTCGAAGGCATCCAGTCGCGATAGATGGGCCGCGTCGACGAGCGTGTAGGCGGCGTTCGCGTCCACCTG
>JASBTB010000127.1 GCA_030148645.1 Demequina sp. | reverse complement strand
CGACCCCGTGGATGGCACGCGCAACTTCGTTGAGGGAAAGGAGACGTTCGCGTGCATGGTGGCGCTGATCGACGGCGGCCGCACGCAGGCCGCGTGGATCACCTACCCCACCACGGGCAGCGAACTCCACGCCGCCCGGGGTGCCGGCGCGTTCCTGGACGGCACCCCGATCCACGCGCCGACTCCCCCCGTCCCCGATGCTTTGCGCGGTGCGGTCTTTGTGACTCCAGTGGAGATGGCGGCCGATGGCGTGATCGAGCGCGCGAGCATGCTGGGCCCGGTGTCACCCATGAGGTGGTGTGCTGGCTGGGATTATTTGGACGTGGTCATTGGGGCGACGGACTACGTGTCGTTCACGCCGACCTTGCCGTGGGACCACGCCCCGGGCGCTCTCATTGCGAACGAGGCGGGCCTGCGGGCAGCACGCTTGGACGGCACCGAATACCTGCCTGGCGACGAGCGCACAGGGATCCTGACGGCGCATCCGAGTGTGTGGCGCCGCGTCAGCGACGGCCTCACTGCCTAGCGGTTCTGGTTCGCGGGCCCCACCGGCGGCGCACACGCCGCCAACCCCATCGGCCGCGATTCCCGGTTCGCCCCTGGCGGGGCCGTGCTAGCGGACCACGAGTTCGGCCTGGTCGCGCTCCGTCATGACGTCCCGCAAGCGCCGCTGGCCCAGTGCACGCCGATACTCGTCCGACGTGCCGTCCGGCCGGGCCTCCTGCAACACGGGTGTGGGCCCGCCCATCGCCCGGACACGGCGTACCACGGACCACACGGACTCGCGCGTGTGAATCGTGGGATCGACGGTGAGGCGCACCTCCAGGTCTCCTCCCCACGCGATGGCGATGGCCAACGACTCCCAGGCTTTCGCGCCCGACGCCACCGTGGCGGTGATGTCCTCGTAACCCTCTTGGGTGGCCTTGATGTCCAGGCCCAACCAGTCGGTGTAGTCGAGTGCCTGGGCCAGGCGGGCGGGGTATGCGCCTGCGGAGTGCAGGCCCACGTCGAAGCCGAGGGCCGCAGCCTCCTGCATGACGAGAATCAGTGCCGCTTGGCGTGTCGGCTCGCCGCCGCTGAAGACCACGCCGTCGAGTTTTCCCACGCGATCGGCCAGGTGGGAAGCGACCGTGGACCACGGCACGGAGCCCGCGACGCGCGTGGGTTGCAGGTCGACGTTGTGGCAGTACGTACACCGCCAGGGGCATCCCTGCGCGAAGACGGAGGCAACCAGTTTTCCCGGCCAGTCGACCGTCGAGAAACGCTCGAACCCAGCGATCTGAAAGGCGTCGGCGTGGATCGGGGTGTCCGGCCCGAAGAGCTTTGCTATCAGGCTCACCCTGTCCCCCTGTGGCGAGTGCGTCATGAGAATCGGTGCCGTCGCACGCGGGCCCGATGCGGGGTCACGGTCTGCGTCATGCGGGCCGTGCAGCGGTCGGAGGGGAGTCGTGGTGCTCGCGGAAGTGCGTCCGTTCGGCGTGCTCGCCCTTCTTGCCGATGTTGAAGGATTTCACGGGTCGGTGGTATCCCATGACACGGGTCCACACCTCGCACTCGGTGACCTTGTCTTGGGCGGCGCACAGCGGGCAGGTGGGCTGCTCGCCGTCGAGATAGCCGTGGCTCGGGCAGATCGAGAACGTGGGGGTGACGGTGATGTACGGAAGTCGTGCCGATTCGAGCGTGCGCTTGACTAACATCTTGCAGGCGTGGGACGAGCTGACCCGCTCTCCCATGTAGAGGTGCAGCACAGTGCCACCGGTGTACTTGGACTGCATCTCGCTTTGGCGCGCGACGGCCTCAAACGGGTCCGTCGTGAAGGCGACGGGCAACTGGGAGGAGTTCGTGTAGTACGGGTTGTCTTGCGTCCCCGCCTGGAGGATCCCCTGGTAGCGGCGCCGATCCTCCTTGGCGAACCGGTAGGTGGTGCCCTCCGCCGGAGTGGCCTCGAGGTTATACAGATGACCGGTGGATTCCTGAAACTCGACCATGCGTTCACGCACGTGGTCGAGCAGTTCGAGCGCGAACGCTTCACCGTAGGGCGTGGTGATGTCGTGGGCATCGTCGGTGAAGTTGCGGATCATCTCGTTGACGCCATTGACGCCGATGGTGCTGAAGTGGTTGCGCAGTGACCCGAGGTAGCGCTTGGTGTAGGGGAACAGGCCGTCGTCGATTGCCTGGCCAATCACCTCCCGCTTGCGCTCCAGAGCGTCCCGCGCCAGTTCCAGCAAGCGGTCGAGCGCGGCGTACAACGACGCCCTATCGCCCTTGTGGAGGTACCCGAGCCTGGCCGTGTTGATGGTCACGACGCCAAGCGAGCCGGTCTGCTCCGCCGATCCGAACAGCCCGTTGCCTCGCTTGAGGAGTTCACGCAGGTCGAGCTGGAGGCGGCAGCACATCGAGCGGACCATGTGCGGCTCCAGGTCGGAGGTGATGAAGTTCTGGAAGTAGGGAAGTCCGTACTTGGCCGTCATCGCGAACAGCGCCTCGACGTTGGGCCCGTCCCAGTCGAAGTCCTTCGTGATGTTGTAGGTGGGGATGGGGAAGGTGAACACGCGCCCCTGCGCGTCGCCGGTGGTCATCACGTCGATGTAGGCGCGATTGATCATGTCCATCTCTGCCTGCAGTTCCCCGTAGGTGAAGTCCATCTCCCGTCCGCCGATGCTGGGCACCTGGTCACGCAGGTCCGCGGGGCACACCCAGTCGAAGGTGAGGTTGGTGAACGGGGTTTGGGTGCCCCACCGTGACGGCACGTTGAGGTTGTAGATGAGCTCCTGGATGCCTTGACGCACCTGCGTGTAGGTGAGACTCTCGAGCCGGATGAACGGCGCCATGTAGGTGTCGAAGCTCGAGAACGCCTGGGCGCCAGCCCACTCGTTTTGGAGGGTGCCAAGGAAGTTGACGATCTGGCCGACCGCGGAACTGAAGTGCTTGGCGGGGCTGGCCTCGACCTTGCCGCTGACACCGTTGAAGCCCTCGGCCAACAGCGTGCGCAGCGACCAGCCCGCGCAATAGCCGGAGAACATGTCGAGGTCGTGGATGTGGAGGTCGCCGCAGCGGTGCGCCTCGCCCACCTCGGGTTCGTACACGTGGCTCAGCCAGTAGTTGGCGATCACCTTGCCCGCGGTGTTGAGGATCAGCCCGCCCAGCGAGTATCCCTGGTTGGCGTTGGCGTTGACCCGCCAGTCGCGGCGCAGGAGATACTCCTCGATCGAGTCCTCCACGCTGATCAGGGGGGTGCCGTTGCGTGGCGTCGCGATGTCGAT
This sequence comes from Demequina sp., assembly GCA_030148645.1. Taxonomy (GTDB): domain Bacteria; phylum Actinomycetota; class Actinomycetes; order Actinomycetales; family Demequinaceae; genus Demequina. The sequence continues at coordinate 21,461 of JASBTB010000127.1, read as the reverse complement.
GCCCACGGTGCGGGGCGTGGCGTCGGCGTTGACGGGCGCTGCAGTGGTGGCGTCGGTGGCGTCTTGGATGGAGGTCATGTTTCTCCCTCGTGGAGCAAGGAGCAATGGTTAGATCACTACATCTAGTGGCACCGTTGCCCGTGAGTACCTACATCTAGTGTTCTACGCCTATTCGATGCGCGCAACCCGGGACCAAGGGCCCAGGTTGCGCGCACACCTGCCGATTCGCGTGTAGGTGCGCCGCACCGCACCTACACGACAGAGGCTCCCCGCTCCTCGTGGCCCTCGGCCACCGCCGCCTGGTCGGCCTCCATCTCGATGCCGCCAGCGTGGGAACGGCGCGAGGCGGCGACCACCGCGAAGACGGCGCTGCCAGCGGCGAGGATCGCGATTGCCCACCGCGCCCAGGGGTTCGCCCCGTCTCCGTAGCTCAGCGCAACCACCGCGGGCGCAATGAGCACGGCCACCAGGTTCATCACCTTGATGAGTGGATTGATGGCGGGGCCCGCGGTGTCCTTGAACGGGTCGCCGATGGTGTCGCCGATGACGGTCGCCTCGTGGGCGGGGGAGTTCTTGCCCCCGTATTGGCCGTCCTCGACGATCTTCTTGGCGTTGTCCCACGCCCCGCCCGAGTTGGACAGGAACACGGCCATCAGCACGCCGGTGCCGATCGCACCCGCGAGGAATCCGGCCAGGGCGCCCACCCCCAGGCCGAAGCCGACGAACACGGGAGCCGTGGCGGCCAGCAGGCCCGGTGTGGTGAGTTCCCGCAGGGAGTCGCGGGTACAGATGTCTACGACACGGCCGTATTCGGGGCGTTGCTTGCCCGTCATGATCCCCGGCATTTCGCGGAACTGCCTGCGCACCTCGAACACGATGGCACCAGCGGCCCGGGTCACGGCGTCGATCGCGAGACCGGAGAAAAGGAAGACGGTCGCTCCGCCGAGGATCACGCCCACCAGGGTGAGCGGGTTGATGATTTCGTAGGTGAAGTCGGTTGTGGACGCCGCGGCGGCCAGGATCGCCTCGTTGACGGCATCGGAGTACGAGCCGTACAACGCCGTCGCGGCGAGCACCGCGGTCGCGATGGCGATGCCCTTGGTGATCGCCTTGGTGGTGTTTCCCACGGCGTCCAGGTCGGTGAGAATCTGGGAGGCTTCGGCGTCCACCTCACCGGACATCTCGGCGATGCCTTGCGCGTTGTCGCTGACGGGACCAAAGGTGTCCATGGCCACGATCACGCCCACGGTGGTGAGCAGACCGCAGCCCGCGAGGGCCACCAAGAACAACGCAAGCCACAGCGAGCCAGCCGCCACGAAGTACAGGACGACGATGGCGCCGGAGATCGTCAGCGCCGTGTAGACGGCCGACTCGAGGCCAAGCCCAATGCCGGACAGCACCACGGTCGCCGCCCCCGTGCGCGAGGTCTCCGCCACGCGCTTGGTGGGCCTGGACGCCGTATCCGTAAAGTAGCCGGTCAGCCACAGGATGACGCCCGCCAGGCCGATACCGACGAACACCGCCACCGTGGCAACGATGCGGGGGTCCGCGTCGAGTTCGGCAAGCTTCGACCCGTTGAACTCGCTGAACGAGCTCGGCAGGTACAGGAAGGAGACGATGGCAGACAACACGGCGCCGACCGCGGCCGACGTGTAGAAGCCCCGGTTGATCGCGCGCAATCCGGGTTCGCCGTCGCGCACCTTGGTGATGAAGATACCGAGCGCGGCCGTCAGAGCGCCCACGGATGTGACGATCAGAGGGAACACGAGGCCCTCTTCGCCGAACGCGACCTTGCCCAGGATGAGCGCGGCCACCAACGTCACCGCGTAGGACTCGAAAAGGTCGGCCGCCATCCCCGCACAGTCGCCGACGTTGTCCCCCACGTTGTCCGCGATGGTCGCGGCGTTGCGGGGGTCGTCCTCGGGAATGTGTTGCTCGACCTTGCCCACCAAGTCGGCCCCGACGTCGGCCGCTTTGGTGAAGATTCCGCCGCCCACACGCATGAACATGGCCAGAAGCGCCGCCCCGAAGCCGAAGCCCTCGAGCACCGCCGGGGCGTCCTCGCGGAACAGGAAGACGACGGCCGCCGCGCCCGCGAGCCCTTGGCCCACGACGCCCATGCCCACGGCGCCGCCCGTGCGCAACGCGATGCGAGCACCCTTCTCGCGGCCGCCGGGCTTGGTCGCGGCCGACGCCACCCGCACGTTGGCGCGCACCGCAAGCCACATGCCCATGTAGCCAATCGACGCCGAAGAGAACGCACCCAGGAGGAAGAAAAGCGAGCGGCCGATGCGCACCCCGGCGTCTCCTGGAAGCAGGAACAGGAGCCCAAACACGACGGCCGCGAACAGGATGAGCGTGCGCAACTGACGATTGAGGTACGCCGCCGCACCCTCCTGGATTGCCGTGGCGATCTCCCGCATCCTGGACGTGCCGTCACCGGCTCTCAGGACCTGTTGTCGCAGCACCCCCGACAACACCAACGCCGCCGCGGCCACCACTGCGATGACCACCACGATGACCACACTGGACTGACCAATCTCAAATCCGGGGGCGATGGCCAGATGCATGTGTCCTCCTCGTCAACGTGCGCGCCCCATTGCGCGCACGGCAGTACCCGGCGATTCTAGGTCACAACCGGGCCCTTATGCCCAGCACCCAACGATTCACGCCCGCCAGGCGTCGTCATGGTGAACAACATCGATGGAGGGCACATGGCCGACTGGCTCGACGGGATGGAACGCCTGGTCCGCGAGCGCGAGAAGGCGCTCCTGGGTTACGCGTACGTGGTCTGTGGCAACCCGACGCTTGCCCAAGACCTCGTCCAGGATGCGCTCGTCAAGACGTTTTCGCGTCCCCGAGAAGGACTGACACAGGTCAAAGCGGAGGCGTATGTGCGTCGCGCGATCACCACGCTGTATGTCGACCACTACCGCCGCCAGCAACGCTGGCAACGGGTGCAACACCTGTTCCGCCCCCCCGTGGTCGAAGAGTCCTCCACCGTCTACTCCGACCTCAGTGCGGACATCGCGACCGCCTTGGCCGCCCTGCCACCGCGAGTGCGTGCCTGCGTGGTGTTGCGCTTCTTTGACGACCTCACGGTGCCGGATATCGCGGGCCAGTTGGGCCTGGCACCGGGCTCCGTGAAGCGCTACCTCTCCGATGGCATGCGTGCCCTCGAACTTCGACTCGGCGCCCTGGACGACGCGGACCACGCGCTCACCCAGGAAGTCGACGTCGCCCCCGTGAAAGGACACTCCCATGACTAGACTCTCCGATCACCTGCGCGGCCTCGCCGACCGTGCACCCGTGGCCGATTCCGTCGTCTCTGTCGAGGTGGCGTCGCGGCGTATTCACCGCCAGCGGCGCCTACGCGCCAGCGCCAACGCGGTGGCTGGCTTGGGGGCGGCCGCGGTCATCGCTGTCGCCGCGATCAGCCCCGGCGCGGGGGCGAAAAACGCGGCCGCAGACGCGCTCAATCCCACGATCGCCGGGGGAAGTTCGAACGACTCGGCAGCGATCTCGCCAGAGGACAGCACCCGTCTGGCATGGGGTCTGTGCGGCACGTATCCGCTCACGGATCCCGGTGAGGTCTCCACGGCGGACTCGCTGAGTCTGGGCGCGGTACCCGTGGACATCGACGGCCGAACGACCCTCGCCGTCGATGCGACCCTGGTGCCAGCGTCGTCCGGCGAGGTGGAGACCTTCGGCCCGCGAGCACTGATCCTATGGAACGGCATGGTCGTGGCGTCCGGCACGGCCGAGGCCGCGCAGTCCGGTGTCCTTTCTCTTACGGCAGGCGTGCCGGTCGAGCAGACGGTGTCCGCCGACCTGGTGGACTGCTGGGAGGGCGCGCCCTTGCCCGGCGGCGAATACCAGATGCTCGCGGTCCAGGAGCTCTACACCGACATCACGGCGGACCCGGTGCTTCCCCCGGAGCCGACGGGCCAGCCGGGAATGCCCGTGGAACCCACCGTCGCACCCGAGCCCGGTTCGGGCACGTCGGCCCCTGCGACGGACGATGCTGCGGCACAGGACGGAGCGGTCGCGCCACCTCCTCCCGGGGTCGCCGTCTCCGACGGTACGGTCACGGGTAGCGGCCTTGCATCCGATGCCGTCAGCGTCACGCGCGTCGTGTCGGAACCTGTCGACTTCGCGATCGCTGGGGAGGTTCCGGAGGACCCGTTCGGCCAATACCTGCCCGCACCGGTGGCGCCGATTGAGACTCCCGACGATCTGCTGACGCCCGCCGCTGCGCGGGACGGGTTCGCCGCGAACGTCACGTCCACACCGTGGGCGATGGAGGCGGGAACCCAGCGGGTTGTCAAGGTCAACGACTCGACCGATCGAAACTCGGAGACCGCGTGGGCGCAGAACTACTTCGGTTGCGCCTGGGATGCCCGCATGAGTGCTGGCTTCCCCGCAACGAACGCCACGTGGGACTTGCTGGAGGTGAGCGCCACTGTGCCCCGCACCATCGACGTCTCGTATGGCTGGGTCGTGGAGGACAACCCCACCGTCGACCTGAAGGTGACCAACGTCTCGGGCTACACGCTGCCCGGCTACTGGGGTTCCGACCCGAACACCGCGCTGGTGCTGGTGCGCGACGGCACGGTGGTCGCAGAGGGGTACCCGGTCCCCGCGCGTCGCGGCGGCACATTCATGGAGACCGCCCAAGACGGCATGCTGAGCCCGGGAGATTCCCTGGAAGGCACCTACCTGTGGCGGGAGGTGAACGGGTGCTCGACGGGGGTCGAGCAGGCCGACGTGACGCCAGGCGTCTATACCGTGCTCAACGTCCAGTCGATTTACGTCGACTCCGGCCAGCCGTACTACCCCGACCCCCTGGGTGGCGGGATTGACGGGCCCGTTCTTGACGCGCCCACAGCCGGGAAGGAAGCGGCGACGTTCGGTAACCCGGGTGCCTCGTCGGATTCCGCCCGCGGTGCCATTGCGCCCGCACCAGGGGACTACGACTCGATCGAATTGCAGGTCTGGACGTCCTTGGGCACCGTCACGGTGCGGTGAGGTTCCCGCTGCCTTGCTGCGCCCTGGGTACGGCCGACGCCTCCCTCGTCGGCCGTACCAGCGTTTCCTGCGGCCGTTGCGAGCCATTGCCGACGCCACCTGGGCACCCGTGTGCAATATCCCACACGGCACCCCTACAGGCCGCGATTCCGGAGAATATCGTTGACCCGGTCGCCGCCTGGACTCCCCACAGGGCACCCAATCGGCGTATCCTGTGAAGCGCCCGGCGGCGGCTCAGATCCCTCAGCCTGAGTCGCCGTCGGGTCTTGTTTGGGGTTAATCCGTTCAGCCCCAGGCCGGACCGGCGCGAGACCGTGCGGAGGCCGGACCCGGCCAGCGGGCAATCGTCACTGACACGATGACCGATCCTGCCGAACCCCGGGCGCACGCGGTGAGCCTCGCGCCGTTGCGGCGCGATAGGTCCTTGGCCGTGTCGCACGCCCGGTCGAGGGCCGCCCCCGCCGGCACGCCTTGCGCGCGCAGGTCGCGGTCCACCTGAGCGGCTGCCAGCGCGGCGAGATCGGCCGCACCACCGGCCTTTGCGTCGGCGATGAGCGCCGATCCCACCTGGGACGCGGTAGCGGCGAGCACCAGTACGACGGCAATGACCGCGACAGTGAGGGGGCTGGTGGAGCCCACGTCGGGTGGCGTCCGATCCCGATGGCGCTGTCGACCAGGCAGAGTTTGCGCCGACCGGGACGTCACGGCACGGCCCGCGCCGTTGCGCAGCGTTCATAGGGGGGCCACGGAGCCTTCCGGCCGCCGACGCACGCGGTCACGTAGTCGCCGCTATGCGTGATGGTCACACCCGAGTGACCCGACACGCGCTCGCCCACCGCCTGTGCGCTGCCATCCGGCATGACAATCGCCGCACGGGCTGCCTCGCTTGCGCCACGCTGGGCCGCCTGCACGTCGAGCGTCCAGGCGATCGCACTGACCGCGAGCGCCAACACCATCACGACGCTGGGCAACCCCAACGCAAATTCGACCGTCACGGAGCCGCGCTCCGCGACACGTCCGGGCACCGGGTCGAGCATGCCGGAACTACCCGCCCGCGAGGGCGCCGCTGACCAAGGACGCCAATGCCGAACGCACCTCGGGCGACTTGACGATGGCGATCAGCACCGCCGCGAAGGCCGCCGCCGCCACGGTGACGAGTGCGTACTCGATCGTGGCCATGCCGTCGTCCCTGCGCGCGGCCAGTCGTGCAATTCCACGAGTGATCATGGATGTCTCCCTTTCGTTGGCGGGGCGAGCGCCCCGCGAGTCCGCCCTGACGACCGCCAGGGAAGTCGAAACATTGAGCGCCGCATCACGGATCACGGTGCGAACCCGCCCACGTCGCTCATCACGGTTCCTGTCAGGGCCAGGAGCAGGGGAACGATCCCTGTCAGAATGAACGCGGGCATCAGGCACAGCGCCAAGGGCAACGCAATCCGCACACCCAGTTCCGCTGCGGCGCTTTCGCCCGCCGCGCTTGCCCTATCCAGCAGGGCATCACTGAGCGCCGCCAGGGAATCCACCGGGCTGGCTCCCTGATGCCACGCCGGTGACAGGGCGCGCGCCAGGCCCTCGAAACGCGGGGGTGCCGTGCTCCACGCCTGCTCCCACGCAGCACCCACGCCAAGCGCCGCAGCCACCGTACGAAGGTCCTCCACGTCGCCCCCGCACGCGCGGCCGACATCGTCGAGAGCGGTCCTCACGTCCAGGCCCGAATGGACGGCAGCTCCCATCAGGGCGGCCACGGCGACAAGGGACGTGGGCGCGGTCATGGCACCTGGCCCGCCGCGACGGCGGAGCGCACGAGCGCACGCATCCACCACCGTCCGAGCCACACCAGTAGCGCCGAGACAGCCATGAGCGCCCATCCGAACGGTGTGCCCAAGAGCACCGTGACGGTGCGGGGCTCCACCAGCAGGCCCAGCACCATCCCCACGGCGGGAAGCCATGCGAGCACCCTGGCCGAGGCACGCGCCCCCGCGAGCGCAGCCTGACGCCGCCTGTGAGCGTCGGCACGCGCGCGCTCCACGCGTGCCAAGGATTCCAGCACGTCGGCGAGCGGCACCCCCGACCCGTGGGCCAGATGCGCGGCCGCGCGCACCTCGCCTGCCAAGGCGTCCGCGCGGTCCCACACCGGTGCCCCAGCGCCGTCGAGCGTCACGCTCGGCTCCCACGCGCGCCAGGCGTCGGAGGCACCGAGTCCCGCCCGGGACGCCGCGGCAACGGCCACGAGCCGCTCGACATCGGTGCGCTGCTCGCTCATACGGCCCTCGTGAGTGCGGCAGCGGCGAGCTGTCCGGCGGCCTCCATCAGGCGTGGCCAGGCCACGCCGTGCGCGAGCAGACCGTCGGCGTCGACCTCGGCGGCCGGAACGGTCCGCAACTGACCCTCGCACGATTCGAGGAGCGCGACCTGCCCGACCCGGCGTCGGCCGTCCTCCTGCACCAGGTGAATCACGCCCGCGAAAGCGGCGGCGGCGTGGAGTGCGACGGCACGCTCGCTGAGGTCGGCGAGTGCACCGAGTCCGATGAGCCGCGCGGGCACGTCCTGGGCGGCATTGGCGTGCAGCGTGGTGAGGCTACCGCGATGCCCGGTATTGAGGGCGAGGAGCACGTCTCTGATCTCGGCGCCCCGGCACTCCCCCAACACGATGCGGTCCGGCCGCATCCGCAGTGCCTCCCGTACCAGCCTCGCCAGCCCCACCGCCCCGGCGCCGTCGACGTTGGGCGCGCGCTCCACGAGGCGCACCACGTGAGGATGGTCGGGCCTGATCTCCCCCGCCTCTTCGATGAGGACGATGCGTTCCGCCGGTTCCGCCTGCGCCAGGCACGATGCCAGGAGCGTCGTCTTGCCCGAACCCGTCGCACCCGACACGATCAACGAGTGCCGGGAGCGGACGAGTCCGCGCACCACGGGGGCCAGGTCGCGATGGAGCATTCCCGACACCACCAGGTCCTCCCACTGGAGCGAGGAGGCCCTCACCCGGCGCAATGACACGACGGCGCAGCCGTCGGCGATCGGCGGCAGGACCGCGTGCAGCCGCGTGCCGTCCGGCAGGCGAGCGTCCACCGCGGGTGCGGCGTCGTCGAGCCGCCGCCCGCCCAAGGACGCGAAGCGCACGGCGAGCGAACGCACGTCGGCTGCCTCCCAGTCGGGAAGCACTCCCGGCACCACGTCACTCGCGCGTTCCAGGCCCAGTCCGCGATCGATCCAGAGTTCGCGTGGTGAGTTGATGAGAACGTCGGTGATGCCCGGCACCTCGAAGAGTTGGCGTAACCAATCGGGAATCCACTCGAGCGTCGTCATGACACCACCGTGGCGTCGACGTGGGCCTCACGCCCACCCCGGCACGTTCTCCCGGGGAAACCCCGCGGACCGCCCGCCTGGGCACGACGCCGAGTTCCTTTCGCCTGTCACCGCGGGAGGTTACGCTGAGATCATGGCCAGCCCCAATGCAGCGTTCTTCGACCTCGACAAGACCATCATCGCCACCTCGTCCTCAGCGGCGTTCTCACGCCCGTTCATGCGCGAAGGGCTCGTGACCCGCGCCGACGCCGTGCGCGCGGCCTACGCACACTTTCTGTTCGCAGTGGGCGGCGCGGACGAACGCCAAACCAGTAGGCTTCGCAACGCCCTGTCCGAACTGGTGAAGGGCTGGGAGGTGGCCAAGGTCTCCGCCATCGTGTCCGAGACCATCCACGAATTCATCGACCCCGTGGTCTACCAGGAGGCACTCGCTCTGATCCGCCGCCACCAGCAAAACGGCCGCGACGTGGTGATCGTCAGCGCTTCGGGTGGGGAACTCGTCGAGCCGATCGCCGCGTTGTTGGGCGCCGAACAGTGGATCGCCTCCCAGATGGAGATCAAAGACGGCGCCTACACGGGGGAGATCACCTTCTACGCCTACGGTGAGAACAAGGCCAGGGCGGTCCGGGAACTCGCCGCCGAGCGCGGATACGACCTCGACACGTCCTACGCCTACTCAGATTCGATCACGGACATGCCGATGCTCAACTCAGTCGGATACGGCTTTGTGGTGAACCCCGACCGGGGCTTGCGCCGTGCGGCAGCGCACAACGGTTGGGGCGTGCTGTACTTCCGCAAGCCCGTGGCACTGCGCAAGGCCAACGCGACGACGCCCGCCATCGTCACCGCCGCCTTCGTGGCCTTGGGGGTCGTCATCGGTGCCGTGATCATGAGGGCCGCTCAGCGGCGCCGACTCGGGTCCTGATGTGGCGCGCGCGCCGGGTCGCCCTCGCGCGCGAGGCTCTTCCTGCGGTGACCGCCTGGGTCGACCTCGTCCTCGGCGGTGACGACCGGGCCCACCGGATGGCGTCCGACGCCATCGTGACCGCCGCATCGGCGCCGGGTGTCGCCACTGTGTCCGACGTGACCCACGCCGCACGGGACGACATCGCCCGACGCCTCGCCGGCGGCGAGGCAGCCGTCCCCGCCCCACCGGCGACGCAGCAGGACCAGCCCCCATCGCGCGCCGACGCGCCGTCGCCTGCTGCGGCGCAACAGCCACCCCTCCCTCCGGTGCGAGCCGACGCATCGTCCCCCTACCTTCCCGCATACGTCGGACCCGTACCCGCACCGCGCCGCGCCAGCGACGATTCGGGTGCCGCGCGCCCCCCGGGCGAGGTGGTCGATGAGGAGCCCGAACTCCGGACCCCTGCCGCACGCCTCGCCGACGGCCTCGCGGCGTTGCGTCCGCACGAACGCCTCGCGGCGGTGCGCTTCTACCTCGACGACGTCTCCACCGACTCGATCGCCTCCCTCTTGGGCATCGACCGGCATGACGCGGTGGCGTTGCTTGAGTCCGTCACCGCCGTCCTGGCTCCCATCGTGGGAGAGAGCGACCTTCCCGACTTTGCGGCGGTCGTCGACCAGGTTGAGGTGGTGACACGATGAGCGCGCCCCGTCTTCGAGAGGCCCTGGGCTGCCTCCTTCGCGAGCGTCGCGACGCCGCCCCCGCGCCGCCCCCGCGCTGCCACGCGAAGCCGAGCGGGCCATCGGCCGCAGGATCGCGAGGAGGTGGGGACTGCGCGCGGTGGCGGGTGCGGCGGTGGGTGCGGTCGCGTTCGCGGGGATGGCCGCCTGGGTGTCGACCACCGATGGCGCCGACGCGGCGGCCTCCACCATTGCCTCGCTCACCACGGCCGACGCTGTGGCGAGCCGCGCGCGAATCCCCCTGGGCGGTGGCCCCGAGTTCGCCTCGCTCAACGACTACCCGATCTGCGGTGAGCCCACTCCACTCGGGCGCAGTAGCGAACGAGGCTTCTCCATCGCGGCCGCAGTGGGACCGTCCGAGGATCCGTGGTCCGGCGGAAGCGTCGACTCCCTCACAGTGAGCGTCACGTTCGGTGACGGCTACCCTGGCCCCGTCGCGCGCGGCCCCCTGTGGGTCATGCTGGTGAAGGGCGGAAAGATTGCTGGTGCCGCCCGGATCGGTGCGGCGCAACTGCGCGCGGCAATCGTGCCGCACACGGATCCCGCGGAGTTGGCACTACCTGCGATGAGCGACGTGTTCGCGTGCCGCAGACTGTCGCTGCGCGGCCCCCGCGAATACGACCTGTTCCCGGTCGAGCCGGGCGACTACACGGCGGTGGCGTCGGCCCGCATCTTCGCCACGCAGGAGTCGGTGGCCCTCGGCCAGGTGCTTCCCGGCGGCTTTCGGATTGACGAGGCCGTCAAGCAACCCGGCGGTGTGTACCGCCCCGGGTCCTACGACTGCATCGTGCTCGAGGCGGGTGGCCAGGTGGTGCGGGGGTGCTTGCCCGACGTCGTGCCGGGGGCCTTGGTGGACACCACCAGCCAGACGGTGTCGGTGAGGTACGACGCCACCGAGTATGCGGGGCCGCTCGACGTGACGCTCGTGAGCCAGCCCCTGAACCTGACGCTCACCTCATTGGCCGACAACCCCCGCGAGGCAGTGCACGTCGACCCCGACGCCGCGGAGCCGACTCGTTTCGTGTCGGCCGCGGACGTGGTGTGCGGCGCCGTCGTGAGCGACTACACCGCCTTCGAGAGCCCGGGTCAGTCACGTTTCGACACGGACACGGGCCGTGACGACGTCAGCATCGACGCGCGACTGACTGCCCGCGGGCGTCCCTCAGCTGGCATCGTGCAGGCGCGGGTCATGCCATGGTTGGCTCCGGACGGGGCCTTGGTGCGCCTCGATGCGGGAGCACGCGTGGTGTACCTGCGCTACCTGTCCCCCGGCACGCAAGCCGCAGGGCCCGCATACGAGGTGGTGGGCTTCGCGCCGGTGCAGATGCTCGGCGGCATTGCGTACGACCGCTACGCGGGGCCCACGGGTGTGCGACTGCGCGTGGGGCAACCCGAACCCTGCCCCGGCATCGACGACGGCGGCCTCGTGACGGGCGACACTGCCGTACTGGGAACGTGGACCGTCACCTCAGCCGGTGGCCCGCAGGCCACGCACGAACGCATTTCCACGACCGGGGCGTGGCTGCCGTCTCGCGGCCGGACGCCCTTGGGCGGCTAGACCGGCCGCGAACCCGACCGTTCGAGTTCTGCGCACCCGCGGCGTCGTCCCCGGTCTGGTGAGCGTGACTCTGCTCGACGCCAGCGGGCAACTCCCGGGCTTCGCATCCTTCGGCACCGTGGCCCGTGGGCCGGGGCCACGCTCAGAAGCGCTCAGACGCGATGTGCGGGGCGGGATCTCGAAGCGAACTCCACGATTCGACCTCGGCCCAGGCGCACCGCAACGCCGCGCATTCCGACGGTCGTTATCACACCTCTCCACTAGCGGACATGACGTAGGTCCTGTACTGTGACATTCATCACATGCTACATGTGAAATTGGTCACACTCTGATCGTGTGGTTCGCCCCACCCTCACTGTGAGATTTGCCACACATCGTTGTGTCGCCATGAACAAAGGGGGCCGGAACGCATCCCACGGGCCGGTCCGGGAGCTGAGGAGCAACCACAATGATCAAGTCACAAGCACGGAGGATGAAGGCGGTAGCAGTGGTCGCCGTCGGCTTCCTCCTGGCAGGCGTGAGCGCGGGCGCGGCGTCTGCCACACCACAGGGGACCTCTGGCGACACGCCACAGTGCGTTCCCCGTGATGCGGTGGAATACCAACCCGCCGTCGACCCGACCTACGAGACGATCCCCAACCCCAACTATGTTCCGGCCGTCGCGGAGATTCCTGAGGTCAGCCACACCGAGTGGAAGTACTCAGAGCACGGTGGCAGCGGAAAGGTCTACGTCGACAACAACACGTACAAGTACGTGGACGACAACGGCGTCGGCTACAACGACAAAGACGACATTCCCGAAGGCACGGTCTTCTACGAGCGCACGGAGCACACCAGAACGCATGTGACTCAGGAGCGGGTACCTGGCTCCCCTGCCATCGGTGAGCCGACCATACAGAACATGACCGACCCCGGCTCCCCCGAGGTCCCGGCGGTCGAGGCCGTCTACTGCCAGATCGGCCTGTACGTCTACCCCAAACTCAACTCGGGGGCCCCTGCCGGTTGGACCAACTCCGGCCCGCAGACGTTCATCGCCTCCAAGAACGGCGTTGCTCCGACTGACTGGTACACCAGCATCGGGCAGTTGCCTGCCGAGGTCTGCGGCACCGGTTGGGGCTACCAGCAGGATGCGACCAAGTCGGCCACTCCGGTGGACTTCTCCAGCGCAGTGGTCGAGTACCCCAACTTCACCGTGGGTTGGCCACCGATCTATGACGACAAACATGGTGAATTGTCCGACCTTGTCGAGGTGCCCGACTGCGAACCAGTCGACATGGAGGTGACCCCCGCAGCGGTGACAGTCGACCCCACATGTGGGCCCAACAACGATGTGCTCACCATCCCCACCACGGAGGGTGTGACCTACACCGACACCGGCTGGGTCAACAACGAGCGCACCATCACCGCAACCGCCAAGGAAGGTTACGTACTCGCCGAAGGGGCGCAGACCTCCTGGACGTTCACCGATGACGCAACACCCTGTCCCATCGACGTCAACCCCGTGGCCGCCTCGGTCGTGGATCCCCCCGTCTGTGGGCCCAACAACGATGTGCTCAACATTCCCACCACGGAGGGTGTGACCTACACCGACACCGGCTGGGTCAACAACGAGCGCACCATCACCGCAACCGCCCAAGAGGGTTACACCCTCGTCGGCACCGCGTTGTGGACGTTCACCGACGTACCTACGGCTGGCTGCCCCGATGAGCCGCCAGTCTTCTCGTACACACCCCCGAACGAGCTCGCCTTCACAGGTCCATCAAGCAGCACCGGTGGACTTGTGGCCCTGGCGGCCTTCCTCGTCACCAGCGGTACCGCCTTGCTCTCCCGCAGGTTCCGCGCCTAGGGAGGTAGGGCCACAGCCCCCCTCGTCCGCTTCGGCGGAGGAGGGGGGCTTAGCCGTTGCGGACGGCCCGCGTGGCCGTCGCGCGAGCGCCGTGGCCGTCGCCCGACGCCGACTTCCGCTCACGTGTTGCCCTGACCCCGGACCTTGGCCCTAGGCTGGAGCCATGGTCAAAGACGCCCATGTCCCCGGCGGCTACGCTCCGTCCCGCCACACCCTGGAGAACCTGCACACAGAGAAGCGGACCTTCCCACCGCTCGTGAGCATGGCCGCGCACGCCAACGCGACCAGTTACGAATACAAGAAGGCCAAGGTCGACCCGCTCGAGTACTGGCGAGAGGCCGCGCTACGTCTGGACTGGCACGAACCCTTCGCCGAGATCCTCGATTGGTCCGACCCCCCCGTGGCACGCTGGTTTCACGACGGCACCCTCAACGCGTGCGACAACGCAGTGGACCGCCACGTGCGCGAGGGTCGCGGCGACCGCGTCGCCTTCCACTTCGTGGGCGAGCCGGGAGACACCCAGACCGTCACCTACGCCGACATGCTGGAACGCGTCAAGAAGGCGGCGCGAGGGCTCGAGTCGCTGGGCATCGGCAAGGGCGACCGGGTCGCCATCTACCTGCCCCAAATCCCCGAGGCCGTGGTGGCGATGCTTGCCTGCGCACGCATCGGCGCCATCCACTCGGTCGTCTTTGGCGGTTTCAGCGCGGAGAGCCTGCGCCAGCGCATCGACGATGCCGAGGCCAAGTTGGTCATCACGGCCGACGGCGGCAACAGGCGGGGCGCCCACCTCGCCCTGAAGCCTTTAGTAGACGAGGCCCTCGCGCCCACCGCCCAAGACCCCACCGCGTGCGCGAGCGTCGAACACATCCTCACGGTGCGGCGCACGGGTCAGGACACGGCGTGGCAGGATGGCCGCGACCTGTGGTGGCACGACGTCGTGGACCCGCAGGTGGCTGAGCACGAGCCCGTGTGGGTCGAGTCCGAGCACCCCCTGTTCATCCTCTACACGTCGGGCACAACCGGCACCCCCAAGGGGATCTACCACACCACCGGCGGCTACCTCACCGGGGTGGCGCACACGCATCGGATCGTGTTCGACATCAAACCAGACACCGACGTGTACTGGTGCACTGCGGATGTGGGCTGGGTCACCGGACACTCGTACATCGTCTACGGGCCCATGATCAACGGCACCACCCAGGTCCTCTATGAGGGCACCCCCAACACCCCGCACGAGGGCCGCTGGTGGGAGATCGTCCAGGAGTACAAGGTCACCATCCTGTATACCGCTCCCACCGCGATCCGCACCTTCATGAAGTGGGGCGAGGCCATCCCGGCCCAGTACAACCTGAGCTCGCTGAGGTTGCTCGGTTCGGTGGGCGAACCCATCAACCCCGAGGCGTGGATGTGGTACCGCCGGGTGATCGGTCACAACCGTTGCCCGATCGTCGACACGTGGTGGCAGACCGAAACAGGCTCGATCATGATCTCCCCACTGCCCGGAGTGACGGGCACCAAGCCCGGCTCCGCCATGACCGCCATACCCGGCATCGCGATCGAGGTGGTGGACGATGCCGGCTCACCCGTGCCCAACGGGGAGGGTGGCTACCTGGTCATCACCCAGCCGTGGCCAGCGATGCTGCGCGGCATTTGGGGCGACCGCCACCGCTACCAGTCGACGTACTGGAACCATTTCGACGGCATGTACTTTGCGGGCGACGGCGCCAAGAAGGACGTGGACGGAGACCTGTGGCTGCTGGGTCGCGTGGACGACGTCATGAACGTCTCGGGCCACCGCCTGACTACCACGGAGATCGAGCATTCGCTCGTGTCCCACCCGTGGGTCGCGGAGGCAGCCGTGGTGGGCGCCAACGACGAGATCACTGGTCAGGCCGTGGTGGCGTTCGTCATCGTGCGTTCCGATGCGGCGGGCGTGCCCGACGATGGGGTAGCCGTCACCACCGCTTTGCGCGAGCACGTGCGCAAACAGATCGGACCGCTTGCCAAGCCGCGCGACATCCTGGTGGTGGCCGAGGTCCCCAAGACTCGTTCCGGCAAGATCATGCGACGGCTGCTGCGCGACGTCGCCGAGCACCGCCCGGTGGGCGACGTCACCACGCTGGCCGACTCCTCCGTGATGGACGCCATCAAGGAAGGTCTAGCCGCCGGTAAGGCCGACTGACTCGCGCTGCGGGGCACTGAAGCACCCGTCGCGCGAGCAGGCGCATGCTGCGGGGCACTCATGCACCCGTTGCGCGAGCAGGAGCACGCTGCGGGGCACTCATGCACCCGCCACGCAAGCACACACCCACTCGAACTTCAGGACAGGCGCCTGCGACCTCTCAACGCGAACGCAACACCGATGCCGATCAGCGCTATGGCGGTCAGCATCATGCCTGCGAGGCCCGTGACGCCGGTGGACGCGAGCTCGCTGTCGAAACTGTTCGTGAGTGTGACGGCCACCGTCCCTGCGGAGACGGGCACCGACGCACTCGTGCCCGTGACACGCTGAACGCCCTGGCCTACGAAGGTCACCACATCTGCGCCGCCCGAATCTGACTCCGTCAGGACACACTCGGCGCCGACGGGCAGGCCCTCGATCACGCTTGAGAGACCGTCCGCGCCCCCGAACTGCAGTTGGGACAACGCCCCCATGGTGAGTGGCGCGCCCTGCACCGTGCAAGCGACATCCACCACGAACCGGCTGGGCGCGGAGCCAGCATAGGCACCCGTGACCACCTTATCGATCTGAAGAGCGCCGGTCATGAGGTGAATACCCATGCGCGCGGGCGCGATCTTGCGATACGTGGTCGCCCCGGTGTCGAGGTACTTCACCCCAAACTGGTTCCACGCGTACGAATCCTCGACCGGCACATCGACCTCCGCACCCGTGGGGTCCGCCACGGTGGCCGCGACGTTCGTGGTGCCGTACGTCACGTCCACATACTCCCCAGGAGCCAGCATTCCGGCATCCGTGGAACCAAAGTCAAGCGTGATCCGGAAGGCGGTGACGGCGGACCAGTCAATCCCGGGCCCCGACACGGTCCACACCTCTGAGTTCTGCTCGCACGGTGCCTGTCCTTCGAGGCCAGCCCACGTGGCGGTACAAGGGTTCGGGGAGAGCGTGACCTCCACCAGGACGTCCGCTCCCGTCGGGGCGGCGATGTCGAGGTTGTCGAGCAGTTGCGGGCGATAGGTCGAGCTGCGGCTAGACCCTGAGATCAGATACGTGTCGCCCCGCGCTGGAAGAGCGTCAAAGACGACCAACTCGTCCAGGCCAGTAGTGCCTGCGTTCTGCGCCCGCAGCACCCAGTCGTCAACTCCGCCGATGACGCTGTTGGCCGCACAGGGCGCACGGTAGTACGAACCGCCGGTTGCCATCAGTGACGCCCTGCACTCCTGCTGGGGGTTGAGTGGATTCGACGCCCCGTCGAGTGAGCCGCGCACGCCTTTGACAGTGAACAGGTTTGGCCCGACGCTGGGTGTGACGTAGTCCGTGGTGCCACAGGTGGCCGGGTCGTTCGACCACGCCGACGTGGTGGAACCGCCTTGGTCGATGTTGCCACACGCCGCCAGCGTCTCCGCAGTCGTCACCGTCATCTCGTTCGTGGCACGTTCCCCAGCTGCAAGGCCCGGTTGCACCTCAAGCATCAGCCTCACGGAGAACGTCTCCCCCGGCGCCATCGTGCGTGCATCGTCTGGCCACGTAAACACGAGTTCGTCGCCCACCTGTGCCATTGCGGAAGGCGCTGGCAGCATACCCGACGCATCGGGCGTGTACACGGGCGTCGTGTCGCCGAGGTACACCAGTTGCGCTGGCAATGTGTCCCGCAACTCAGCAATCGTGAGGAATCCCGTGCCCGTATTCGCGAAGGTCACATCCCACGGCACCGACTCCCCCGCGCTGACGGTACGGTTGCCTTCGTTCGCGAGTTTGTTGACCGAGAGTCGATAGGTTCCAGGGCTCAGCGCGATCTGGGCAGTGGCGGACCTCTCGACCGACGTCTCACCGTTGAGCCGGTCGCTGATGACGGTCACCGTGTTGTCGATCGTCCCCGCCAGGACCACGGGTGCTCCGGAGTCCCGATACGTGTCCCTCAGGGCAACGGTGAAGGTCGAGGACGTGCTCCATCGTGCGGCCGGCATGGTGTCGGAAAAGAACCCGCCGTCTGCCCGAGAGAACGCGAGCCGCAAGCCCTGGATGTCCCCATAGAGGCCCACCGGCACTGGCACGGTCGCCGCCGACGCCGGTGTCGCGGCACTCGACACCCATGCGATGGTGCCCGCAGGCCCAAATGGCCCGTAGACGGACACCACCACCTGGTCGGCGCCCGCCGGGGGCGTCAGCGTTCCCAGCCCTGTGAAGGAGAACTGGTTCCAAAAAACTGGCGACGTGGAGGCGTCGTCCGTGAGACGCACCTGCGCTGGCGGCAGTGAACTGACCGGCGCCGTGCCTTGGTTCGCGCCGAGCGTGACGGTGACGGGTTCGGTGCGCGTGGGCTCGGTCAGCGCCGCGGGGGCAATCGACTTCAGGGCGGCCACGTTGATATCGCCGCCCGTGAGCCGGGCGGAGGCATCATCCACCGCACCGGTCGGGACGCCATCGTTGAGCACCGGGTCGTAGGACTGCGCGAAGGCGCGGTTCGGGACGGTGACCCGTTCGTTGGCCGCAACAGTCTGCGCCTCGCCGCTGACGCGCAGGTGGGTGCGCAGGCGGGTGTCCAGCGTGACGGTCAGGTTGTTGCCTGCGGAGATGGCGCCACCTTCGGAGGCAGGGTCCGTGTCCTGGAACGTCACCGATATCCCGACGACGTCGCTCAACGCGTTGGCGGACATTGTGTTGACGTCCGTGGCCGTGAAACTCGCGGTCGAGTACACGCCCGACACGTAGCGCAACAGCCACACCGTTGACGCGTCGAGGTCCACCTCGGCTGGTTGTGAGGCCGCGATGGTCACCTTGGTCACAGTGAAGCGGTCAAACGGGTTTCCCTGACCGGGCGTCGTCAGCCAGTCGACACCGGGCGTGAACGGGTCGGCGAGCGCTCCGGCAGTTGTGGCCGGAGATTCACAGGCATCAATGAGTTCGGCGTCGGTGCATACCGGCGAGTCCATGACCCGCACATAGGAGGCCTGCGACACGGAGTTGTTGCGAGCCACCACCGTGAACCTGGCGGTCGGGTAGCTCGACGCCGATGTTCCCGCCATGGGCACGTACAGGGGCGAGGTCGGCGAGACGGACTTGCTCACCGTGACTCCCGGACCCGGGTTGGTAATGAGGATCTCGTCGTTGGCGGTTCCGGTCGCGAGTGGGCCGCCTCCCACCGGGGTGGCCTCCAACAACACGGTGTTGTCGACCACTCCTTGGTCGACGGTGTTGTAGGTTGCCGCGTCGCTCACCCAGGCGTCACTCACGCGCATCTTGTCGCGTAGGCGCCACGTCAACGAGAACTCGCGGGATTCGCTGCTCGATGCCACGCCGCTGCCAACCTCGGGGGCGTAGGGATCGTACGCGGTGCCCGCCTGGCGAGCGGCGGTTCGCGCAGCCGCGTTCTCGCTGAGGACGATCCGGACGCCGGTGGCCTCGGCCACCTCCGTGGACGTCAGGTCGTAACCCACGAAGCGGCCCGCTGCGTTGACCCAGCCGACACCAGGCTCTGCCACCGTGACCCACGCCCCGCCACGGTAGAGCTCAACGGAGTCGACGGTGTCGTACTTCAGGTACCAGCCGTTGGTGAATGGCGTATTGGAAGCCGCGATGGGGTCGATCGACACCAGATCGAACGCCTCGAAGACGGTGTCCTCAGGCGTCGCCGGGTCCCCGAGGCCCGCTGAATCCGTGATCGTCACTTGCTCGTTCGACTCCCCGACGGACCATGCAAGGCTCGTGGAGCGCTCCGCATCTGACTGCGCCGGAACCGTGAGTTGGCTCCATGCCTTCGCGATGGACGCGGGGCCCGTACCCGCACCCGACTCGACAGTGGCAGGGTCGACGTCCGTGTCGGTGTCGCTCAGCGGCGTGCCGCTCTGCGTCTGACCAGATCCTCCCGCGAAGCCAGAGTTCTGATACACGACCGTTTGGTCGGCTACCGGTGCGGTCGCCCCACCACTACGGAGAGTGGCCCGCGCCCGTGAGACCACGTAGGGGGTGACGGTGGTGTCGGACGCGAAGCCCGTCGGCGTGTTGAACGTGAAACGGATTCCGGTGGCCTGCGCCACAGTGAAGGACTCGCTCGCCAGGGCTGTCGCCAACTCGCCCTGAGTCATCGACGCAAGGAACGGCGTCGGGCTCGGGGCGAAACTGCCCACGTCGACCCACGTCGCCGTGTCCGGGCCCAGCACCTCGACGGTGAGCGTCGTGTTCGCGGGGACCTGCGTGGGCGCGAAACTGTCCAGCGTGAAGGCGTCCCAGAAACTCCCGACGCCGCTCCATGAGTCCGCGACCACAATCTGGTCTGCGGTGATGTAGTCGGAGGTGGTGGTCAGGCGCGTGCGCAACGACGTCACGACACGTTCGCCGGGAGCGACTGCGGCGGACGGCAACACCGACTTGTTCAGCGTGACGTCGATAGCGGGTCGAAGCAACACAAGGTTTGCGGTGTCGGTCGCGCTGTCCGTGAGCCCATTGGCGGCCTCGACCGTGGTCAGCACCGTGTTGGTGGTGGTGACCGAGTCAAGCGAGCCTATCGCGGCCTCAGTCGTGTCGATATCGAAATCGATGACGCCGAACGAGGCGGCTTCGATGGCGCCACCTGCCGATGTGTAGACGACCTCGAACCCGGAAACCTGCGAGGTGGGCGCCGTCGGGACCGCGCCATCGGCGAACGCAACGGTCACCGCAGGGCTGCCGTCCAGCGGGTGATAGATCACGGCAGCCGTGTCGGCACCCGTCGGCCACGTGGGGGCCGAGGTGAATCCTCCGAAGGTGATCTCGGCCGTGAAAAAGTTCAGATCGGCCGCGCGCAGTTCCACGACCCCCACATCGGAGGCGTTGGTCGCGACGATGCGGCCGCTTGCGGTCGCGCCTGCGGCGATCCGGTTGGGTGTGATGTCCTTGGTGGTCGTCGCCAGCAGGGTCGCGGGGTTGACCGTATGAGTCGCGGTAGCAGTGTCCGTGGCAGGAGTTTGACCGCCAGCGGTCACCGTCGCCTCGACGACGTTGGGGACGGTCTGGACGGCTGAGGACAGATCTGCGCCTGACCGGTCGGTGGCGCGTTGGGCGAGATCGAGCGTCACCGCCGTCGACGCGCCCGGCTCGATCGAGCCTCCCGCGAACACAAAGCGCAGGCCTGCTGCGTCGCCCGCGACGACGGTGCTGGGCAACGCAGGAGTGGCCGCCGGGATCCCCGTCTCCCACCGCCAGGTACCGGTGCCAGCCTCGTAGACGTACGCATCCACCTGGACAGTGGTGGCTCCTGCTGGCATGGTGAACGCGTCGAAGCCCGTGAAGTCTTTGATCGCGAACGGGTTCGACGCATCGAGGCTGGTCGCGCCGTTGGAGGCGGCCTGCGGCTCTTGCACCACCAGCGAGTCGACAAAGATGTTGGAGGTGTTGGTTGCCGCCAGCGCGATCGCTGACGCCCTTGCCACCTGGAACGTCTGCGTGGAGGGAGTCCAGGTCTTGGTGACGTCCACCGCAATGCGTTCGGGCATGGTCACGGTGATCGTGGCGGAGTCCGCCGAGTCGGACGAGTTGTCGGCCCTGGTGGTGGCGGTGTTGACGATTTGCGTGGTCCCGGGTGGCAACTCCGTGGGCACCTGCAACGTCAGAAGAACCGTGAAGGTCTGCCCGTTCTGAAGGCCGACCCCAGTGGGTGCAGTGACCGCGCCCGTGAAGTCGACGCGCAATTGCGTGTCCGCCGTGACTGTCGCGGGGGCCGACGTCCCCGCGACGCCGTCGACCGTCCACGTGATGTCACGCGGGATGGTGGCGGCGCTGGGGTTGAACGCCACATCTTCGATGCTGTATCCAGCAAGTTCCGCAGGTAACGCATCGTCGAGCTGGGCATTGAGGCATGACGCCTCCGAACAGCTGACCCGAATGGTGTACACGAAGGGTTCGCCGGGGTCGGGAGT
>JASBTB010000123.1 GCA_030148645.1 Demequina sp. | reverse complement strand
AGTCTATCGCTCTGGGAAATGAGCCCCGGCCGCAACCTCACAAATGAGCGTTCGCCATTGTCGTTCGGTTGCGGCCGGGGCTCATTCCGGACATACCCCCTCACCGGCGATTCGCCGGGTGGAATATGCCATCGAAACGCCCGGAGAGAGCTGGCTCACGTCCGTTCGAGGTAGTCCTCGCGCTCGCCCAGCCACGCGCCGATGGCATCGGCGAGCGCGGGCGCAGTCTCAAGGGTCGGGTCGGTGTCGATCAGCGCACGGGCGTCATCACGAGCGGTCGCGAGGATCTGGGAGTCACGGACAACGCGCAACAGTCTGAGCGAGTTGCGCCCACCGGATTGCGCCGCGCCAAGCACGTCCCCTTCTCGACGCAACTCAAGATCCTTCTCTGCAAGCACAAACCCGTCGCTCGTCGAGGCCACCGCGGACAGTCGCTCCAGGGAGGAGCTGCCCGGTGGTGCGTGACTGACGAGCAGGCACAGCCCTGGCTGCGCCCCCCGGCCCACGCGGCCGCGCAACTGGTGAAGCTGTGACACTCCAAAGTGTTCGGCATCCAGCACCACCATGGTGCTTGCTTGAGGCACGTCCACACCCACCTCGATCACGGTGGTCGATACCAGAATGGGCGTGGAACCGTCGGCAAAGGACGCCATGGCGGCGTCCTTCTGGTCTGCGGTGAGGCGACCATGCATGATACCGATGTCGATGCCCGCCATCGCTGGCAGGCTTCGCAACCTGTTTGCGACATCGACCACCGCCCCGAGCGCCGGGCGGGCCGTGGTGACGGGAGCGTCGGCGACGTCGAGCATTGCGGTATCCACGTCACCGACCTCGGGGTCGGGCTCCGCATCGTCCTCGGGTAGGTCGCCCTCAATCCGCGGGCACACCACGTAGGCCCGTCGGCCAGCGTCGACCTCCTCGCGCATGCGCTGCCAGATGCGGCTCATCCATGCGGAGTTTGCGGCAGGCACCACATGGGTCACGGTATCGGCACGCCCCGCGGGCCGCTCGGTCAGGAGGGACGTCTCCAAGTCGCCAAACACCGTCATCGCCACCGTGCGGGGAATGGGCGTGGCCGTCATCACGAGCGTGTGAGGCACGCTCTTTCCGCGCGCACGCAACTGGTCGCGTTGCTCCACGCCAAATCGGTGTTGTTCGTCGACCACGACCAAACCGAGGTCCGCGAACTGGACCGTTTCACTCAGCAGGGCGTGTGTTCCCACCACGATTCCCGCGGCGCCCGACGCCGCGTCCGCGTGCGCCTGCCGTTTGCGCACCGACCCCTGGGAACCCGTCAGCAACGTCACTCGCGTGGCCACCTGCGCCTCGCCGAGCATTTCGCCCTGCGCAAGCGGGCCGAGCAGATCGCGCACGGTGCGCTCATGCTGGGAGGCAAGTACCTCGGTAGGCGCCAGCAGCGCTGCCTGCCCCCCAGCGTCGACCACAGCAAGCATGGCCCTCAGCGCCACCACGGTTTTCCCCGAACCCACATCGCCCTGCAGCAGACGCAGCATCGGCGTGGGCCGCGCGAGGTCGGCGGAGATCTCTCGTCCCACCGCAATCTGGCCAGCTGTGAGCGTAAATGGCAACCTCGTGTCGAACGTATCGAGAAGACCACCGGTCACGGCGGGCCGAGGTACAGCCGCATGCGACTCCCTGTCCGCTCGGCGTCTAGCGAGGGCGGTCTGCAAGACCAGGGCCTCTTCGTACTTCAGTCGGCGCTGAGAACGGTTCACGTGCTCCTGGTCGTTGGGCACGTGCACCCCTCGTAGCGCCTCGAGCAGGGTCGGCAGGTGGTGCAGTTCCCTCAGGTGCTGGGGAATGGGGTCGGGCACGTCCGCCTCCGTCAGCGGGTCGAGAACCGTGCGCACGGAACGGCCGATGCGCCACGTCGGCACGGACGCCCCGGCGGGATAGATCGGGATGGGGCGCGACGCCTCGACGGTCGCCTCTTCGGCGTCGGCAGCGTCAAGCCCGACGATGAGATAGTCCGGGTGCACCAGTTGGCGGCGGCCGCGATAGTCGCCCACCGTCCCCGTGAACAGGCCCATGCGCCCCGCGCGCAATTTGTCTTCGTGCCCTCGGAGCATTCCTGCGCGCTTGGCAAAGAACGTCAACTGCAGGGTGTCACGCCCGTCCGTCACGATGGCCTCCAGCATGGCGCCGCCTCGCGACCGCATCTGGCGCACCGTGGTGGAGCGCACCTCGGCCATCACCGTGACGTGCTCGCCCAAGGCGAGCGCGCCCATGTCGGTCAACTCACCGGGAGTCCCGTACCTGCGCGGGTAGTGCCGCAGCAGGTCTTCAACGGTGACGAGGCCTAACTTGGCGAGAGAGTTTGACGTGCGGGCGCCGAGCACCTTGACCAGCGACTCCTCGAGCACGTCGCTCACGCGCCCCGCTCCACACCGACCAGCACCCCCGGCAACACATGTCCTCCCTGGTACACATTCACATCGGCCTGCGGGCACACGGTGGCAGCCGACAGTCGGACGGAGTCCGCGGTGGCGTCCGGGACACCACGGGCGAGGATGACCGTCACAACCTCCGTGTTGGGCCTAAGCAGCCTGTCCACGTCGTCATCGATCGCGTCGGGGCTTGAACTCACGACATCGCAGCGCGTCACCGCCCCGTGCATCACCTCGGCGAGCGGTTCCCCAGGAGTGACCATGGCTCCCGCCGCGACAGCAGCGATCACGTGCGCCTCATGCTGCGCTGGCAATACCGTCACTCGCCCTGCTGCCTTGCGACTGGCCAGTTCCTCGGCGGTCGCCCGCAACTGCTCGTTGCCGGCGGCGATCACGACCCCAAAGGATGACGCCTCCCGCACGGCGCGTCGCAATTCTCGCCGCTTCAACTGGGAAGGGTCGGGCACCACGAGGACAGTGGCGCCCGCGTCGGCCAGCAGCGCCGCCAGTCCGGGACACGACGTCAGGGCCACCATTCCGGTGCCGTTGCGTGACTCGTGCGACTCCCCCGCATCCCCCATGCAGATGGCGCTCACCAGAATCTGCCGCGCGCCACGGTCGACGCCCTCGTCGACGGCTTGGTCGGGCATGTTGGTGTGAACGTGAGCGTGCACCAGTCCGTGGCTTGCCGTCACGGCGACCGAATCGCCAAGCGCCGCGAGGTTCGCGGTCAGCTCGCGGTCCGGTGCCAGTTTCGCGTGGGTACCGCGTTGGGGTGCCCGGGCCACGAACATCACCTCGTAGGCACCGCCTGCGGCCGGGATTTCATGGCCTACCGCAACGGCGACGACTCCCTTGCCCGTCGACGCCAACTCCCACTCGACGTAGTCAAGACCGCTGAGCACCTGACTTCCCGCCAGAGTCTCCGCCAGCATCTCCAACTGCAATACCAGGCCCGCCGCACCAGCGTCGACCACGCCTGCCGCCTGGGCTGCGGGAAGGTCGTCGCTCGTCGAGCGCAACGCGGCGCGCGCCGCCACCACCGCCGCGACGATCACGTCGTCACGGCCTGCTTTGGCCGCTACCGCCTCGGCGGCACCGCTTGAGGCGGCCTGAGCCACCGACAGGACCGTTCCCTCGACGGGCGCCCCTACCGCCGAGTACGCGGCATCGGCCGCCTCCTGAAGCGCCACAGCAATCGAGGATGGCTTCGCGTTGCTCAGCCCACCCGCCTTGTCGACGTGAGTCAGGAACGCCGTGAGGTACTGCGAGACGATCACGCCCGAGTTGCCGCGTGCCCCCAACAAGGCACCGCGCGCAAATGCCGCGACCACCTCGCGGTGGCTAGCGCTGGGAGGCAACTTCGTGACGGCCCGATTGCCCTCCTGAAGGGTCAGGTAGAGGTTGGTTCCCGTGTCGGAATCCGGCACGGGAAAGACATTGATGGCGTCGAGTCGATGGCGGGCGCGCTTGAGTGCGAGCGCGCCCGATGCCAGCCAATGGCGCAGTTCGTGCGAGTCGGCTGGCATGCTCCTCCTGTGCTTGCGATGCGGCGTCCCGGAGGGCGCCGCGCCTGATTGGCAATCCGGGTCCTTGTCGGATACCCTAATGCGGTTGCCCGGACGCGGGCATTCATCGTGTCGCGACCTTCACGAGGTACCGCGCGCTCAAGACTCTAGGAGAACCATCGTGGCAGCCAATTGCGACGTTTGTGGCAAGGGCCCGTCCTTCGGGCACTCCATTTCCCACTCGCACCGTCGGACCAAGCGCCGATGGAACCCAAACATCCAGCGCGTGCGCGCCGTGGTGGCGGGTAGCCCCAAACGCCTCAACGTGTGCACCTCGTGCCTCAAGGCCGGCAAGGTCGTCCGTAGGGGCTAGCCACGTCTTCCTCACCCCCGAACCGGGCGTCTTCCCTCACGGAAGGCGCCCGTGGTGTTTTCCCGGCGCACCCAGTCACGGGGACGACGCCGGGTCCTTGTCCCACGCGTCGAACGTGGCTCGCGCACGCTCACGCCCCAGGGCGATGAGTTCCTTGGCCCGGTGGAAGTCGAGGGTGCCGCATGCATCGACGGGAATATCGACTTGCACATCCGGCGGGTACCCGGCGAGCCGGTAGCGCATGACGGCATCTTGCATCAGGTGTAGCGAGCGGTCCACGATATCGAACGTGCTCAGATTGACGTGGGGAGGCTTCACGCGGGACTTCGTGTCGTCGTCGAACCTGTCCAGACTCGGTAGCAGCGAACGAATTGCTGGCTCGATCACATGTGGCAAGGAAGCAAACCTGATCTTGGACGCGCGGTGACCACCGCCCGAGTCGGCCCCGTTGACCGGACGCGTTGCAGGTGCTCCGGAAAGATTGACTGCGATGATGGCGTCGGCGCGCACCGTGGCGAGGGGAGCCACCGGGACAGGATTGAGTAGCCCGCCGTCGGCCAGAACCATGCCGTCCTTGACCAACGGAGTGAACACGGACGGGATGGCGATTGAGCCGCGCATGGCGTCGATCATGGGCCCTGAGGTGAACCAGAGTTCGCGCTCGCTCACGAGGTCAACGGCAACGGCCGTGTACGGTAGCCGCGCGTCCTCGATGTTGAGGTCGCCCAGGTGCTTGTTCACCCGAGACATCACCTTGTCGGCCCGCAGCAGGGCCGCGCCACCCATCCCGGGTTCCACAAGCCGCATGACATCGATGCGACTGAGACCGACGACCCACTCGCGATAGCTCTGCATACCGCCTGCGACGTACAGGCCGCCGATGACGGCCCCCATCGAACTTCCCGCGACGCCGACGATTTCCCAGCCGCGGGCCTCAATCTCCTCAATGACGCCGATGTGCGCGTACCCGCGCGCCCCACCGGCCCCGAGCGAGAGCGCAACCGTACGCGGCTTGTCCTTCTGCTTGTTGCCCACGCTCACAGGCTATCCGCTAAGGAGCCCGGTTCTACCCCCGTGCCCTCGATACTGGGCGCGCCGAATCATGACGCGAAGTGATCCCATCCCAACGCATCGGGAATCGCGCCGTCCACCCGAACCCCCGGGAAGTCGGAAGCGACGACGCCCACCAGCGTCCATCCGTCCGGCAGGAACGCACCTGGTGGGAACGTCGCCAGCAAACTGTGATCCTCTCCCCCGGTAAGGGCCCACGGGAGCGCCGCCACGCCCAGCACGCGGGCGGCTTGCGTCGCCGCGGGGTGCACGGGCACCGCCGCACTGTCGATCGCGATCCCGCACTGAGATGCTCGGGCTATCCGCCCGGCGTCCCGCAGTAGCCCGTCCGACACATCCATCATCGCCGTGGCCCCCCGCAGGGCCGCCTCAAGGCCCGCGCCGATGAGCGGCCGAGGCCGCAAGAACAGGCCAATCGCCTCGAGACCGTCACCCACTCCCGCCGCCAGCAGGGCCAGGCCCGCTGCGGCCGCACCAAGGGGCCCCGAGACCGCCACTGAGTCCCCCGGCGTGGCATCGGCGCGGGTCACCGGGTTCACGCCGTGGGTTTCGCCGAGCGCGGTGACCGAAATCGCGATCTCGGACGCGCCGGACAAGTCACCACCGACCACGCCGACGCCGTGCGGCTCGCACGCCTCGCGCAGCCCATCGGCGAAGCCGAGCACCCACTTCACATCCGTGTCGGGCGGCGCAGCCAGCGTGACCTGCAGGGCGGTCGGCACGGCGCCCATCGCGTCGATATCCACGATGTTCTGCATCGCAGCACGCCAACCCACATCGGCGGCGGTACTCCACTCGCGGCGAAAGTGCCGACCCTCGATCAGCACGTCCGACGACACCACCAGGTCGCCGTCCACGGACAGCACCGCAGCATCGTCCCCCGGGCCCAACAGTGCGGCGTCGGTGTTGGGAAGGCGCGTCGCGAACAGATGGATGAGCGCGTCTTCACCCATCTCGCCAATTGTGGTCACGTCACTCCTCGAAGCGCACGGTGTAACCGTGCGCGCGTGCCGCATCGATCAGCGCGGGCGCATTCTCAGCGTCCCAGTCCACCGCCGAACGAAATCCAGTCGAAGCATGGCCATCGGAGACGATATAGGCGCGGGCGCCCTCGCGACCGGTACGGGTCAGCGTAAGGAGACCCCCCGCGTCGAACGTGACCCACGTGCGCAACGATGTCACGTTCGCCAGGCCCGCAAGCTGCCACCTGCCGTCCTTGACACGCCCGTCGAGCAACGAGATGCGTCCCGTCGCCAACGCTCCCGACACCCAATAGGTGCGGGCTGTCACCAGTCCCCCCGCAAGCAGCACCGCAGCCACCGCGTAACGCCACCCGCTGTCGATCACGGCGAAGACCGCAACCGCGACTGCACCATTGATGAGGAGGGGAACCATCCAATGCCGCAGCAGCGACGGCTTGGCGTAGGACTCGTCGGGGTGAACGAGCAACGGCACGCAATTCTGGTCGGTCATGATCTCCCTTGGGTCCCCCACAGACTACCCAGCGGTGGCCTACGCTGGTGTCGTGCACCGCCCACTTTCGTTGCTAGCCGTGATCGCGGTGCTCGCCGTCTCGGGATGCACCGCTCCCGTCGTGGTGGAGCCTGCGCCCTATGCGGCGGACCCCCGATGCGCGCCCGTCATGCTGGCAGTTCCCGACGATGTGGGCGGCCTCGCGCGCCAGGAAACGTCTTCCCAGGCAACCGCCGCCTACGGCGACGCGCCGCGGATCGTCGTCCGCTGTGGAGTGGAACTACCCGGCCCTTCCGGTGAGCGCTGCGTCGCGATCGACACTCCCGCGGGGTCGGCCGACTGGCTGGTGTTCGAGGAGGACACCCTGTGGCGCGCGACCGCTTTCGGCCGCGATCCCGCAACCGAGGTGGTGATCCCCAAGGTCCGCGACGAACAGGCGGTGGGTGAGGTCTTGGGGCAGTTTAGTCCGGCGGTGGCGCTTGCCGACCCGACGGGGCTTCAATGCAGGTGACGCAGGCGCCGTTGATGCGGGCAAGCGGACCCGCGCACAGGCATCGCTACTCTCGGCCCTGATCCAGGGGAACAAGCATCTCGCGGAACGGGCCTGGCCCCAGGTGCATCGACCAGATGCGCTGCGCCACGTCGTCGATACCGTTGTCCAGGCTCAGTTTGGCAATGGCGCCAGGGATGACGAGTTGGGCCACGCGGATGCCCTCGTCCGCGAGCGCGTCGTGGAGCATCTGGCCGTACGCGCTTTCGGCAGGAAACGCTATCGACGTGCCCGCGAAGTCTGCGCGGGCCTGCACCGAGGTCCCGCCGTTGATGAGGACGATGCTGCCGTTTCCTGCCTCACGCATCGCGGGCAGCACTGCGCCCGCTGCGTGCATCAGGCCCAACAAGGAGAACTGCAACGCCTCGAGCGCTAGCTCCGGAGGCGTCTCGAGCACGGGCCTCAGGAAACTGCGGAACGGCAGCGGGCTGTACTGCATGACCGAGATGTCGCCCAGTTCGGCGGCGGCCGTCTTCAGCGCCGCTGTCAGTTGTGTCGGTTCCAGCACGTCGGCCGCGAAGCCGCGCGCCGTGATCCCCTCGGACGTGAGTTGTTGCGCGAGTCCGTCGAGTTTGGCCTGGACTCGCGAGATCAGTGCGACCGAGTATCCCTCGCGGCCGAACCTGCGCGCGACGGCGGCTCCGAGTCCGGGGCCGGCCCCGACAATGGCAAGAGTAGGCATCGATTCGGTTCCTTTCGTTGGCGTTAGCGCAGACCCGTCGAGCGCGACAACGCGGCCTGCAGCAGTTCCTCGACCAGTTCGGGATAGGTGACTCCCGTGGCCGACCACATGCGTGGGTACATGCTGGTGGGGGTGAATCCCGGCATCGTGTTGATCTCGTTCACCGTGACGGTGCCGTCCGGCGCGTAGAACACGTCCACCCGTGCGATGCCCTCGGCCGCGACCGCCGCGTACGCACGAGCCGCGAACTCCCTGATGCGTGCGGCGTCGTCGGGCGCAAGGACGGCCGGGCAGTCGAGCCGAACATGGTCGGTGTCGAAGTACTTGGCGTGGAAGTCGTAGAAGGCGTGGTCGCCCGCGGTGACGATCTCCCCCGGCATCGAGGTGCGCACCCCGTCACGGGCACCGAGTACGGCCGTCTCGATTTCCCGCCCGCTCATCCCCCGCTCGATCAGCACCTTGGGGTCGTGCGTGATGGCGCCAGCGACCGCTGCGTCGAGCTCGTCCCACGAGTCCACGCGCGAGATTCCCATGCTGGACCCCGCGCGGGCTGGCTTGACGAACACTGGCAGGCCGAGGGCTTCGATCTGCGCCCTGAAAGCCCCCGGCGAGTCTCCCGGGGCGATCACCACGTCGTCGGCGACGGGAAGGCCCTGCGCCCTGAAGGCCGCCTTCATGAACTGCTTGTCCATGCCGATGGCGGAGGCCAGCACCCCCGACCCGACGTAGCGCACATCCACGAGTTCCATCGCGCCTTGGATGGTGCCGTCCTCGCCCCACGGGCCGTGCAACAGGGGGAATGCCACGTCGACATCGGCCAACGCGGTCACCACGCCGTCGTCTTCCCGACGCCACGTAGCGGTGTCTGCGGCGGCGGGAAGGAGTACCCGGTGGCTACTGGGGACCACGTGGGGCATGCCAACCTCGGTCAACGCCCAATCGGACGGGTCGGAGCTCTGGAGAGTCCACGACCCGTCGCGCCCGATGCCGACGGCGACGACGTCCCACCGCTCACGGTCGATCGCTCCCAGCACCCCGCCCGCGGTCGTGCAGGAGACCTCGTGTTCTGACGAGCGCCCCCCGAAGAGCACGGCGACGGTGCGCCGGGGCGACCTCATGCACCCTCCGCCTTGCGCGGGCGTGCCAACAACGCACCGAGCACCGCCTCCTTGGGCTGGCCTTCGTGCAGCATCGCCACCACCGCGTCGCAAATGGGAACGTCCACGCCGTGGTTACGCGCGAACTCCTGAATCGACTGTGACGTGGTCACGCCCTCCGCGGTACCACCCGTGCGGGCGATCGCGTCCGCGAGTTGCGCTCCTGCGCCAATGTACGAGCCGAGCGTGTGGTTGCGGGACAGCGGAGAGGCGCACGTCGCGATGAGGTCACCCATGCCGGCGAGCCCGGAAAACGTGTCGGGCTTCGCCTCGAGCGCCAGTCCCAGCCGTGTGATCTCAGCAAGACCCCTGGTGATTACCGTGGCGGTGGTGTTATTGCCGAAGCCCATTCCATCGGCGATGCCCACAGCGACCGCGATGACGTTCTTGTAGGCGCCACTGAGTTCCACACCGACCACGTCGGTGTTCGTGTAGGGACGGAAGTAGCTCGACGCGGTCGCACGGGCTACGGCCTCGGCGGTTGCCTCCGCTTGCGACGCGATGACCGTGGCGGTGGGCTGCTTGGCCGCAATCTCCTTGGCCAGGTTGGGGCCCGAGACCACGGCGCGGCGCTCGGGCTCGACGTCCCATACCTCGCCCAACACTTCGCTCATGCGCTCATGCGTGCCACGTTCCATACCCTTCATGAGGGAGATGACGATGGCGTCGCGACTTACCCGAGACGCAAAAGGAGCGACGATGCCCCGCACTCGCTGCGAGGGCAACGCCACGGCCACAAGTTCGGCGCCGTCCAGCGCGAGCCCGGCATCGGTGGTGCCCACCACCGATGCCGGCAACTCGACGCCTGGCAGAAAGCGTTCATTACGGTGTGTCGCGGCGATCTCCTGCGCGACCGCCGCGTCGCGTCCCCACAAGGTCACCGTGAGACCAGCATCGGCGAGCACCGCCGCAAACGTGGTTCCCCACGCACCGGCGCCCAACACGGCCGCCCGCATTACGTGGGCTTCTTTCGCATGTCGAAGCGAACGGCGGGTGCGTTCTGTCCGCGCATCTCTTCCACCATGTCGGTGAGAGCGTCCATGATGCGCGTGCTTGCCTCACGCAGCACATCGTTGTCGTGCGGCCGCTGCCGCAGGTCATCGAGTGGGATCGGCGGGCCAGCCTTCACCGTAATCTTCTTGCGCGGGAACGGCCGGATGACTGTGCTGTAGCGGCCGAGCAGGCGGTGCGCGCCCCACTGGGCGACGGGGATCACCGGGACTCCGGACTGGAGCGCCATGCGTGCCGCTCCGGTGCGCGCGACCATCGGCCACAGGTCGGGATCCCGGGTGAGGGTGCCCTCGGGGAACATCGCGATCACGCCGCCGGAGCCGAGCACCTTCATGCCGGTGTCCACCGCATCCTTGGCACGCATCGAGCCGCGATGCACGGGGATTTGATTGGTCTTGTGCAGGATAGTTCCGACGACGGGCAAGTCGAACAGCGTGGACTTCGCCAAATAGTGCGGGGCATAGCCCGAGTTGTACAGAAAGTGAGCGAACGTCAGGGGGTCCGCATACGTCACATGGTTCGAGACGGCGATGAAGCCTCCCTCGGCTGG
Source organism: Demequina sp. (assembly GCA_030148645.1). Lineage (GTDB taxonomy): Bacteria > Actinomycetota > Actinomycetes > Actinomycetales > Demequinaceae > Demequina. The sequence goes on along the minus strand of JASBTB010000123.1, from coordinate 4,498 downwards.
CATGTCGTTCATGCCGTGCCAGTCCTTGCGCGTCATGAGCCACAACACGGATCGGATCACACCCGCCGCAGTTCTGTACAGCACGCTTTGGGGTTGCCGCAACGGAGTTCTCTTGACCATGACTGCTATGCCTCGACTTTCGCGCCCAGAGCCGTCAGTTTGGCGCGGAAGTTCTCGTAGCCGCGGTCGATGATGCCGATGCCGGACACGGTGGACGTTCCTTCGGCCGCGAGTGCGGCGATCAGGTGGGAGAAACCGCCCCGCAGGTCCGGCACTTCGATGTCGGCCGCCCTCAGCGGCGTGGGCCCGCTGATCACGGCGGAGTGCCTGAAGTTTCGCTGACCGAAGCGGCACTTCTTGTCACCAAGACACTCCTTGTACAGCTGCACCTGGGCGCCCATTTTCTCCAGGGCTTCGGTGAAGCCAAAGCGGTTCTCGTACACGGTCTCGTGGACGATGCTGAGGCCTCTGGCCTGAGTCAACGCCACGACCATCGGCTGCTGCCAGTCCGTCATGAACCCGGGATGGACGTCGGTCTGGAGTGCGATCGGCTTGAGGTCGGTGCCTGGGTGGAAGAAACGGATGCCGTCCGTGGTCACCTCGAACTCGCCACCCACCTTACGGAACACGTTCAGGAACATGCCCATGTGGCGCTGCTGGGCGCCCTTGACAAAGATGTCGCCGCGCGTGGCGAGCGCGGCCGCGGCCCACGATCCGGCCTCGATGCGGTCGGTCAGAGACCAGTGGTCGTAGCCCCTCAGTTGTTCGACACCCTCGATGGTGATGGACCGGTCCGTGTCGACCGAGATGATCGCGCCCATCTTCTGCAACGTGTCGATGAGATCCTTGATCTCGGGTTCGACAGCCGCGTTGTGGAGCGTCGTCACGCCCTCAGCCAGCACCGCTGTGAGCAGCAACTGCTCCGTGGCGCCCACCGAGGGGAACGCGAACTCATGGCGGATGCCGTGCAGTCCGTTCGGTGCACTCAGGTGGAGTCCGTCCTCGCGTTGGGTGACCGTTGCGCCGAACTTGGTGAGGATTTCCAGGTGAAAGTCGATGGGCCGGTCGCCGATGCGGCACCCACCGAGGTCGGGAATGACCGCCTCGCCGAGTCGGTGTAGCAGCGGTCCGCACAACAGAATCGGGATACGGGAGGACCCGGCGTGGTCGGCGATGTGGGCGGCATCGGCTGATCTCAGGTTCGCGGTGTCCAACGTGAGTTCGCCGGTGCTCACGTCATACCTGACGCCGACGCCGTGCAGAGTCAACAGCGACGAGACCACTTTGACGTCGCGGATCTCGGGCACGTTGCGAAGCACCGAGGGGGTGGAACCCAACAGTGCGGCCACCATCGCCTTGGAAACAAAGTTCTTGGCGCCGCGCACGGCGATCTCGCCCACCAGGGGACGACCGCCATCGACGCGCAGAGAATCCGTCATGGTCACTATCGTGCCCCATGTTTGCTTCGATGCCTGCCGTCAGCCTGCGACCGCCGCCGCCGGGTAGCATTCGTCGCATGAGCGTCGCGTGCGTCGTCACCGCATTCGTTGCGCACGGCTGCGGTGCGGGACGGTTGGCGGTCGCCATCCGATGACAGTGACGTGCCTCTTCGTCGGTCTCGCCACGCTCGACGTCATCCAGTTGGTGGAGCGCCCGCCCACCGCGAACGAGAAGACGGTGGCGCTCGACTCCACGCTCGCCGCCGGAGGTCCTGCCGCAAACGCCGCCGTGGTGGCCGCCCATCTGGGTGCGACGGTGACCCTGGTGACGGCACTGGCACGCGGTCCGATCGCGGATATCATTCGCGGTGACCTGGAGGCGCGCCGCGTGACGGTCCGGGACGTGCAGACCGACGCCGACGCCGTGGTGGCGTCGATTCTGGTGTCGCGCGGTAGTGGCGAGCGCGCCGTCGTCTCCCCGACAGCGCGGGCGTCGGTCGCTTCCGCAAGGCCCTTGGATTCGGGCGACGTCGAGGGATTGTTGGACGGAGTCGGCGCCGTCCAACTCGATGGCTACCACCTTGCCGTGGCGCTACCGATTGCCGCGGCCGCCCGCGCGCGCGGCATCCCGGTGGTGGTGGACCTAGGCAGCTTCAAGCCCCACAGTCCCGAGGTCCTGCGCTCCAGCACGGTCGCGGTGGTGTCGCGCGACTTTGCACCGCCTGGCGTGGGGCGCCACGCCAGCGCAGTTCTCGAATACCTGAGGGATCACGGGGTGGAAGGCGTCGCGGTGACGTGCGGAGCCGAGGGGATTGTGGTGCCGGACGGGACGGTCATGGTGGAGCCGGTGAGTGCGGTGGACACGTGTGGCGCGGGAGACTTCTTCCATGGTGCGCTGACACACCGGATCGCGCAGTGCGGTTGGGACAGCCACCGCTTCGCAAGCGACCTGGCCTTCGCCGCCCAGGTTGCCGGCACCTCCGTTCAGTCCTTCGGTACGCGGGCATGGCTCGACGGCTGGGTCCCACCCACGCAGGAGGCCCGACCTGTGGGCGTCCCCCGCCCTCGATGACCAGGAGCCTCCTGGAGGACTCGGCTCGAACCACGGCGATCGATCTGCCGCGCGCCCCGTCAGGTACGGGCCCCCGATGGTGCCGTCACGAAGATGTCGAACAACTCCGGGTTGTAGGCATGCACCAGCACGCCAAAGACGACGGCATCGAACAACAGGTGCACCGTGATTACATACGGTATCGACCGTGCCCAGGAGAAAATCCACCCCTGGATCAGGGCGAACGGCACGGTCAGCGCTGGGCCCCATTCTCGGTAACCCAACTCCCACAGGAACGAGACGAACACGGCCGCCTGGAGAACGTTGGCCAACCCCGCCGGGAAGTGGCGTAGGAGCAGCGTGAAAACTGTGGCGATGAAGAAGAGTTCATCGAAGAGGCCAACGGCGTTGACGCCCACGAACAGCCGGGCAATCTCGTTGGCACCGGTCACGTCCGGCCAGTTGCGATACACCTGAGAGCCGATGAAGTAGTACGGCAGGATCAGATAGCCGGCAACCACGACGACGCCGATGTAGGCCCATTGTGTGCGCGTCCAGGGCCAGCCACCGCGCATGGGGAATCGGATGGCACGGTCCCGTAGCACCCATCGCGAGAGCGCGTACGGCACGAGCACCGCCAGGCCAAGAGCCGTGGCAAACCGCGCGATCCCCGTATTCGACAGGTCGGCCTTGAGGGAAATGGTGGAGATGATGGCCAGCGCCAACGCAATCATTGCGAGGTCGCGCGCAAGCAAGCGGTCGACCGTCCACGCGAGTGCCACCCCCACGACGAGGGGGACGTAGCCCCAGGGTCGCACGTCTACGGCAAAGAGCAGGACGGCCGCGCCACACACGAGCACCGCGGCCGTGACCCGCACACCGTCCGTGGGCGTGCGGTCAAGCGAGGGCGCCGCAGTGTCATGGGCGTGGCCTACAACGGTGTGGGCCATGCCCTATTCAATGCCGATTGGGGCACAAGTGTTCCCGCAACGTCGAAGTCTTCGCCGCTCCACGTGGTGGCCGAGTTCTGCCCTACGCGAGAGTTTTCACCAGACGCGGGTAGAGCGCCGCCAAAGTCACCTGCCTGGCCACGTTGAGGCCGAGGAACGCCTGCCATACGTGCGCATTGGTGAGCGACCCCGACGTCTGGATTCCCACCAGGAGGATCGGCAGGAACACGAGCAGCGTCGACACCAGCATGGATGCCAGCATCAGTCCCGACTTGCCAGCCCCCAGGTAGATGCCATCGAGCCACCACGCCCCCCACGACATCAACGGCAACAACGCGATGTAGGGCCAGTAGTCCAGGGCGGTGGATCTCACGTCGGGAAGGTCCGTCAGCAACGCCAGAATTCCGTACTTGCCCCACCAGTACCCGGCGGTCAATGCCAAGGCGATCACCACCATCGGCATCGCGGAGGCCAGCGCGGAGGCGTTGAGCCCGCCCGGGTCGATCCTGCCTGCGGCGTGCGACGCCAATGCCTCGGCCGCGTTCGCGTAGCCGTCGAGCGCGTAGGACGACACGTTCATCAGTTGCAGCATGATGGCGTTGGCCGCGAGCGTCTGCGTGTCGAACCGGGACCCCACCGACGCCACGAACGTGATGACGGCCATCAGCAGTGCAGTGCGCGCCATGAGCGCCGAGTTGAAGCGGGCGAGCGCCGCCCATCCGGTGCGTAGCGCCCGGTCCCTCCAATCGAGCACCGCCGCGCGCTGCACCGTAGTGAGTCGGCGCCACAGGAGTGCCACCGCCAGGGCCGCGCCCACCCATTCGGAGCCGAAGGTGCCCCAGGCCGCTCCCGTGGCACCCCAGCCCAGGCCGCCGACGAACGCGAAGTCGAGCCCGATGTTCGTCGCCGCCGTGGCGGTCGCGACCACCAGCGGAATCCGCGTGTTGTGGGCGCCGATGAAGTACCCGGCGACCACCAAGGTCACGAGGAGCGCGGGAAGAGATAGGCCGCGAATCAGCGTGTAATCGAGGGCCGTGTCGCGCGCGAGTCCGGCAGGG